>NZ_JAATEP010000008.1:0-290994 GCF_012034275.1 Nonomuraea composti | reverse complement strand
GCCGGCAGCCCCGCCGGTACGAGGGCGAGTGCCGCCCCTGCCGCGACCGCCGCCATGTGTGATCTCCTGACCATTGCCCCTCCTGAAGTCACTGTGCGTGGTCGAGCGTACGCAACAAGTGGCTGCCGGGGAAGGGGATCAGGAGTCCTGGAGCCGCCGGATCATCGCCTGCTTGGCGGTGGCGAACTCGTCGTCCGTCAGCACCCCTGACCGGTGCAGCTGGCCCAGCTCGGCCAGGCGGCGCAGGACCGCGTCGTGCACGTCGTCGGGAGTCGGTGCGGGCGCGGGCGCGGCGGGCGGCTCGGGCTGGTCGGCCCGCTCGCGCGGCAGCCGGGCCAGGACGGCGGCGGCGACCAGGGCCGTGGCGCCGCCGAAGCGCTGGATGCCCCAGGACACGCAGCGCAGGTCCTTCTGCGGCGACTTGGTGCTCGGCGGCTCGCCCTTGATCCGGAAGCGGAGCGTGCCGTAGCCCATGCCGGACTGCGGCTTCCACTCCACGCCGGAGATGTCGGACAGCGGGAACTCCTGCGGGCCGGCCTTCTCCTTCTCGCTGCTGGCCCAGCCGGTCCATTCCAGCCGTACGCGCTCGCCGTCGAAGATCGCGGCGCCGTCGCCCGCGGTGGCCGAGACGGGCACGTCGGGGACGGGCAGGAGGTAGCCGTCGCAGGGCCCGCCGGGTGTCTGGTAGACGGCCATGGTGTCGCGGATCTCGTCGGCGAAGTACTCGGCCGCGCCGGTACGGGCCTTCGGCACGGCCAGCCGGTAGGGGTCGGCGGGCGGGCCCAGCGCCCCGGCGGCCACGTCGAACAGCGCGTCGGCGCCCTTACGCAGCCGCAGGCGCAGGTGCCCGCCCTTGCGGGCGGGCTCGAAGGCCACGCCGGCGATCGCCTCCAGCGGCACGCGGACCTCTCCGAGGGTACGGCGCAGCTCGTCGATGTCCTTGTCGCTCCCGGGGACGATCCGCAGCATTTCCCCATTGAACGTCCATGACCCGTCTGGGACAGCGATCTCGGCCATATTCTCAGCCTAGGACACGCTCGCGGCACCACCCATGCGAAGGAGCGGGATGCAGATCTTCACGAGCTGGCCGTCGTGGGCGCACGCGGAGGGCCCGCTGAGCCGGGCGCTGCCGGCCTCCACCGTGACCTCGCTGCGCGACGCGGTCGCCTTCGCCGGGCGCCGGCACGGGGTGCAGCAGCGGCCGACCGGGCGGCCGTACGTCGAGCATCTGCTGGAGGCGCTGGAGGTGGCGGTCCGCGGCGCGGGGCTGAGCGACAGGGACGTGCTGGTCGCGACCGTCCTGCACGACGTGCTGGAGGACACGCCGTGCACGGAGGGCGAGGTCGCGCGGCGGTTCGGGCCCGAGGTGGCGGCGCTCGTGCGGTGGGTGACCAAGCCGGGCGGCGGCTCGAAGGCCGACTACCTGGCCTCGCTGGCCAAGGCGCCGCCGCGGGCGGTGCTGGTGAAGCTGTCGGACCGGGTGAGCAACGTGCAGGAGCTGCACCGGATGCCGTGGCGGTTCCAGCGGCGCTACTACCTGGAGACGGTGGCGTACATCATGCCGCTGGCCGGGGCGCATCCGTGGTTCGCGGAGTGGTTCGGCGAGTGGCGGGGGCGGTGGCGGCGGGTGGAGCGCTGGCCCGGCTGACGCGCCGGGGAACGGCCCTCCGCCGCCGGGCCCGGCAGGATCCGCGCGCGGTTTTCAGCCGCCGATCCTGGCCGTGCGGTTGCGTACGCCCTCGAAGTGCGCGCGGACGGCGGCCACGGCGGCGTCCCTGTCGCCCTTCAGGACGGCGGTGTAGATGTCGCGGTGCCGCCTGGCCACGTCGGCGGGCGGCTCGTCGGGGGCGCCGAGCGCGTCGCGCAGCTGGTAGTAGACGTCCCAGAACGCGCCCAGGAGCTGGCTCACCAGGGGGTTGCCGAGCGGGCGGTAGAGCAGGTCGTGGAAGAGCCGGTCGGTCTCGGGGGAGACGAGCCCGGCCTGCGCCTCGCTCTCCATCCTGGCCATGACGTCGGCGACCGGCGACAGGTCCACCTCGGGGCCGAGCTCGATGAGGCGCTGGACGAGGCCGCTCTCCAGGAGCTCGCGGATCTCGACCAGGTGGGCGAGGTGGTTGGCGCCGTTCTGCAGGGTGATGCGGCTGTGGAAGGTCAGCTCGTCGACCAGCCCGGCCAGTGACATGCGGCCGACGAACATGCCGAAGCCGTGGCGGATGTCGACGATGCCCACGGCCTGGAGCGCCTTCAGCGCCTCCCTGATCGAGTTGCGGCTGACCTGGAGCTCCTCCATGAGCTCCGACTCGGTGGGGAGGGGGTCGCCCGCGACCAGCCCGCGCCTGACGATGAGGTCCTTGACGCCCTCCTGGGCCTCCATGGCGCGGCTGGGCCGCGCCGGACGCGGGACTGTGGTCATGAAGAATCCTTTCGTCGTAGGTAACAATCCGGAAATCTTCCGTTGACCTCAAGCCGTGGCGGCATTTAGCGTCCACTTTACGCACATCGTAGGACATGGGATGTCCCATGTTCTATCTCTTCCCAGGAGGCATCCGTGAGCTCTGAGTTGAGTCGCCGCGACTTCCTGCGTCACAGCGGGGCCGCCGGTGCGGCGGCGTTCATCGCGGCCACGCTCTCCGCCTGTTCAGGAGGCCCGGCCTCGACCGGCTCGGTCGGCGCCGGATCCAACAAGGACCTCATCACCGCGGTCATCGGGTACGGCAACGACCAGAGCTGGGACCCGACGCAGACCGCCTCGGCGTTCGCCATGGCCGGCATCACCCACGTCTACGAGGGCCTGCTCGACACCGACCCGATCACCCGCGAGCCGTACGCGGCGCTCGCCACCGCGCTGCCCGCCGACCTGAACGCCACCACCTGGAGGTTCACGCTCCGGGACGGCGCCAAGTGGCACGACGGGCAGCCCGTCACGGCCGACGACGTGGTCTTCACCTTCGAGCGGATCCTGGGCCCGGACAACGTCCTGACCGGCAACTTCTTCAAGCCCTGGCTGAAGGAGGTGAAGAAGGTGGACGACCGCAGCGTGGAGCTGGTCTTCAAGTTCCCGTTCCCGGACGCGGCGCCCCGGCTGACCATCGCCAAGATCATGCCGAAGCACGTCTTCAGCCAGGCCGGCGCCTGGGACCAGGCCAAGGGCGGCAAGGCCGTCGGCTCGGGGCCCTACAAGCTGACCGCGCACAACCCCAAGTCCAACACCACGTTCGAGGCGTTCGACGGCTACAACGGGCCGCGGCCCGCCACGGTCAAGAAGATGAACTGGCTGACGATCGTGGACGCCGCCGCCCGCGTGGCCAAGATCTCCGGCGGCTCCGCCGAGGCGCAGATCGCCGACAACATCCCGTACGCGAACGTGGACCAGCTCAAGCAGCAGGGGCTCACGGTCGAGGGCGGCAAGGGCATGAACCACATGTTCCTGATGTTCAACACCGCCACGAAGCCGTTCGACGACGTACGGGTGCGCCAGGCCCTGCACTACGCCATCGACAAGCAGAAGATGATCGACGTGGCGCTCAAGGGCCACGGCACCGCCTCCAGCTCCTTCCTCAACGAGGGCCACCCCGACCACAAGAGGGCCTCGGTCGTCTACGACTACGACCCGGAGAAGGCGAAGGCGCTGCTCAAGGAGGCCGGCGTGAGCGGCCTGACGATCAACCTCATGGCCGTGAACGTGAGCTGGATCGCCGACTGCCTGCCCACCATCGCCTCCTCCTGGGAGGCCGTCGGCATCAAGACGACGCTGGAGCCGCAGGACACGGCCGCGCTGTTCACGAAGATGGACCAGTTCCAGGACTACCAGGTGGTCGCCGCGGCCTCGAACCCCAACCAGTTCGGCATGGACGCCGACCTGATCCTGCACTACAACTACGTGCCCGGCGGCCTGTGGATGAAGTACAGCCACTGGGACGGCACCAAGGACGCCGAGAAGCTCTTCGCCATGATGGACGAGGCCGGCAAGGAAACGGACAAGGCCAAACGCACGGAGCTGATCCACAAATATCTGGACTTCGTGGCTGAGCAGGCCATCCTCTACCCGGTCGTGCACAACGAGCTGATGACCGCCTGGGACCCGAAGAAGCTGTCCGGCGTGCGCGCCCAGCCGTACCCCGGCATCAACCTGCTGCAGGCCAAGAGGACATGACGCTCGTCGCCCGGATGCTGCTGCGGCGGCTCCTCATCCTGATCCCGCTGGTCCTCGGCGTGGTCGCGTTCGTGTTCGTCGTGATGCGCTTCTCCGGCGTCAAGCCGGAGTACGCCTACTTCCAGGGCGCGAACCCGACCGCCGAGCAGATCCGCCAGTTCCAGATCGACAACGGCCTGCTGGACCCGCTGCCCGTCCGGTACGTGCGCTTCGTCGCCGACCTGGCGCGCGGCGACATGGGCACCAGCGTGCTGACCAAGAAGCCGGTCATCGAGTCGGTGACGACCGCGCTGCCGCTGACGTTGCAGCTCACCTTCCTCGGCCTGGCCGTGGCGGTGGTGCTGGCGCTGGTGTTCGGCGTGACGGCGGCGTTGTTCCGCGACCGGTGGCCGGACCAGGTGATCCGCGTGGTGTCGCTGGTCGGGGTGGCGGCGCCCGCGTTCTGGCTGGCGCTGCTGATGATCCAGTGGCTGGCCGTCGGCGAGGGGCTGTTCCCGACCGGCGGCTACATCAACCCGGCCGACTCGGTCACGGGCTGGCTGCAGTCGATGACGCTGCCCGCCCTGTCGCTGTCGTTGCCGATCGCCGCGCAGCTCACCCGCATCATCCGCACGTCGATGGTGGAGGAGCTGGATCGTGACTACGTCCGCACCGCGATCGGCAGCGGCCTGCCGATGATCGTGGTCGTCGGCCGGAACGTGCTGCGCAACGCCCTGATCAACCCGCTGACCGTGCTCGGCCTGCGCATCGGCTACCTGATCGGCGGCACGGTCGTGATCGAGACGATCTACGGGCTGCCCGGCATGGGCCAGCTCATGATCAACGCGGTGCGCGACGGCGACCCGGCCGTCGTGCAGGGCGTGGTGCTGACGATCGCGATCGGCTTCATGGTCGTCAACCTGGTCGTCGACATCCTCTACCTGCTGGTCAACCCCCGGCTCAGGAGTGCCACATGAGACGCGGACTGACGGAGCGCCTGTCCAGGCCCGGTGTCGGCTTCCGCCGGCTGAAACCGCTGTCGTGGGTCTCGGTCGGCATCATCGTGGTGGTCGTGCTGGCCGCGGTGCTGGCGCCGTGGATCGCGCCGCACTCGCCGTACTTCCAGGAAGCCGCAGGTGGGGGGCCGTCGGCCGCGCACTGGATGGGGCTCGACAGCGCCAACCGCGACATCCTGTCCAGGCTCCTGTACGGCGCCCGCTGGTCGCTCATCATCGGCCTCGGCGCGACCGGCCTGGCCCTGGTGGCCGGGGCGGTCATCGGGGCGATCGCGGCGACCTCGCGCAGGGCCGTGGACGAGACCCTGATGCGGGTGCTCGACGTCATCATGGCCTTCCCCGGCATCGCGCTGGCCGCGGTGCTCGTGGCGGTGTTCGGCGGCAGCATCCCCGTGCTGGTCATGGCCATGGCGTTCCTCTACATGCCGTCCGTGGCCAGGGTCGTGCGGGCCAACGTGGTCGCCCAGTACGGCGAGGACTACGTGGCGGCCGAGCGCATCATCGGCGCCCGCACGCCGCACATCGTCCTCAAGCACGTCGCGATCAACTGCGCCGCCCCGGTGCTGGTGTTCTGCACGGTGATGGTGGCCGACGCGATCGTGTTCGAGGCGTCGCTGTCGTTCATCGGCGCCGGCGTGCGCCCGCCGAACCCGTCGTGGGGCAGCGTCATCGCCGACGGCAAGAACCTGGTGCTGCTCGGCGGCTGGTGGGCCACGGTCTTCCCCGGCCTGCTCATCCTGCTCACCGTGCTGGCGCTCAACGTCCTGTCCGAGGGCATCTCGGACGCCTGGGCCGCCCCCGCGGCACGCAAGGCGCAGGTGCGCAAGGACGACGACGCCTTCGAGCAGGCCCGGCCCGGCTCGGGCGAGGTCGTCGAGCTGCCGGGGCTGGCGGAGGCGGCCAGGAGGCTGGCCGAGCGGGCCCGCCCGCTGCCGCAGGGCCCGCCGATCCTCGCGGTCGAGCGGCTGCGGATCGGGTTCACCGAGGGCCTGGACATCGTGGACGGCATCGGGTTCGAGGTGCGGCCCGGCGAGGTGCTGGGCCTGGTCGGTGAGTCCGGCTGCGGCAAGTCGCTGACCGCGCTGACCATCATGGGCCTGCAGCCCCGCGACGCCCGCGTCAGCGGCCACGTCCGCTTCGAGCAGCGGGAGCTGCTCGCCGAGTCCAGGCGCGCCCGCCGCCGCCTGCTCGGCCACGAGATGGCGATGATCTACCAGGACGCCCTGTCCTCACTGAACCCGGCCATGACCATCAAGGCCCAGCTCAAGCAGCTCACCCGGCGCGGCGGCCGGCGCACCCCCGCCGAGCTGCTCGAACTCGTCGGCCTCGACGCCCGCCGCACCCTGTCGGCCTACCCGCACGAGCTGTCCGGCGGGCAGCGGCAGCGGGTGCTCATCGCCATGGCGCTCTCCCGCGACCCCAAGCTGATCGTCGCCGACGAGCCCACCACCGCGCTCGACGTGACCGTCCAGGCGCAGGTCATCGAGCTGCTGCTGAAGCTGCGCGAGGAGCTGGGGTTCGCGCTGATCCTCGTCTCCCACGACCTCGCGCTGGTCGCCGACGTGACCGACCGCGTGGTCGTCATGTACGGCGGCCAGATCGTCGAGACCGGCGTCACCGCCGGCCTGGTCGGCCGGCCCGCCCACCACTACGCGCGCGGCCTGCTCGGCTCGGTGCTGTCGCTGGAGTCGGGGGCCGAGCGGCTGACGCAGATCCCCGGCGTGGTGCCGGCCCCGGCCGACTTCCCCTCCGGCTGCCGCTTCGCCGACCGGTGCCCGATGGCCACCGACGTGTGCCGTACCGAGAAGCCGGTGCTGGAAGGCCCGGCCACCCACCAGGTGGCCTGCCACCACCCCGCCGAGTCGCTGGTGAGGAGCGAGCAGCATGCTTGAGCTGAAGGACGTGCACGTCGTGCACAAGGCCCGCTCGGGCGGCCTGCTGGGGCGCGACCGCGTGTACGCGCTGACCGCCGCCAACCTCACCGTGAGCCCCGGCGAGACCGTCGGCGTCGTGGGGGAGTCGGGCTGCGGCAAGTCCACGCTGGCCAAGGTGCTGGTGGGGCTGCAACGGCCCACCGCGGGCACCGTGACCTTCCGCGGCCGCGACCTGTGGGGCATGAACGAGCGGGAGCGGCGCGCGGCGATCGGCACCGGCGTCGGCATGATCTTCCAGGACCCGTCCACCGCCCTCAACCGGCGGCTGCCGGTCCGCCAGGTGCTGCGCGACCCGCTCGACGTGCACGGCCGCGGCACCCCCGCCCAGCGCGACGCCCGCGTGCGCGAGCTGCTGGACCTGGTCGGGCTGCCCGCCGGCGCCGCCGACGCGCTGCCCGGCCAGCTCTCGGGAGGTCAGCGGCAGCGGGTGGCCGTGGCCAGGGCGCTGGCGCTGGAGCCCGATCTCGTCGTGGCCGACGAGCCGACCAGCGCCCTCGACGTGTCGGTGCGGGCGCAGATACTCAACCTGCTGCTGGACCTGAAGGAGCGGCTGGGGCTGGCGCTGGTGTTCGTCTCGCACGACATCCAGACGGTCCGCAGGATGAGCGACCGCGTGGTCACCATGTACCTGGGCAGGATCGTGGAGCAGACGCCGGCCGCATCGGTGCCGCTCGGCGCGCGGCACCCGTACACCAGGGCGCTGTTCTCCGCCACGCCCGGGCTGATCTCGCCGATCAACCCGATCCCGCTGGTCGGCGCCGTGCCGTCGGCCACCAGGCCGCCCAGCGGCTGCCCGTTCCGCACCCGCTGCTGGCGCGCCGACGACGTCTGCGCCGCCGAGATGCCCGCGGCGACCGTCGAGGGCGGCCACCTGTTCCACTGCCATCACCCGGTGGCGGCGGGTGCGACCGACATTGAGCTGATTCAGGAGCGCGTATGAGATTGTCCGGAGTGATCCCCCCGGTGTGCACCCCCATGACCCCGGAGTACGAGGTCGACACGGCCTCGCTCGTCCGGCTGGTCGACCACCTGGTGGGCGGCGGCGTGGACGCGTTGTTCGTGCTGGGCTCGTCGTCCGAGGTGGCGTACCTGACGGACGCGCAGCGGCGCACCGTGCTGGACACCGTGGTCGGGCACGTGGGCGGCCAGGTGCCGGTGCTGGCCGGGGTGATCGACATGACCACGCCGCGCGTGCTCGACCACGCGCGCGTCGCGGCCGAGGCCGGGGCGTCCGGGCTGGTGGCGACGGCGCCGTTCTACACGCGCACACACCCCGAGGAGATCCGCACCCACTTCAGGACCATCGCGCGGCGGGCCGGGCTGCCCCTCTACGCCTACGACCTGCCCGTCTCCGTGCACACCAAGCTGAGCACCGGGCTGGTGCTGGAGCTGGCCGCCGAGGGCACGCTGGCCGGGCTGAAGGACTCCAGCGGCGACGACGGCGGCCTGCGCGCCGTCGTCATGGGCCGGGACGTCCTGAGCGGGGAGGCGCCGTTCAGCGTGCTCACCGGCTCCGAGGTGACCGTGGACTCCGCCCTGTGGATGGGCGCCGACGGCGTGGTGCCCGGGCTGGGCAACGTGGACCCGCAGGGGTACGTCGAGCTGTACCGCTGCGCCTCCCAGGGCGACTGGGAGGCGGCCAGGGCCGAGCAGGAGCGGCTGGTCAGGCTGTTCGAGATCGTGCACGTCGGCGGGAGCCGCATGGGCGGCAGCTCGTCGGGGCTCGGCGCGTTCAAGGCCGCGCTGCACCTGCGCGGCGTCATCGACTGCCCCGTCACCGCGCTGCCGCAGATCCCGCTGAACGAGGACGAGGTCGGCCGGATCGGCAAGCTGCTCGCCGCCGCCGGCCTGCTGTGAGCTGTTGATCAGGCGGGGCTGGCGAGCTGGGCCACGTCCTGGGCGCCGTCCTCGATGAGCTTCGAGGCCAGGTCCGACAGCGCCCGGCCGGCGGCCAGCTCGTCCCCGATGCCGGGCACCGGCCGGTCGTCCGGGTTGCGCCGGGCGTGCGCCACGCTCTCGTGCCGCTTGCCGTCAGGGGTGAACAGCACCGCCGTGGCCGTGGTCACGGCGTCGTCGTCATCCTCGCTGATCCAGATCTGCACGTTCCACTGCTTGTACTCCATGGCGACCACCTCCCTTACGTCCAGCCTCTCTCTCGGAGAGGCGGACGTAAAGAACGGCGGTCACTGCTCGGCGTGCACGGCCCGCTCGTTGGGCACGCAGTGGGTCATCTTCAGCCCCTCGACGTCGCGGGGGCCGTTCCTGCCCAGCTTGGCCAGCCGGTCGCGGTCCTCCTCCGTCAGGTCCTGGCTCTGCAACGGCTCGAGCCCGGCCACGTCGTCGGGGGTGATGCCCAGCCCCTCGCCGACCCGCAGCCCCAGGTCGTCCTCCACGAGCAGGAAGTGCCAGACCATGCGCTCCTGGATGGCCCGGTCGCACTGCTTGAGGTTGGCGACGAAGTTGCGCACCAGGTCGTCGCGCTCCCAGTCGTCCATGAGCAGGTAGCGCTGGCCCGCCTGCTTGTAGTCGTTCGTGCGCGGGATGCGCTTGCGCGTGAGCCGGCCGGTGATCGTCGGGCCGACCTCGTCCGGGTGCGCGTACTCCGCCTCGCGCAGCCCGCCGCGGATCGACGGCTCGTAGTTGACGTGCGGGTTCTCGCCGCCGGTGTCCACGAAGTACGCCATCTGGCCGTCGCGCTGGTTCGTCCGGCACGCCGCCTTGGTCTGGTTGACCGGCAACTGCAGGTAGTTCGGACCGACCCGGTAGCGCTGCGTGTCGCTGTAGGAGAACGTGCGGCCGATGAGCATCTTGTCGTCGGAGAAGTCGAGGCCGTCCACGAGCACGCCGGTGCCGAACGCGGACTGCTCGTTCTCGGCGAACTGGTTCTCGACGTTGCGGTTCAGCACGATCCGGCCGACCGCCTGGGGCGGGAAGTCGTTCTCCGGCCAGACCTTCGTGTCGTCCAGCGGGTCGAAGTCCAGCTCGGGGTGCTCGTCGTCGGTCATGATCTGCACCAGCAGCTCCCACTCGGGGTAGTCGCCGCGCTCGATCGCCTCGTACAGGTCCTTCGTGGCGTGGCCGAGGTCGTGCGCCTGGACGGCTGCGGCGTCCGCCTCGGTCATGCTGCGCACGCCCTGCTTCGGCATCCAGTGATATTTCACGAGATGCGTCTCGCCCTGCGCGTTGACCCACTTGTAGGTGTTCACCCCGAACCCCTGCATGTGCCGGTAGTCGGCCGGGATGCCGCGCGGGCTGAACAGGTTGACGAGCATGTGCATGCTCTCCGGCGTCTGCGACATGAAGTCGAAGATCCGGTTGGGGTCCTGCCGGAACGTGACGGGATCCGGCTTGAGCGCGTGGATGACGTCGGGGAACTTGATGGCGTCCCGGATGAAGAAGACGGCCAGGTTGTTGCCCACCAGGTCCCAGTTGCCGTCCTCGGTGTAGAACTTGATCGCGAAGCCGCGCGGGTCGCGGGCCGTCTCCGCCGAGTCGCGCCCGCCGATCACCGTGGAGAAGCGCAGCGCGATGTCCGTACGCTTGCCGCGCTCCTGGAAGAGCTTGGCCCTGGTGTAGCGGCTGATCGGCTCGTCGCCGAACGTGCCGTACGCCTCGAAGTAGCCGTAGCTGAGCGCGCCGCGCGCGTGCACGACCCGCTCGGGGATGCGCTCCCTGTCGAAGTGGCTGATCTTCTCCAGGAACTGGTAGTTCTCCAGCGTGGCCGGGCCGCGCGGGCCGACCGTCCGCTGGTTCTGGTTGTCGTAGACCGGGTGTCCCTGCCTGTTGGTGAGCACTGGCCGCTCATCGTCAGGCCGAGATCCCATGCCCGAAACGTCTGTCATCGCACCGTTCCTTCCCCCGGACGAGATCTTCCCCGCCTGCCCCCAAGGCCGGAACGGAAACGGGCAAAGGTTGCTCCTGCGGGCAGGGGCCGGGCGGGGAGATCTGCGGTGCGGCCTCCAGGCGTTACTCGGGGGCGCCCTCTGGCGCGACCCGCGACAGCCAGTCCGCGGCCTCCTCGGCCGGCAGGATCCGCTCCAGGCGGATGCGGCCGTCCATCATCGGGTAGCGGCGGCCCGGGCTCCACGACCGCTCGTACGGCGGCGGGTCGAGGACCACGACCCGGACCCCGTCCAGGCGCGGGATGTCGGCGGGGACGCCCTCGTTCCAGATCCACTTGCCGTACGCGTCCACCAGGTTGAACTGGCCGTGCACCGGGTCGAGGTCGTCCGGGTCCACCTCGCCGTCGGAGGCGGCCAGGACCCACTGCGGGTCCGGCTGCACGCCCTCGATCAGCCCGTGCTCGGACGGGCCGCTCACCACGTCGGCCAGCAGCGTGTGGAGCTGGAAGTTGTCGCCGATACCGCCGATCACGACCTCGTAGCCGCGGCCGCTCTCCCGGTGCAGGACGATCAGGCGCTCGTCCTCCAGCACCTGGAGCAGGCCGGTCAGCCACTCCAGGTCCGCGCGGTCCGCCACCACCGCCGACAGCGCCTCGGCCAGGCGCTCGCGGCCGGGCAGGTCGGCGCGCAGGCGCGGCGAGAGCTGGAGGATGGACAGGATCGGCATGTGCGCCAGGTAGACCGTCGCCCACGCGTCGGCCAGCGCGAACGCCTCCCCCTCCGGCAGGCCGGTCAGGCGGGCGGCCGCGCCCACGAACCACTCGGGGTCGTTGTCGTCGGGCTCGGGCGGCTCCTCGCCGGTCGCCGCCCGCCACGCCGCGGCGAACCTGGCCGACTGCTCCAGCAGGCCGGTGAGCTGCTTGACCAGCGGCTCGGCCAGCGGCACCGGGTCGGCGCCGCGCTCGGCCAGCGCGCCCGCCACGATGCCCAGGCGGGCGCCGATGCCGGGGGGCACCAGGTCGAAGACCTCGCCGAACCGGGCCGTCGCGGCCGAGAGCGTCGGCTCGTCGGCGTCCTCGCTGGCGGCGTAGAGTTGCGAGGCGTGGCCGAAGAGCCGGTCGGGGTCGCGGTCGCCGGCCGCCTGGAAGAGCGCGTCGAGATGGTGATCGAGCATTCCGGCAGGCTATGACATGTCGCGACTCGCCGCATGCCAAAGGCACGGACCGGCGAAGCCGGGGCAGCCGGGCCCGCCGCATCCCAAGCGCGCGGACAGCGGGCGCCGGGTGCGGTGCGGTGCGCGGGCGGTCAGTGGGCGGTGGGTGTGGCGCGGTGTTTGGCGGTCAGTGGGCGGTGGGTGTGGCGCGGTGTTTGGCGGTCAGTGGGCGGTGGGTGTGGCGCGGTGCGCGGGCGGTCAGCGGTTGACGCCGTCGGCGGGGCTGTGGAGCAGGGCGAGGTCGGCGCGGCGGGGCAGGCTCTCCCAGTCGCCCTGGCTGGTCACCGCGAACGCCCCCACCGCGCACGCGGTCGCGAGCCGCCGCTCGGGGTCGGCGCCCGCCAGCCAGTCGGCCAGCCACCCGGCCGCGAAGGCGTCGCCGGCGCCCACCGAGTCGACCTCCGTCACCCGGTACGGCTCCGCCCGCCGCACCACGCCGCCCGACAGCTCCAAGGCACCCTGGGCGCCGAACTTGAGCAGCACGTGCCGCGGCCCCATCCCGGCCAGCGCCTTGGCCAGCTCCTCGGCCCCCTCGACCTCGGCCATCAGCCGCCCCTCGGCCTCGGTCGCGAACAGCACGTCCACGTCCCCGGCCACCTCCCGCAGCCACGCCCCGGCCTCCTCGGGCGTCCACAGCGCGCGCCGGTAGTTGACGTCGAGCGAGACCGTCACCCCGGCGGCGCGCGCCACGGTCATCGCGTGGCGCACGGCTTCGCGCGCCGACGCGGACAGCGCGGGCGTGATGGCGGAGACGTGCAGCACCCTGGCCGAGCGGATCAGCTCGGGGTCGAGGTCGGCGGCGCTCAGCCGGGAGCCGGCGCTGTCCCTGCGGTAGTACCGCACGTCGATCAGGTCGGCCGTGCGCCTGCCCTTGATCATCAGGCCGGTGGGCGCGCCGGGGTCGGGGATCGCGTGCGTGCTGACGCCCTCGCCCATGAGCGTGGTGCGGATCAGGTCGCCGAACTCGTCGGCCCCCACCCTGCCGACCCAGGTGGCGGCGTGGCCGAGCCGGGCCACGCCGATCGCGACGTTGGACTCGGCGCCGCCCACGCCCAGGTCGAAGTCGCGGGCGAAGCGCAGCGGGCCGGTGCGGCGGGCGGCGAACAGGGCCATGGTCTCGCCGAAGGTCACCAGGTCGGTCGACGGGTTGCGTTCCTGCACGTGGCCCACCATACCGGCGCAGATCGCCCCGCCCGCCGGCCTCACCGCTCGGAGGCGGTGATCACCGCTTGGAGGCGGCGATCAGCGTCTGGAGGCGGCGATCAGCGCCTGGAGGGGCCGTCGAGGACGGTGACGTCGTGCCGGTCGCCCGGGGCCAGGAACTCCAGGAGCCGCCGCCCCTCCTCCTCGACCTCGTCCAGCACCTTGATCGGCTCCCACTGGTGCACGTGGAGGGTGGAGACGCCCTTGGCGCGGGTGACCGTCCACTCGCCGGCGGTGACCCCGTCCACCAGGATCACGCGCGGCACGATGTTCGTGCCCATGAAGCTCTGCAGCACCGCCGCGCCGGTCTCGGTGATGGTCCTGGAGCGGTCGGCGTAGGAGAGGAAGAGGTTGTCGAAGTCGTACATGAGCCGCACCGGGGCGGGCACGTCGGGGCCGGGCCGGGGCGCGTCCGGCAGGTCGTACAGGGTGCGGCCGGCCTCGTCCCTGAGCCTGATCAGGCCCATCGGCTCGACCACCTCGGCCAGCCGGGTCAGCCCCGACCACGTCTGCACGTCCTGCACCGACGCGGGCCCGAACGCGGCCAGGTAGCGCCGCACCAGCTCGGCCGGCGTCATCGGCGGCACGTCGTAGCCGATCCAGGACTCGGCGCTGGTGTGCGCGACCGGGCCGCTCCTGCCCCAGACGCCGCGCGGCGGCACCTGCACCAGCGGCACGAAGCAGCGCACACCCTGGCCCAGCGCGTGCGGGTCGGCGTCCGGCCAGCGCTCGGCCAGCGCCCGCCCGAGCTCGGCGAACGTCATCGGCTTCGCCTCCAGCAGCGCCCGCCCGGCCGCCGCCAGCTCGTCGAGGTCGACGCCGGCCAGCCGCTTGCCGAACGTCGTGCGCGTCATGCGTTCGGTCACCGGCTGCAGCAGCGGCCGCATGGCCAGGCAGTCGCGGGCGGTGACCAGGTGGATGGTGGAGCGCTGCAGCGCGATGCGGACGAGCTCGCGCGAGAGCAGCAGGTCGGCCGCGTCGGCGGGACGGAACCCGGCGATGCGGCTCCACAGGCCGGTGTACCAGGTGTGCGGGGTCTGTGCCTGCAGCCCGCCCAGGTGCTCGACGACCTCGGCGACGGAGCGGTCGGTGCGGCGCAGCAGGTGCTGCCGCTCCAGCGTGGCCCGGTTGAGCGCCCTGCGGCTGATGAGGGGATCCATGACAGCAAAGGTAGGGGCTATTGCGGCCGGTCCCGGGCCGCAATAGCCCCAGCGACGCCGGCGGAACGCCGGCATGTGGCTCTGACGCCGCCTTGAGACGCCGTCTGAAGACGCCGCCTCGGGCGCTCTCCTACCGCCTGATGGTACGCGCGTTCGCGTAGTCCCTGAGGAATTCGTCCCACTCGGTGTGCTGGGCGATCTGGAGGTCCCCGTAGTAGCGCGAGATGGTGCGCTCCATCGGGAAGTACGCGCTCAGCCCGCCGCACTCCTCCACCTTCTCGCCCTGGTGGCCCTCGTTGATCACGAAGCCGCCCGGCCCGTGGATGGCCAGCAGCTTGTCCGCCACCGAGGCCAGCGTCGGGTCGGTGCGCGAGTCGGCCACCAGCGCCAGGCAGATCGTGCGCAGGTCCATGAGCGAGCGGTCGATGTGGAAGCGGGTCGCGACCGACTGCACGCTGTCCACCACGGACCGGTTGACCTGCACCTGCCGCCGCATGCCCGCGGCCAGCGTCTGGAACTCGCCCATGAACTCCTCGATGCGGGTCGCGTCCACCGCGCACTGGGTGACGGTCTGGTGCGTGCCGCGGTAGGACTTCACGTACTCCTCCACGGCGATCCGCCCGAGCTCGCGCGCGTCCATGCGCGGATCGGCCGCCATGGCGGACAGGATCTCCGTGTACGGCCAGCCCTCGTTCGGCTCCAGCTCCTCCGAGCCCACCACGACGCCGACGTGCTCGCGCAGCTCGAAGCAGACCTCCAGGTTGCTCATGAGGCAGGCGTCCATGCCGAGCAGGTCGAGCGGCCGGCCGAGGTCCTGGTGGACGGCCCGCATGACGTTGCACAGCTCGATGGTGTCCAGCGAGTGCAGCGTCCCGTCGTCGCCGGCGATCGCCCGCTCCTGCCCGTTCGGCAGGCGCAGCACCTCGGTCAGCGACGTCGTGAACACCGCCTTGGTCATCTCCTGCGACTCCGTCAGCCTGGACAGCTCCGAGAAGGCCGGCTCGCCGTCCGCCATGGACGCGCGCGGCGCCCTGCGGACGTAGCCGCTCTCCACGTCGCGCCGCGCCGCGCGGCCCCTGACCTGGGTGTAGATCTGGTCGAGGTCGTCGGGGGACCAGCCGCCGCCGTGGTTCCAGATCACCAGCGCGTACCGCTTGGCGGGCGCGCGGCGCACGGACCAGCGCACGAAGTCGAGCAGCGTCTGCGGGTGGCCGGAGTCGACCGGCGGGTGCAGCTCCTCGATCAGGTCGGGCGCGCCGCCGGCCCTGACCTCCATGTGCTGGGCCCGGCCGCCGGCGTCCTGCCGCTTGACGAAGCAGGTGACCCGGACGCCGTTGTACGACGGGACGGCGCGCAGCTCCTCCAGGTCGCGCCCGGCGGCGTCGGACAGGTTGTTGTTGCCGGCCATGTAGACCATGAAGCTCCACTCGGCCGGCTCGTCCTGGCGGGGCTCGCTCGCCAGGCTCGCCTGGGTCCGGCCGAGCGCCCGCCACGTGCCGGGGCCGGTCACGCCGTCGGCGGGCAGCCCCTCGCGCTGCTGGAGGCTCAGCACGGCCCCGTACGTGGCGCCGCCGAAGTACCCGTCGGCCCGTACCCGGTAGCCGCGGGCGCGCAGCAGCTCCTGGAGCCGCCTGACCTGTTCTCCTCTGCTGCCGAGCCGCAGCGTGGGCCCGGCCATCAGTCGGCGGCCCAGTGCAGGTCGAAGCACTTCCCGTCGGGCGTCAGGTCGCCGATCGGGATGACGTACATCGGCGCGTGCTCGCCGAACATCCGGGCCTTCCACAGCACGATGGAGCCGCCGGACTGCACGGCCCTCGACTCGAAGACGGCGTAGCGGTCGCCGTCGGTCTCGACGAAGCAGAGCTGCTGGCCGGTCTCGTCGGTGACCTGAACGCCCTTCCACCACATGGTGTGCGGCGCCGTCGTGATGCGGATCTCGGTGGTGCCGGGCTGGGCGGGCGTCTCGGTGAGGTGGAGGACGTCGCCGTCGCGCAGCCGGTGGGCGTTGACGAGGTCGTTCCTGGAGATCCGCATGAGCTGGATGGGGCCGCGACCGGGCATGGGCTCGTACCGGACGGGGGCGCGCTGGTCGCCGTGCACCATGGCCAGCAGCTCGGGCAGCTGCGAGACGATCGCGGGCAGCGTGGCCTGCACGATCGGGCCGAAGTAGCGCTGGTTGAGCTCGCGGTCGGTCACGCGTACGGGGTGCTCGGCGCGCATGCCGTGCATCGACTGGAGCAGGCCCGGCAGCACCTGCATCATGATCGGCGTGACCGTGCCGAGCAGCTGCGGCACGAACTGCAGGAAGCGGTCCTCCTCGTTCTGGTCGGTGTCGGCCTTGGCGGGGCCGAAGCTGAGCAGCTGCTCCACCAGCGGCGGGATGATGGCCTGCACGACCGGCATGAGGACGGCGGCCACGTCCATGAACGAGCGGTCGGCGGCGAGCTGGGCGTAGGTCCACCCGGGGCTGAAGGGCTCCTGTTGCTGCTGGTACTCCACGGGCCGGTGCTCCATGCGCGGCCTCATCGGCAGCAGGTGGGCCTGTTGCGGACGTGCTCCGAACTGGTCGGCTGCCTGGTGGGTCAGCTGGAGTCCCTGGAGGATCGTGGGGAAGAGCACGTTGAGAATGCGTGCTTCCACTCCCCGCTGCTCCTCGGCGATGTAGGACGGCATCATGTTCTCCCGGCGATTTGGGGCATTCGTCCACGTTGGACGGTATGAATGGGTTTTGCCGGGAGCATCAGGGAACGCCCTGGGGAATACCCCGGGGCGTTTCCCTAATGACCGAAAGAGCTGACTCGGGTAAAGGAGACTGGACGCCCGCCGGGCCAAGGCCCACGATGAACTTTGGCCTAGGGAACATCCGGCGAGGGGGTGAGTCCGATGGCAGCCCGCGCCCTCCGCAATGGACCCGAGCGCTCCCGGGACGAACAGTTCGTCGGCCGGTACCGCGAACTGGCGGTGCTCCACGCTCAGCTCGGGCGGGTCTGCGAAGGACGGTCGAGCCTCGTCGTGCTGGAGGGGCCGGCCGGGATCGGCAAGACGGCGGTGGCAGGGGAGTTCCTGTCCGCGATCGAGAACGCGGCCGTGCTGGAGGTCAGCGGCGACGACGGCGAGTCCGAGCTGCCCTACGGCGTGCTCGCCCAGCTCGTGACCCAGGCCCACCAGGTGCCCGAGGCGCTGGCCGGGCTCGCCGCCGGCGCCACCCCCGACCCGCTGGCCGTGGGGGCCGCGCTGCTGCAGCTCCTGGCCCAGCTCCAGCACGCCGCGCCCGTCGTCGTCGCCATCGACGGGGCCGACTGGGCCGACCTGCCCTCGCTGCAGGCGCTGACGTTCGCGCTGCGGCGGCTGCGTACCGACCGGGTGCTCGCCGTCGTGATCGTCAGGGAGAGCGACCACCCCCGCCTGCCCGACGGGCTGCGGCGGCTGCTGCGCAGCAGCGCCGCGCTCCGGCTCCCCCTGGACGGGCTCAGCGCCCGCGAGCTGCAGGCGCTCAGCGCCCGGCTCGGCCCCGTGCGGCTCACCCCCCAGGCCGCCGAACGCCTGCACGAGCACACCAAAGGCGTCCCCCTGCACGCGCGGGCGCTGCTCCAGCAGGTGCGCGCCGAGACCCTGGCCGACGTGGACGCCCCGCTGCCCGCGCCACGCGCCTACGCCACCTACGTGCGCGGGCGGCTGGGCGCCTGCGACGACCCCGCGCAACGGCTGCTCACGGCCGCCGCCGTGCTCGGCACGTCCGCGCCCCTGCACCTCGTCGCCCGCATGGCCGGGCTGACCGAACCGCTGCCCGCCCTGGAGCAGCTCACCGGCGCCGGGCTGCTCGCCGAGTGGCGTACCGGCGCCGGCGTGTCGGTCGGCTTCCCCAACCCGCTCGTCAGGGCCGCCGTCTACCACGACCTCGGGCCCGCCACGCGGCGGCGGCTGCACCTCCAGGCCGCCTCCCTCGTCGAGGACGTCGTGCACCGGCTGCACCACCGGCTCGCCGCCGCCGACCAGGTGGACGACGCGCTCGTCCGCGAGGTCGCCCTCGTGGGGCGGCGGCAGGCGGCGGCCGGGCACTGGGCCGGCGCGTGCGGCTGCCTGACCAGGGCCGTCCAGCTCACCCGCGCCGGGCCGGAACGCGACCGGCTGATCGCCGAGGCGGTGGAAGCCCTCCTGGCCGCCGGCCGCCCCGCCGACGCCGCCGCCCTGGGCGCCCAGATCTCGCCTGGGGGCGATCCCGGGGTGCACGGTTACGTCCAGGGGTCGGTGGCGCTGGTGGCGGGACGGGTGGAGGAAGCCGTCCGGCGCCTTCACGAAGCCTGGACCCACGCCTCCGGCGCCCCGGACCCTGCCCAGGCGCGCGCGGGCGGTGACGTGCGGCTCGCCTCCGCGATCGGCGCTCGCCTGGCGCTGGCCGGCCTGCTGCGGGGCAGCGGCCCGGACGCCGCGCGCTGGGCCGCTCACGCGCTGGCCCTGCCCCGTGGACAGGAGGACGGTCAGGACAACGGACGGGACTGCAGGCAGGAGAGCGGACGGGGAAGCAGGCAGGCGAGCGGCCAGGAGGGCGGCCAGGAGAGGGGACGGGGGACCAGGCAGGAGAGGGGACGGGGGACCAGGCAGGAGAGGGGACGGGGGAGCAGGCAGGAGGGTGGCGGGGAGTTCGGGCGGTTTGCCCGGTTGGTGGGGCTGGGGCTGGCCGGGGAGGTCGAAGCGGGGCTGGCGGAGTGCGCCGAGCTGCCCGTGCCCGCGCAGGCCGGCCCCAGTGAGCTGGACGCCCTGCTCGGGCGCGGCACCCTGCGCCTGTGGGCCGACGACCTGGCGGGCGCGCAGGCGGACCTGCTCGGGCTGCTCGCCGTGAGCGCCGGCCGGTCGGCGCCGTTCCAGCTGCTGGTGGCGACGACGCTGGCCCAGGCCGAGTACCGGCTGGGCCGGTGGGACGACGCGGCCGGGCACGCCGAGCTGGGCGCCTCGACGGCCGACGACTTCGGCCAGGCGTGGCTGGCGAGCCACGCCCACGCCGTGGCCGCCCTCGTCCCGGCGGCGCGCGGCGAGTGGGAGCGGGCCGCCACGCACGTACGGGCCGCCCGCGCCGCCTGCTCGCCCGGCAACGTCGCCGCCCAGGTGAGCACGGCCGCCGCCGAGGCCCTGGTGGCGACGGCGCGCGGCGACCACGACGGGGTCGTCGCCGTGCTCACCCCGCTCACCAGGACGAACCTGCCGGACGAGCCGGTCGTCGTGCTCTGGCGCACGCTCCTGGCCGACGCCCTGGTCAACGCGGGCCGGCCGGAGGAGGCCGAGGAGGTCCTCGTCCCGTGCGAGCTGCTGGCCCTGGACAGGGAGCGGCGCAGCGTGCTGGCCGCCGCCGCCCGCGCCAGGGCGGGGCTGCACGCGGCCAGGCACGAGCCAGGCGAGGCGGAGACCTGCTACCAGGTGGCGCTGGAGCACACGGCCAAGACCGAGACGCCGTTCGAGGAGGCCAGGATCCAGCTCGCGTACGGAACGTTCCTGCGCCGTAGGGGCCGCCGCTCGGCCGCCGCGGAGCAGCTCGAAGCGGCCCAGCTCACGCTGTCGCGGCTGGGGGCGCTGCCGTACCTGGAGCAGTGCGACCTGGAGCTGGCCGCGAGCGGGCGGGCGGTGCTGCGCCCGCAGGACACCGCGCGGCTCGGGCTGACGCCGCAGGAGCACACGGTGGCGGTGCTGATCAGCAGGGGCCTGACGAACCGGCAGGCGGCCCGCAAGCTGGTGCTGAGCGTCAAGACCGTGGAGTACCACCTGAGCCACATCTACACGAAGCTCGGCATCACCTCCCGCACGGCGCTGATCGGCAAGCTGAGCGATCTCGGCGAGTGAGACGGCGTGCGGCGACGGCACGAGCACGGCTGAGGAGGCGGGTCGTAAGGCGACAGCCCGGCCGAGGAGGCGGCCCGGGCGGGGCCGGGCCGTAGTCGATCGTTATGATCGCGTTTGACCTACGCCGATGTCCGGGGGAGCGTGATGACCGTTTCGCGGCCGAAGACCCTGCTCGCGATGGCACCGCACATCGCCGACCGGCTCATCACCGGGCCGGTGCGCGAGCGCCTGGTCGCGATCGCCGACGTGGACCCCGGCCTGGTGGCCGCCGACTTCGCCGACCCGGCCGTGGCCGGGGCGCTGGCCGAGGCGGAGGTGCTCTACACGAGCTGGTGGTGCCCGCCCATCACCGCCGAGGTGCTGGCCGCCGCCCCGCGCCTGCGGGCCGTCGTGCACGCGGCCGGCTCGGTCAAGCACCACATCACCGAGGCGTGCTGGGAACGCGGCCTGCTCGTCTCGTCCGCGGCGGTGGCCAACGCCGAGCCCGTCGCCGAGTACACGCTGGCCGCCATCCTGTTCGCCGGCAAGCGGGTCGTGGACATCGCCCGGCTCTACCGCGAGCACCCCGGCACCCGGCTCGACCTCGACGCGATGTTCCCCGGGTTCGGCAACTACCGGCGCACCGTCGGCATCATCGGCGCGTCCAAGATCGGGCGGCGGGTGATCGAGCTGCTGCGGCCGTTCGAGCTGGAGGTGCTGGTCGCGGACCCGTACCTGACCGACGACCTCGGCGTGGAGAAGGTCGAGCTGGACGAGCTGTTCGAGCGCAGCGACATCGTCAGCGTGCACGCGCCCGCGCTGCCCGAGACCCGCCACCTCGTCAGCGCCGCCCGCCTGGCTCTGATGCGCGACGGCGCCACGCTGATCAACACCGCTCGCGGCGCGCTCGTCGACCAGGACGCGCTCATCGCCGAGCTGGCCTCCGGCCGCCTGTACGCCGTCCTCGACGTCACCGAGCCCGACGTGCTGCCGGCCGGCTCGCCCCTGTACGACCTGCCGAACGTGCTGCTCACCCCGCACATCGCCGGGTCGCTGGGCGGCGAGCTGGCCCGCCTCGCCGACCTGGCCGTGGACGAGCTGGCCAGGTACGCCCAGGGCCTGCCGTTCGCGCACGGCGTCGCCGCGGAGGAGCTGTCCACGCTCGCCTGACCGGGGCCGTCGGTCAATCCATGTGAAACGCCGGGGCCCCGGCCAGTAGGATCACGCCCATGGTGGCCACCGGATCCGGGACTAAGAGTGGAAAGGCGTTCTACGTCACCACTCCCATTTACTACGTCAACGACGCGCCGCACTTGGGCCATGCCTACACGACGGTCGCCGGCGACGTTCTCACCCGGTGGCACCGGCAGCGCGGCGAGCGGGTCTGGTTCCTCACCGGCACCGACGAGCACGGCCAGAAGGTCCTGCGCACCGCCGAGTCCAAGGGCGTCAGCCCGCAGGAGTGGTGCGACAAGCTCGTGGAGGAGGCGTGGAAGCCCCTCTGGCAGCACCTGGAGATCGCCAACGACGACTTCATCCGCACCACCGAGAAGCGGCACACCGACCGGGTGCGCGAGTTCGTCCAGGACCTTTACGACAAGGGCGAGATCTACAAGGGCGGATACGAGGGCCCCTATTGCGTGGGCTGCGAGGAGTACAAACTCCCCGGCGAGCTGCTCGAAGGCACGGGCGAGAACGCGGGCAAGCAGTTGTGCCCGATCCACAAGCGGCCGGTGGAGATCCTCAAGGAGGAGAACTACTTCTTCCGCCTGAGCGAGTACGCCGACAAGCTGCTCGCCCACTACGAGGCCAACCCCGGCTTCATCCAGCCCGAGTCGGCCCGCAACGAGGTGCTGAGCTTCGTCCGCCAGGGGCTGCAGGACCTGTCGATCTCCCGCTCCACGTTCGACTGGGGCGTGCCCGTCCCGTGGGACGACGACCACGTCATCTACGTGTGGGTGGACGCGCTGCTCAACTACGCGACGGCGGTCGGCTACAACCAGAACCAGGAGACGTTCGACGCCAGCTTCCCGGCCGACGTGCACCTGCTCGGCAAGGACATCCTGCGCTTCCACGCGGTCATCTGGCCGGCGCTGCTGATGGCCAACGGGCTGCCGCTGCCGGGCCGCATCGTCGCCAACGGCTGGCTGCTGGTCGGCGGCGAGAAGATGTCGAAGTCGAACCTGACCGGCATCAGCCCGCGCCAGATCACCTCCCACTTCGGCGTCGACGCCTTCCGCTGGTACCTGCTGCGGGCCATCGCCTACGGTCAGGACGGCTCGTTCTCCTGGGAGGACCTCGCCGCCCGCTACACCTCCGAGCTGGCCAACGACTACGGCAACCTCGCCTCACGGGTGGCCGCCATGGTCGGCAAGTACTTCGACGGCGTGCTGCCGGACGCGAGCGCCGACGGCGACGCCGAGCAGGCCGTCCACGACGGCCTGGCCAGGGCGGTCGCGGAGGCCGACAGGAAGATCGGCGACGACGTCGAGTTCCAGGCGGGCCTGCTGGCCATCTTCGAGTTCATCAAGCAGGTCAACGGCTACATCTCCGAGCAGGAGCCGTGGAAGGTGGCCAAGGACGACTCCCCGGAAGCGCGGGCCCGCCTGGCGACCATCCTCTACACCGCCGCCGAGTCCCTGCGGGCGGTCGCCGTGCTGCTGCACCCGTTCATGCCCGCCAGCTCCCAGAAGCTGTGGGAGTCGCTCGGCGCCGAGCCCGCCCTCGGCCCCCTGGCCGACCAGCGGGTCCAGGAAGCCGGCCAGTGGGGCAGGCTGCCGGCCGGCTCGACCGTCACCAAGGGCGCCGCCCTGTTCCCGCGCCTGGAGGAGCAGCCGGGCGCGTAACCCACCTGGCCGGGCGGGCGCGCGCGTAGCGCGCCCGGGCGGGCCGGCCCTACGCTCTCCGCATGGACAAGAGGGTGATCGACGGCCGCTTCGAACTCGTGGAGCGGCTCGGTGGCGGCGGCATGGGCCTGGTCTGGCGAGCCTGGGACGTCGCCCTGCACCGCGAGGTCGCGCTCAAGGAGGTACGCCCGCCCGACCCCTCCATCGAGGAGCACGACCCCACCCTCGCCCGCGAGCTGCGCTCCAGGGTGCTGCGCGAGGCCCGCGCCCTCGCCCGGCTCAACCACCCCCACGTGGCCACCATCCACCACATCGTGGACCCGGGCGAGCAGGGCTACCCCTGGATCGTCATGGAGCTGGTCACCGGCGGCTCCCTCCAGGACCAGCTCCAGCGCGGGCCGTTACCGGTCAGGGAGGCGGCCCGGCTCGGCCGCGAGGTCCTGTCCGGCCTGCGGGCCGCCCACGCCGTCGGCATCCAGCACCGCGACGTCAAACCCGCCAACGTGCTGCTGCGCGAGGACGGCCGCTCCGTGCTGACCGACTTCGGCATCGCCGCGATGCGCGAGTCCACCAGCCTCACGGCCACCGGGTCGTTCATCGGCTCGCCCGAGTACATGGCGCCCGAGCGCATCAACGGCGTCGAAGGCGACCCCGCCTCCGACCTGTGGTCGCTGGGCATGATGGTGTACGTCGCGGTGGAGGGGCGGCACCCGCTGCGCCGCAGCACCACCCTGGCCACGCTGGCCGCCGTCCTCAACCAGGACGTGCCGCCCGCGGAGCGCGCCGGGGCGCTCGGGCCCGTGCTGGGCGCCCTGCTCGTCCGCGACCCGGCCGCCCGCCCGGACCCGGAGACCCTGGACCGCATGCTGGCCGCAGCCGAATCCGGCCGCACCCCTCCGCCGCACCTGGGCCCCGGGATGCCGGCCTCCGGTCCTGGGATGCCGCCGGCCGGCGGGTCTGGGATGCCGCCGGCCGGCGGGTCTGGGATGCCGGTGGGGGCCGGGGCGTTCGGTGCGGGTCCGGCGATGCCGCAGCACGGGGCCGGTGGCCCGCACTTCCCGGGCGCGCACACCGTTCCGCCCGGTTCGGGGCAGACCGTCCCGCCCGGGTACGCCAAGGCGCCCCAGCAGCAGCCCCCGTGGGGCGCCGGGCCGATCCCGGGCGCCGACACCGCGACCACCCGCCGCAGCACCCGCGCCGGGCGCGGAGCGGCGGTGGCGGTGTCCGTGTCGGTGGCGGCGGTCGCGGCGGTGGCCGTGCTGGTGTGGCAGTTCCTGCCCACGATCACGGACGCGGCCGGCGGCAACCCCCGGACCACCAGCCTCAACCTCGGGATCGATCCCACCACCGCCACCACGGAGCCCGCCGACGAGCCCGCCGACGAGCCCGGCGACGACGCCACCGGCGAGCCCGCCGCGAAGAACCTGCTCACCCCCGCCGGCATGCGCGACATGATCGCCAAGCTGAAGCCGGTCATCGGCGGCACCAAGGTCGTCAAGATGACGGTCCACCCGACCCACGCCTCCGTGGACGTCCCCCGCAAGGACGACCCCGAGGTCTACGACAGCTACGACTACCGCGACGGGAACGTCACCGGCCCCAGGACGGGCAGCACGTTCGACACCCCCCTCATCGACCTGGCCAAGTTCAACTGGGACGCGCTGCCCTCCCTGCTCAAGAAGGCGAAGAGCGACCTCGGCGCCCGCGCCCCGATCTCCCATCACATGATCGTCGACCCCGACTACTCGTTCGCCTCGATGAAGCAGGTCCTGCTCGTCTACGCCTACGACACCTACAGCCGCGGCGGCTACCTCGTGGCCAGCCCGCAGGGCAAGGTGCTCAAGGTCGTCAGCTAGGGCGGGGCGGGGTCAGCAGCTGTCCTGGTAGCCGCTCTCCGGGATCAGGCGCGCCCACTCCGCCCTGGTCAGCGCGCCGTCCGCGCGTGCGCACACCTCGCGCGCCGTCAGCCCGGGATCGACCGCGACCTCCCGTACGGTGCCGTCGAGCGCCACGCCGCGCAGCCGCTTGCCGTCCTGGCTGAAGGCGAGCCCGGCGGCCCACGAGCCGACCTGGCCGACCTCGCGCAGCGCCGCGGTGTCCCAGAGGGAGGTACGGCCCGCGTCCACGGCCAGCAGGTCGCCGGCCGGGGAGAAGCGCAGCTCGTCCACCGGGGCGGAGCCGGTCTCGATCGTGCCCATGGTCGCCCGCTCCCGGACGTCCCACAGCAGCACCCGGCCGCCCTCCAGCGCGATCGCCAGCCGGCCGCCGTCGGGGGAGAAGGCCAGCGCCGTCGGGGCCGCGCCGTCGGTCAGGTCGAGCGGGGTGACGCGGCCCGTGGGCAGGTCGAGCAGGTTCCGGCCGGCGGCCAGCGTCGTGCCGTCGGGGCTGAAGGCCAGCGCCAGGTCGCCGGCGCCCGCGTACTCCTTGATGCGCCGGCCCGTACGCACGTCCCACGTCTCCAGCAGCTTGCCGCGCGCGGTCGCCAGCGTGCCGCCGTCGGGGGAGAGGGCCACGGCGGGCACGTCGCCGCCCGCCTCGATCGTGGACACCTGCCTGCCGCCGGCCACCTCCCACACCGTCACCGGGTCGCCCGCCACCGCCAGCAGCCGGCCGGCCGCGTCGAACGCCAGGTCCCCGGCCGCCGCGATCCGGCCCAGCTTCCTGCGCTCCTCGGTGTCGGTGAGCTCGATCGCGTTCCCGACCTCCTTGGCCGCGACGCGGCCGTTGCCCGAGAACGCCGCTATGTGGCCGTCGCCGGACGGCGCCGGCAGGCCGGACACGTCCAGCGAGACGACCGAGCCCAGGCCGCCGAGGTAGCGCAGCTGGCGGCCGTCCAGGGAGAAGGCCAGGCCGTGGCCGGGGTCCTTGAGGGGGTACGAGCCGGACAGGCGGCGCTCGGCGACGTTCCAGACACGTACCTCGCCGGCGCCGGGGAGTGCGAGCAGGCGGCCGTCGGGGCTGAAGACGAGCGGGCCCGCCGACGCGCCCGGCGCCGCCTCCATCCCGTCCACGACCTCGACCCCCCACGCCCGGTCCTGCCCCTGCCGGGCCCCGGGCCCACGCCCATCATCCGGCTCACCACCCGGTCGCGCCCCCTGACCGTCACCGGCCCGCGCGTCCTGCCCGTCACCGGCCCGTGCCGCCTGACCGTCGCCGGTCCGCGCCGCTTCCCCGCCACCGTCACTGGTTCGCGCCGCCTCCCCGCCACCGTCGCCGGCCCGTGCCGTCTCGCCGTCGCGGGGGCGTGCTGCCTGGCCGTCGGAGGAGCGGGCCGCCTCGCCGTCGCCCGTCCGCGCCGCCTGGGGATCGCCGCTTCCGGACCGTCCGGTGCCCGCCTCGTCGGCGTGGCGCGGCGTCGCTCCGGTCGCGCGTGCCTGCGGCTGCCCGGTGCCCGAGCCGCCGGTGCCCGGCCGGCCCGCCTTGCTCGCACTGGCCTCGGCCTCCGCTCGGGCCGTCCCGGTCTGCGCGTCCGGCTGGGCCGGGCCGGTCGCGGGGGCGTCCGCGCCCGTGCTCGCCGACGCGCCCGCCGCCGGGGCCTGCGACGCGCCCGCGGCGGGAGGCTGCGAGGTGCTCGCGGCGGGAGGCTGCGAGGTGCTCGCCACTGGCGCCTGCGAGGCGCGGGCCGCCGGAGCCTGGGAGGTGCCCGGGGCCGCCGCCTGGGATGGGGCCGAGGGCGGGGCCTGGGCCGGGGTGGGGGTCGGGGCGGGCAGGGCGAGGACGCCCGAGCTTGGGGCGGTGGCGCCGGTCGGGGCGGGCGACGCACCGCGCGACAGGTCGGCGACCGTGTCGGGCCCGGGCTGCGTCGCCGTCCCGAACGTCTCGGCGGAGGCTCCGCGCGACCGCGCGTCCTCGCCCCCGACCAGCGTGACCCCGTCGCGGCCGGCGACCGCGAGCGTGCGGCCGTCCGGGCTGAAGGCGAGGGCGGGGGCGGCGGCGTCCGCGCCGGTGAGGGGTTCGACCTCGAGGACCTTCACCCGGGTACGGCGCGGCGCCAGGTCCCACAGCTCGACCCGCCCGTTGAGGCGGGAGACGGCCGCCCGCGCGCCGTCGGCCGACAGCGCGACCTTGGCGTCGGTGAGGTCGAAGAGCACGCGTGTCCCCCGGTAGACCCGGGTCCTGTTCCCCTTGCTGATGGCGTAGACGGCCGCGTCGGGCGCGCGGCCGGTGGTGACGTCGATGGGGCCGGTGGCGGGGCCCTCGGCGTAGCGGCCGTCGTCGCTGAGTGCCGTGATGCCGGCGGGCAGCGGGTACGACGCGACCCGCCGCCGGGCTGCGACGTCCCAGAGGGTGAGCGCTGAGGCGTCCCATCGGATGAGGGTGTCGCCGCGCAGCAGGTAGCGGGCCTGCGGGTCGGCGTCGGGGTCGGTGAAGACGGCCAGCTCCGGCTGGACGAGCGACGCCTGGAGCGCGGCCCGCGCCTCGAAGACGGGCGCGAGCCGCCACGCGGCCACGCTGAGCCGCATGGCGGTGCGCGGGTCGGAGGTGCGCAGCGACTCGGCGCGGGCGGCGACGGCGCGGGCGTCGGCTTCGATGAGGCGTTCGCGCAGGTCGTTCTGCCCGTGCACGGACACGACGGTCATCGTGACGGCGACGGCCAGCACGGCCGCGACGGACGCGAGCGCGGGCACGAGCAGCTTCCTGCGTTGCTTGGACAGGGCCACGCTGTCGTTGATGAAGTCGCGTTCGAGCTGGTTGAGCCGCACGTGGCGGCGCTTGGTGGCGGCCCAGCCGAGCGCGGTGTCGAGCTCGTGCCCGCGCAGCAGGTGCCCGCGCCCGCGCCGGTGCTCCGACCAGTGCCGGGCGGCCTCGCGGATGCGGCGGTGCACGACCAGGCCCTCGCGCTCGTCGGCCACCCAGCCGCGCAGCCGGGGCCAGGCCCGGTAGAGCGCGGCACTGGCCGGGGCGACGCGGTCGTCGCTGACGGCGACGAGCTTGCCGACGGAGGTCTCGACGGCGGGCACGCGGACGCTGCGGCGGACGAGCAGGCCGGCCTCCATGAGCGGGCGCAGCACGTCGCCCTCGTCGTGCGGGGTGTCGCCGTCGAGCAGGCGCAGCAGCAGGCCGGGCACCTCCTGCTGCTGGGCGGGCGTGAGCGTCGCGTACACCTCCTCGGCCAGCTCGCCCAGCGACCGCTGCCGGACGTACGTCTCGGGCGGCCGCAGCTGCGCGTCGCTGTCGACCAGCAGCTCGGCGGCCGTGGGACGGTCGGCGGGGTCCTTCGCCAGCGCCCGCCCGACCAGCTCGGCGAGGGAGCCGGGCAGGCAGCTCACGTCGGGGTCGACGGTCAGCAGCCGGTGCATGATGCCGCCGAGGCTGTCGCCGTGGAACGGGTCGTGTCCGGTGGCCGCGAACAGCACGACGGCGCCCCACGCGAACACGTCGGCCGCCGCCTCGGCGGCCTGCCCGGTGAGCACTTCGGGCGCCTGGTACGTGCACGCGCCCAGCGGCCGGGGCACCGGCAGCCCCAGCTCGATCACCTTGGGGCCGTCGTCGGCCAGGAGCACGCTCTCGGGGTTGAGCCCCCGGTGGGTGAGCCCGGCGTCGTGCAGCGCGCGCAGCACCTCGGCCAGCGCCCCGGCCAGCGCGGCCAGCTCGGCGCCCGCGTACGGCCCGTGCAGCGCGACGGCCTGCCGCAGGTCGGGCCCGTTGACGAACTCGCTCACCACGTAGGGGATGCCCGCGTCGGACCCGACGGCGACCACTTCGGCCAGGTGGCGGCAGGTCACGCGCTCGTAGCGGTGCCCGACCTCGCCGCGCGGCACGGTGACCGCGAACCGGTGGCCTTCGTCGTCGTAGGCGTCGTAGACGACACCGCGCCCGCCCGCGCCCAGCCTGGCGGCCAGCCAATAGCCGCCAAGCCTTTCGGGATCACCGGGCACCAAGCGCATCGTCACTGATGCTTAGATGCACGACACCGCCCATTGGTTGTCCGGAAACGACCTGATCCGGAAGGACGCGACAGGTCCCCCGCGCGCCTCGGGGGACCCATGCGTCATGATCATTATGCCAGGCCCCGCGACGCGGCCTGCCACTCCGGCCGCAGGATGGCCATGAGCACGCAGTCGTGCCACTGCCCGTCCCACAGGAGCGCGTCGCGCTCGACGCCCTCCTCGACGAAGCCGATCTTCTTGTAGACGTGCCGCGCCCGCTCGTTGAAGGCGTAGACGCCGAGCCTGATCCGGTGCAGCGGCGTGGTGCCGAACGCGTGGCCGAGGACCAGCTCGATCGCCTCCGTGCCGTACCCCTTGCCGAACACGCGGGGGCCGACCAGCCCGATGCGCAGGTTGCACGACAGGTTGGGAGCGTCGAGCTCGTTCAGCACGACCTCGCCGACGTACTCGTCGCCGGCCATGATGGCCAGGTCGAGCCGGTCGGGGTGGTCGCCGCGGGTGGCGTACCACGCGCGCAGCTGATCGGGGTCGAACGTGGCGTGCGAGCCCGTCAGCCGGCGCACATCGGGGTCGGAGACCGACTCGATCAGGCCTTCGACGTGCTCGGGGCCGACGGGGCGCAGCGTGACGCGCGCGCCCTTCAGCGTGGGTTTCTCGGCGAACGGTCCTTCTGGCAGTCCCTCTGGCATCCCTTCTGGCTATCAGTCGCGATCAACGCCGGGCAAACCCATTTCGGCCAGCACCTCGTCGCGCACATGCTCGGGGGTGAGCACGCCGACGTCGCAGATCAGGTCCGACACCTCGCGGAAGAACGTCTCGCGGCGGGCCCGCATCTCCCTCGGGTCGTAGTCGGGGCGGTGCTTGCTGGTGCGCATCCGCTCGGCCAGCACCGCGTCGTCGGCGTCCACCCAGACCACGAACGCCTTGCGCATCGCCGCGCGCACCTCGGCGTTCTCCAGCGTGCTGGCCGCCGCGGCGATCACCTTCGGCTCGCCCGCCAGCTCCTCCAGCACGTGCTCGGCCTCGTAGCGGTGCAGAGCCTCTTTGCCCTCGCGGGCGGCGATCGGCGCGGAGGTGGCGCCGTACTTCTCCTGGAGGTACTGGTCGCTGTCGGTGAACGGCAGCCCGAGCGCCTCAGCGATCAAGCGGCCGGCGGTCGTCTTGCCCGAGCCCATGAGCCCGATCATCACGACTGGTTTGTTTTTCGACATGTGGATAGAGGTTCCTTCGTGTCAAGGAGGTAAATCTGATGACCATCGCCGGAAGCATCATCCTCATCATGCTCGGTGCGATCCTCACCTGGGCCGTCGAGTTCGACCTCGCCGGCCTCGACATCAACGTAGTTGGCGTCATCCTCATGCTCGGTGGCCTGGTCGGGCTCCTGTTCGGCATATACAGGATCACCGTCACGCGCCGCGCGGTCGGCCCGATCGACGAGCCGGTGCACCGTCACGAGATCTACGAGGAGCCGGAGGCCCGCAGGACCACGGTCTACGAGGAGCGCCGCCACTACGACGAACCACCGCTGTAGGAGGTGAATCGACATGCCAGCCGTTGAAGAGCTGCCGTCGACCATCAAGCGTTCTCCGAAGAAGGCGCAGAACACGTGGATCAAGGCGCACGACTCGGCCGTCAAGGAGTACGGCGAGGGACGGCGCGCCCACATGACCGCGTTCGCCGCGCTGAAGCACTCCTTCGAGAAGGTCGGCGACCACTGGGAGGCGAAGGACGGCAAGGGCCCTTCCGACAAGGGCGCCACCGACCGCTCCGGCAGGACGGAAGAGGGCGTGGACGCCAACGCCAGCAAGGACCACCTGATGCAGGTGGCCGGCCGGCTCGGCGTGACCGGCCGGTCGAGGATGACCAAGCCGGAGCTGGTCGAGGCCATCAAGAAGGCCAACAGGTCGGCCACGGCGAAGTCCCGCTCGAACGGGAAGGCGAGCACGAAGTCGACCGGCACCAAGTCGACCGGCACCAAGTCCACGGGCACCAAGTCCGGGACGAAGGCGGCTTCCTCGTCGAAGTCCGGCACCAAGGCGACGTCCAAGGTGAAGTCGGGGCCCAAGTCGTCGCCCAAGAAGTCCACGAAGTCCGCCCCCAAGAAGTCCACCGCGAAGAAGTCCACTCCCAAGAAGGCTTCCGCGGCGAAGTCCCGCTGACGAGGTGGGGCTTGGCGACATCGTTCACCAACCACCCGGAGGGCCGTCGATCTCGCTGGATCGACGGCCCTCACTCATGTCTCCGGGCGGCGCTCACAGCAGCCGCTTGACCGCGTCGGCGATGGCGTGGCGGTCGATCCGGGCGTCGGCGAGCTGCTCCCGCGGCGTCGCCGAGCCGGGCAGATCGGTCACGGCCAGCTTCACCACGCGCGGCCCCAGCTCGCTCACGGCGTCCAGCACCGCGTCGCCCAGCCCGCCCTCGGCGCGGTGGTCCTCCACGGTGATCAGGTTGCCGGTGGTGGTCGCCGCCTCGGCCAGCACGGCCGTGTCGACCGGCTTGATCGAGTACAGGTCGATGACGCCCACGGGGATGCCGTCCGCCTGGAGGTCGTCGGCCGCCGCCAGCGCCTCGTGCACGGTGACGCCCGCCGCCACGATCGTGGCCCGGTCGCCGGGCGTGTGCCGCAGCACCCGCGACCCGCCCACCGTGAACCGCTCGCCCGGCGGATAGATCACGGGGGTGTCGCCGCGCGTGGTCCGCAGGTAGGACACGCCCTCCAGGTCCGCCATCTCGGCGATCAGCGCGGCCGTCTGGTTGGCGTCGCACGGGTAGAGCACGGTGCTGCCGTGCACCGTGCGCATCATCGCCAGGTCCTCCAGGCCCATCTGCGACGGCCCGTCCTCGCCGATCGCCACCCCGGCGTGCGAGCCGACCAGCCGGATGTCGGCCCCGCTCACGCCGGCCATCCTGATGAAGTCGTGCGCCCGGGTCAGGAACGCCGCGAACGTCGCCGCGTACGGCTTCCACCCGCGCACCTGCAGCCCGACGGCGGCGGCGACGAGCTGCTGCTCGGCGATGTACATCTCGAAGAAGCGCTCGGGGTGCTCCTTGGCGAACGTCTCCGTCTTCGTCGAGTCGGCCACCTCCCCGTCCAGCGCCACGACGTCGCCGCGGGCCGAGCCGAGCGCCGCCAGCGCCGCCCCGTACGCGGTCCGCGTCGCGACCTGCTCGCCCACCTGGTAGGAGGGCAGCTTCATCCCGTTGCTCGCGAACCGGAACGGCGTCGCGTCCACCTCGGGCCGCTGCACCTCGACGCGCACACTGCGCGGCCCGCCCAGCTCCTGCACGGCCTTGTCCGGGTCCTTGAGCGCCTTGCCGTGGGCGCCCTCGCGGTTCTCGACCTCCAGCACGCCCTCGCCCTTGCGGGTCTTGGCCAGGATCACGGTCGGCCGGCGCCGCGTGTTGCGGGCGTCGCCGAGGGCGAAGTCGATCTGGCCGGGGTCGTGCCCGTCGATCTCGATGGTGTGCCAGCCGAACGCGCCGAACCGGCGCGCGTACGCGCCGGTGTCCCAGCCGTGCCGGGTGGGGCCGCGCTGGCCGAGCCGGTTCACGTCCACGATGGCCGTCAGGTTCGCCAGGCCCTCGCTGCCGGCGTGCTCGGCCGCCTCCCAGATGGAGCCTTCCGCCAGCTCGCTGTCACCGCACAACACCCACACGCGGTACGGCAGCCGCTCCAGCCGGCCGGCCATCGCCACGCCCACGCCGACGGGCAACCCCTGGCCCAGCGAGCCGGTCGCCACGTCCACCCAGGGCAGCCGGGGCGTGGGATGGCCCTCCAGGCGGCTGCCCCTGCGGCGGAACGACAGCAGCTCCTCGTCGCTGATCACGCCGGCCGCCTTGTAAAGGGAGTACAGCAAGGGGGAGGCGTGCCCCTTGGAGAAGATCACGTGGTCGTTGGCCGGGTGCTCCGGGTGCTCGAAGTCGTAGCGCAGGTGGCACGCGAAGAGCACCGCCATCAGGTCGGCCGCGGACATGGACGAGGTCGGATGGCCCGAGCCCGCCTCCGCCGCCGCTCGTACGGAATCCACGCGAAGCTGTGCCGCCAGCTCGGCCAGGTACTGAAGATCGCGGTCAGGCATCATGACCTCCTCGAGACGTTTCCGCCCCGCCTACCCGGGCGCCGTCGCTTGACTCGGCGCGCGCGAGTCGCCCTGGGGAAGGCGCGGGCCCGGGTGATCAGGGGGTCAGGCCCGGCGCAGGCGCCGCACGGCGGCGACGGCCGCGGCGGCGGCACCACCGGCCAGGCCGAGCAGGACCGGCCCGCGGTGCTGGGAGAGCCAGACCTGGGGGCTGCGCGCGTGCGAGCGGTCGTCGAACGAGCCGTGCGCGCCGTAGTCGGTGCTCTCGTCGGCGGGCTCCCACAGGTTGGCCACGCCCGTGGGCTGCTTGTCGTCCGTCACCTGCGACTGCGTGCCGGTGCGGGCCAGGTAGCGGTCCACCAGGGCGGGCGCGACGCGCTGCGCGAGCAGGGTCGCCACGGTGCTGGTCCCGACCCAGTACTCCTTGCGCTCGGGGTGGGCGGCCGCGTACACGATCGCGCGGGCCGCCACTTCCGGCTGGTAGATCGGGGGGACGGGCTGGGGGTGGCGGCGCAGCTTGGACAGCACCCAGTCGAACTGCGGGGTGTTGACCGCGGGGAGCTGGACGAGCGTGACGCGCACGTTGCTGCGGTCGGCCAGCAGCTCCGTGCGGACGGACTCGGTGAAGCCCTTGATGGCGTGCTTGGCGCCGCAGTAGGCGGACTGGAGGGGGATGCCCCGCTGCGACAGGGCGGAGCCGGTCTGGACGATCGCGCCGGCGTTGCGGGGGCGCATCAGGTCGAGCGCGACCTTGGTGCCCCAGACGTAGCCCAGGTAGGTGACGGCGGTGGTGCGCTCGTACTCCTCGGGGGTGATGTCGGTGAACTTGGCGAACACGGAGGAGAAGGCGGTGTTGATCCAGACGGAGATGGGGCCCATCTCCTTCTCGATGCGTTCCGCCGCCGCGCGCACCTGCTCGTACTCGGCCACGTCGGCCTCGTACACCTGCCCGGTGCCGCCCTCCACGCCCACGTCCACGGCGGCCGCGCCGAGGCCGGTCGTACCGCGGGCGATCAGCGCGACCTTGGCGCCCTGCGCGCCGAGCTCGCGTACGACGGCGCGCCCGACGCCGCCGCTCGCGCCCGTCACCACTACCACGCGTCCACGAAGTGGTGCCATGCCGGAATCAGCCCGCCTCTCCGTCAGGTCCCTGCTGCCGCTTCTGGCGTCGTACGGCCAGCGTCATGTCGATCGCCGTGCCGATGGCCAGCACGACGGCGATGCCCGTCAGCACCGGCGCCCCGGTGAGCAGGCCGAGCACCGCGAAGGCGAACAGGAAGACCAGGATGAACGACCCGACCCTGACGTGCATGACGTCGCGGGGGGTCGCGGGCACCATGGCGTGCCCTCGGGTGTCGCGTGTCTCGTGCCATTCTCCGTTGTCAGACATGCGGCTCACCTGCCCCTACTGTTTGCCGCCTAACGTCGGGGGTAGCCGCCCTGCGTGCCCGAGCGAGATCGACATTCCGGCGAGTTGCACCCCAGCGACCAGAGCGAGCCGGGCATCGTGCGGCGCCGGCGCGGGCGCGGGTTCAGCTACGAGGGCCCCGACGGCCGGCCGGTGCGCGATCCCGCCACGCTCGCCCGCATCAGGGCGCTGGCCATCCCCCCTGCCTGGCGGGACGTGTGGATCTGCACGTCGCCGCGCGGGCATCTGCAGGCCGTCGGCACGGACTCCGCAGGTCGGCGGCAGTACCGCTACCACGACCTGTGGCGCGAGCAGCAGGACCGGGCCAAGTTCGACCGGGTGCTGGAGGTGGCCGAGCGGCTGCCCGCGTTCAGGAAGACCGTGGACGAGCAGCTCCAGGGGCGCGGGCTGACCAGGGAGCGGGTGCTGGCCGCCGCGGCCCGGCTGCTCGACATCGGCTTCTTCCGCATCGGCGGCGAGAGCTACGACACCTACGGCCTGGCCACGCTGCGGATGGAGCACATCACCTGCTCGCGCGGCGTGGTCACCTGCTCCTACCAGGCCAAGGGCGACATCAGGCGGGAGGTCGAGGTGGCCGACCCGGCCGCGTGCAAGGTGCTGCGCTCGCTCAAGGCGCTGCGCGTGGAGGGCGAGCTGCTGCGCTACCGGCGTGAGGGCGGCTGGGGCGACATCAGGAGCGAGGACATCAACGAGTACCTGCGCGAGACCATCGGCTACGAGGTCACGGCCAAGGACTTCCGCACCTGGCACGCCACCGTGCTGGCGGCGGTGGGGCTGGCAGTGTCCAGGCCGGCGCGGGAGGGCGTCACCAGCAAGAAGCGGGCCATCACCCGGGTGATGCGGGAGGTCGCGGAGTATCTGGGCAACACTCCGACGGTGGCGCGGGCGTCGTACGTGGATCCGCGCGTGGTGGAGGCGTACGACCAGGACAGGACGATCGCGGGGGCGCTGACGGAGCTCGGGGCGGACGCGGATTTCGGGCAGCTCGCCACGGCGGGACCCGTCGAACGGGCGGTCATTGAGCTGATTCGCGCCGTTTGAGCTGTTCGCGACCGGGCATGCGCCGACAGAAGAAGGAGGCGAGCGATGGAAGCTCCGCAGTACGTCGCGGCCCGTGTCCAGCAGGCGCTGGCCGAGGACGGACGCACGCACGAGCTCGGAATTCGCGTCGACATCAGAGGCGACCAGCTTTTCCTGCGCGGACAGGTGAGCGGCGCCGAGCAGCGCGAGCGGCTCGGCCAGGTGGCGCACGAGGTCGCGCCCGAGCTCCACGTGCACAACGAGATCAACGTCGTTGAGGCGACCGCGCCGGGGGAGGATGAGCATCTTGACTGACCTGCGTATAGCCGCCGTGGGGGACATCCACCTCGGCGAGGACGTCAGAGGCCAGTACAGGAAGAAGCTCGAAGGCATCGAGGACCGTGCGGACGTGTTCATGCTGGCGGGAGACCTCACCCGGCACGGCACGCTGGAAGAGGGCCGGGTCGTGGCCGACGAGCTGCGCGGCCTGCCGATCCCCGTCATCGCGGTGCTCGGCAACCACGACTACCACTCCGACCTGCAGTACGAGATCGCCAGCGAGCTGCGCGACGCCGGCGTCATCGTGCTCGACGACGACGGTGTGGTCGTGCAGTGCGGCGACAAGAAGCTGGGCGTCGTCGGCGGCAAGGGATTCGGCGGCGGGTACGCGGGCAAGTGCGCCAGCGAGTTCGGCGAGCGCGAGATCAAGAACTTCGTCTCCCACACGCGCTACATCGCCGAGGCGTGGAAGGTGGCACTGAAGGAGATCGTGGCCGACCACCGCGTGGTGCTGTCGCACTACTCCCCGATCAAGGAGACGCTGGAGGGCGAGCCGCCCGAGATCTACCCCTTCCTGGGCAGCTACCTGCTGGCGGAGGCGGTCGACACGGCCGGCGCCGACCTGATCCTGCACGGGCACGCGCACAAGGGCAGCGAGAAGGGCATGACGCCGGGCGGCATCCGGGTCCGCAACGTGGCGCTGCCGGTGCTCGGCAGGGCTTATTGCGTGTACTGCCTCAACTGCGCCGACGACCTGCAGACCCACCCTTAGAGAGCCCGCCTAGAGGACTCGTACGGCGAGGAGACACACGTCGTCCTCCAGCGAGTCGCCCCCCAGCCGATCCAGCACGCAGTCGATCAGCTCTTCCGGATCGTCGGCGTCGCAGGAGCGCGCGGCCTGGAGCAGGGCGTCCATGCCCGCCTCCAGGTCCTGCCCGCGCCGCTCCACCACCCCGTCGGTGTAGAGCAGCAGGACGTCGCCCGACTGGAGCGCGGTGGTCGTCATCCGGTACTCGGTCACGTCGAACGCGCCGAGCATCATCCCCTGCGCGCCGTCGATCGGCTGGGGCCGGCCGTCCCTGATGAGGAGCGGCGCCAGATGGCCGGCGTTCGTCCACCGGAAGGTGCAGTCGTGCGGGTCGAAGTGGCCGATGATGGCCGTGCCGGTCACGGTGACGCCCTCGTTGGAGTGCACGATCAGGTCGTTCAGCCAGGTGGCGAGCCGGTCGGCGGGCGCCTGCGTGTAGGCGAGGCCGGCCAGCCCCGAACGCATCTGCAGCATGATGCTGGTCGCGGTCAGCCCGTGCCCCATCGCGTCGCCGATGGCGAGCAGCACCCTGCCGTCGGGGATGAGGCGGGCCTTGAACCAGTCGCCGCCGAGCCGGATCAGCTCCTCGCCCGGCAGGTAACGCACGCCGACGGTCAGGCCCGGCAGGTGGATGAGGCCGCGGCGGATCGGCAGGATCGTGTTCTGCAGCTGCACCGTGATCCGGTGCTCCTCCTCGGCCCGGCGGCGCTGCCGCTGCGCCTGCTCGTGCGCCACGGCCAGGGCCCGCTCCTTGCGCCGGTTCTTCGTCACGTCCTGGGCCAGGCAGCGCACCTTGACCGGCACGCCGTCGGCGTCGAGGATCGGCTCGCTGAACACGCTCAGGTGCCGCACCCCGTGCCGGTGCTGGATCCTGAACTCCGTCTCGACCGCCTCCCTGTGCTCCAGCAGGGAGCGGACCAGGTCCTCGACGATCGGCAGGTCCTCCGGCACGACCACGGCCGGCAGGTCCTCCAGGGGCATCGGGCCGTCGGAGCGGTCGCGGCCGAACATCTCATACATCTGGGGCGTCCACAGCGTGCGCTGCGTGGCCAGGTTCCACTCGCCCCAGCCCAGCTCGGCCAGCCGTTGGGCGCGTTCCCAGCCGGAGACGAGCAGCTCCTCGTCGTCCAGGGGGCGCCAGCTCACCAGCAGCCCGCCGTCCACGCGCGAGGCCCGCACGGCCAGCGTCGCGGGCCACAGCAGGGAGTCCACCGCCTCCACGAACTCCACCGACTCCCGGTGGATCGGCTCGCCGCTCTCGAAGACGGCGATGTAGTCGTCCAGCAGCCCGGAGCCCGCCACGCCGGGGCTGGCCTCCATGAGCCGGCGCCCCGTCAGCTCCGCGGCGGTACGCCCGGCCACCGTCCTGGCGTGCCGGTTGGCGGCGAGAATGAGGAAGTCCACGACGCGGCCCGTCGCGTCCTTGACCGGGGTGAGATAGAGGGCCGAGGCGTGCACCGCCTCCAGCATGCCGCTCACCCAGTCGGGCACCTCGGGCCGCGGCCTGGGCCCTTCAGGGGAGCGCTCGATGCCCCTGGCCACCTCGACCAGCTCCAGGCCGCTGTGCTGGGCCATCCTCGACAGCTGCTCGGCCGCCTCGCCCGGAAGGATGTTCAGCTCCGTGGCGAGGCGGGCCACGGCCTCGTCGAGGATGGCCTCCTCACGCATGTGCAGGCGCAGCCGTACGAGCTGGTCCCTGACCCTCGCCGACGCAGCGCCCGACTCGTAGCGGCTGAACGGCGGAAATCTACTCACACGCTCGTCATCCCCGGCACTTGGGAATGACGAGGAGCGTCACTAGCGATATTTCAGCAAAACGATATAGAGACCGCTGGACCGTTCACGGGGATCGGCCCAGCGGGTAAGGACAGGGGCGTCGAACGGGTCGAATGCCCCCTACACATTGAAGATGCTGACCCCGCCCGGCCCGACCAGGAAACCGAGGACGATGAGCACGATCCCCCAGAGCAGATCGCGCCGGGCCAGGATCACATAGATCCCGGAGATGACGAGAATTACCGCGATGATCCAGAGCAAAGTAGCCATGGGCTGGCATCTGCCCCGGAGAAGCGCCGCATAACATATCGCAGCCGGGCAGGAGGAAAACCATGACGACCTTCGGTTATTTCCTGTCCTGTGAGGAGCACGGCCCCAAGGAGCTCGTCCGCCAGGCCAAGGCCGCCGAACGCGCCGGCTTCGAGGCCCTGTGGATCTCCGACCACTTCCACCCCTGGCTGGACGAGCAGGGGCAGGCCCCGTTCGTCTGGTCCGTGATCGGGGCGATCGCCGAGGCCACGTCCCTGCCCATCACCACCGCCGTGACCTGCCCCCTCGTCCGCACGCATCCCGTCGTGATCGCGCACGCCACCGCCACCACCGCCGCGCTCACCGGCGGCCGCTTCCGGCTCGGCGTCGGCACCGGCGAGGCGCTCAACGAGCACGTCGTCGACTCCCGCTGGCCGCCGCTCAGCGAGCGGCTGGAGATGCTGGAGGAGGCCATCGAGCTGATGCGGGAGCTGTTCACCGGCAAGCTGGTCACCCACCGGGGCCGCCACTACCAGGTGGACACCGCGCGCCTCTACACGCTGCCCGACGAGCCCGCCCCCATCCTGGTGTCGGGGCTCGGCGAGAAGTCCACGGCGCTGGCCGGGCGGCTCGGCGACGGCTACGTCTCCGTCGCGCCGGACGCCGACGCCGTACGCGCCTTCCGCGCGGCGGGCGGCACCGGCAAGCCCGCGCTCGGCGGCCTCAAGGCGTGCTACGCCGAGAACGAGAAGGCGGCGCGCAAGACCGTGCACCGCCTGTGGCCCACCCAGGGCATCAAGGGCGAGGCCGCCCAGCTCCTGCCGCTGCCCCGGCACTTCGAGCAGCTCGCCGAGATGGTCGGCGAGGACGAGGCCGTCGCCGGCAGCCCGGTCGGGCCCGACCCCGAGGTGCACGCCCAGGCGATCCGGCAGTACGTGGAGGCCGGGTTCGACGAGGTGTACGTCAACCAGATCGGGCCGGAGCAGGACGCGTTCTTCGACTTCTACCAGCGCGAGGTCCTGCCCCGCGTCCGCTGAGCGGCGGCGCGGCGCGGCTCGCCCTTGAGGTCAGCCACTGCGCAGCATGCCCGCCAGCAGGTCGCGGAGGGCGTCCCGCAGCTCCTCCCGCGTGGGGACGCTGCCCGCCCCCGCGATCGCGTCGAACATCAGCCCCTCCCCGAACGCCACCAGGTTGCGGGCGTGCGCCACCGGGTCGGGCGAGCCGATGGCGGCGAGCATGGCGACGGCCGGGTCGCGGAAGCGGCGGCCCGCCTCGTCGTAGATGCGCCGCAGCTCCGGGCGCCGGGTGGCCTCCAGGGCCAGCTCGTAGCGGGCCAGGGTGCGGCGCCGGTCCGTGAGCTGGATGTGCAGCGCCTGCGCCATCAGCTCCGGCAGGCGGGCCAGGTCGGCCGCCTCGGCGGTGTACGCGCCGGCCAGGGCCCGCTGCTCCAGCTCGGTGAGGCGGGACAGCGTCAGCTCCAGCAGGGCCGCGCGGGTGCGGGCGAGGTTGGAGGTGGAGCCGGGCGGCAGGCCGGCGGCCTCGTCCACGGCCCGGTGGGTGAGGCCGCGCATGCCGCGCTCGGCGAGCAGGGTGATGGCCGTGTCGGCGACGAGGTCGGAGCGTTTCACGGCATCCGATACTACAGCGGTAGTGAGACCCGACTACAGGCGTAGTAGAGTGGCACTACAGACGTAGTTGAGGAGGCTGTCATGGCCAGAGCTGTGGTGATCGGCGGCGGCATCGGCGGGCTGGCCGCCGGGGCGGCGCTGCGGCGCAAGGGGTGGGAGGTGATCGTGCTGGAGCGCGCCCCCGCGATCGAGCCGGTCGGGTCGGGGCTGGCGATCGCCGCGAACGCGCTCAAGGCGCTCGACGTCCTCGGCGTGGGCGACCGCGTCAGGAGCCTGGCCACCGCCGAGGGCCGGCTCGGGCTGCGCCGGGCCGACGGCCGCTGGCTGACGCACACCACGGAGGCCGCCGCCGACGCCAAGTACGGCGACTCCGTGGTGATCATGCTGCGGGCCACGCTGATGGACGTCCTCGCCGACGCGCTCGGCCGCGACCACGTCCGCCTGGGGACGACCGTCTCGGACGTGGACGCGGAAAAGGGCCTCGTCCGGACCTCGGAGGGGGACGTGGAGGCCGAGCTCGTCGTGGGCGCCGACGGCATCCACTCGGCCACCCGCGCCGCGCTCTTCCCCGCCCATCCCGGGCCGGTCTACTCAGGGGTGACGGCCTGGCGCGGCCTCGTCCCGCGCGGCGGGCTCGACGTGCCACGCTCCGAGAGCTGGGGCAGGGGCCTGGTGTTCGGCATCCACCCGCTGGCCGGCGACATCGTCTACGTCTACGCCACCGACGTGCTGCCCGCCGGCACCGTGCACGCCGACGAGCGCGAGGAGCTGCTGCGCAGGTTCGGCGGCTGGCACGACCCGATCCCGGCCCTGCTGCGGGCCGCCGATCCGGCCCGGATCATCCGCAACGACGTCTACCGCAACGCCGAGCCGCTGCCCGCCTTCCACCGGGGCCGGGTCGCGCTGGTCGGCGACGCGGCGCACGCGATGACGCCGAACCTCGGGCAGGGCGCCTGCCAGGCGATCGAGGACGGGGTGGTGCTCGCCCACCACGCGAGCGCGGCCGCGTCCGACGGCGGGCTGGCCGCCTACAGCGCCGCGCGCGGGGAGCGGACCGCGAAGATCGTCCAGCGGTCGTGGACGTTGTGCCGCATGAGCAAGCTGCGCCACCCGCTGGCCGTGGGGCTGCGCGACTTCGGGGTGTCGGCCGCGGCCCGGCTCAGCCCAGATCTGATGTTGCGGTCGATGGACGAGGTGCTGGGCTGGCGTCCACCGGCTGAGGCCGCACGGTGACCGACGTCTGCACGGTGGCCGGCGCCTGCACTTTGGCCGGTGCCTGCACTTTGACCGGCGCCTGTACGGTGGCCGGCGTCTGCGCGGCGGCCCGGGGCGCCGGGCTCTCCACGGGCACCGGCGGCGCGGGCACGGGCTTGGCCTGGTGATCGGGGGCCAGCCGGCCGAGCGTGATCGTCCCGCCGATGGTCAGGGCGGCGGCCAGCACGGCGGGCACGGCCGTCGAAGGGGAGGTCGGCAGCGGCTCGCCGAGCAGGATCGCCCCGGCCAGCACGGAGGTGATGGGGTCGATGACCTGCACGCCGGCGTAGGCGATGCCGAAGTAGCCCACGGCGTACGAGCGCTGGAGCAGCACCACGGCGCAGATCAGCAGCACGGGCACGGCGAGGCTGAACCAGTGGATCAGCCGCCCCCAGTCGCCCTGCATCCCGCCGCCGATCACCCGTACGAACGTGGACACGCTCGCCGTCACGGCCCCCGCGCCCACCGACAGCAGCATGGCCTTGGCCGGGCCGTGCACGCGGCTCGCGACGAGCTGGGTGACCAGCGCGATCGCCGCGATCACGGCGATGAACGCGAGCGCCGCGCCGTCGCCCAGCACCGGCGTCACGTTGTGCGCGGGCACCAGCAGCATGAGCCACAGCAGGCCCACGGCCACGGCGACCGAGCCGAGGATCTCGGCGCGGTACGGCCGGCGCCCGTACATGAACGCGGCCAGCGGCACCGCGAACACCAGCGTGGCCACGCTGATGGGCTGCACGGCGACCAGCGGGGCGAAGCTCAGCGCGACGGCGTGCAGGCAGGCACCGCTGAAGGAGATGATGCCGCCGACCCACCATCGAGGGCGTTTGACCAGGCTGAGCGAGGCGCCCTCGGCCACGACCTCGTACTGCTGCATCGCCGCGCCGAGCGCGTATCCCAGCGCTCCGGCGAGGGCGATCAGCATGCCGACCCAGGTCATCGCGGCCCGCGCAGGAACAGGGATCCTTTCAGGAGCATTGCTCCAGCTTAAGAGGCAGCAGAAGCTGCACAATCATCCTTCAGGCTGAAAAATCGGGATAAGTTGCCTCCGACCTGCACGAACATGTGGCGCATCCTTGGGGCGACGGTGGCGGGCAGGCGCCGGCTGCTCCCAGGCCGGCGCGCCACCGGAGGTGACCCCAGACGCGTCACGACTTGCGGCAGACGCAGAACAGGTGCCCCTGCGGATCCCGCAGCACGATCCACCGCGTGCCCTCCTCCGTGACGCCGGGCTGGAACTCGGGCCGGGTGGCGCCCAGCGCGACGTACTCGGCCGCCGCCGCCTCCACGTCCGGCACCTGGAGGTCGAGGTGGAACTGCTTGTCCGGGCTCGGCCACTCGACCGGCTCACGGTCGGGGACGCGGCCGAAGTAGATGTTGACGGTGCCGTCGGTGATGGCGGCGTACTCGTCCTCGGCGTAGGTGACCTCCATGCCGGTCACCTCGTGGTAGAAGGCGGCCAGCGCCTTGGGGTCGTCGCAGTCGATGGTGAAGGCCAGGAGGCTTGCTTTCGTCGTCATGCCCATCAGCCTGTCAGCCGTACCTGCCACCCTCTGTCAGGTACATGAAAGGACATGACCGACTATGACGAAGGGCCGCGCCGGGACGGCGCGGCCCTTCGCTCACAGCATCAAGTCACCCGGGGAAGCGGCCGTAGTAGTCCCCCAGCCGCGACCGGTACTCGGGCTCCTTGAACTTGCCCTCGTCGAACTCGGGCGCGTCCTTGATCTCGGCCTTGGTACGCGACACGAACACGTTGCGTTCCTGGGGATCGATGTTCGTGATCACCCGGGCCGGGAGCAGGACCTTCTTACCGAAGATCCAGGGGCCGGTGTCGACGATGATGTAGCTCTCGCCGACCTCGTACGTCGCCTCGTCGACGGACCCGATCTTCCCGTCGGTCGCCTGGACGTGGTATCCCACCAGGTCCAGAGCCTGCCCACGGTCGTAGACGTCAGGTCGATAGTCCCAGAGCTCCATTGGGCTCTCTTCCTCTCTTCTTCCGTCTTGTCGGGCAAGCCATCAACTACCCGTCGCTTTTCGTGTAAACCCGTAAGAATGCCTTTGGCGATCCTTTACCAACCCTCAAGCTGATGCCGCCACCATCTGCACACCGGAAGGAGACGGCCATGCGAACCAGGCCAGAACGCCTCTACGAGATCGACGGGCTGCGGCTGCTGGCGGCTCTGTGCGTCGTGCTGTTCCACTACGTGTTCTCCGGCTGGGCCGGGGGCAAGACGACGGTGACGTTCGTGGCCGAGTCCGCGTGGGCCAAGTACGGCTATCTCGGCGTCGACCTGTTCTTCCTGATCAGCGGTTTCGTCGTGCTGATGAGCGCCTGGGGGAGGACACCCCGGCAGTTCGTGGTCTCCCGGGTGGTGCGACTCTATCCGGCCTACTGGGTCGGCATCGCGGTCACCGCGCTGGTCACGGTGACGCTGGGGCAGGGCCTGTTCCACGTGTCGCTGCCGCAGGTGCTGGCCAACCTGACGATGTTCCAGGCCGTCCCGAACATCGAGAACGTGGACGTCGTCTACTGGACTCTGTGGGCCGAGATGCGGTTCTACCTGCTCATGCTGGTCGCCGCCTGGATCGGGATGACGCGGGGCCGGATCATGGCGGGCCTGTGGGGCTGGCTGGCGCTGACGTTCCTGGTCGAGCTGGGCGTGCTGCCGGGCATCGCGGACCTGGTCGTGCAGTCGGAGTTCTCCCACTACTTCATCGCCGGGATGGCGCTGTTCATGCTGTACCGGTTCGGGATGGACTGGCAGATCGCGCTGCTGGTGCCGATCTGCCTGGGGAACGCGGTCTACCGGGCGATCGGCTACGCCGAGGCGGTCGGGACGCGCTACCACGTGACCTACTCGCCCACCGTCATCACCGCCGTCGTCGTGGCGATCTTCCTGATCATGACGTTCGTGGCGCTGCGGGTGACGAGCCGGCTGGCCCGGGCGTGGCTGGTCACGGCGGGCGCGCTCACGTACCCGCTGTACCTCCTGCACGCGCACGTCGGCTTCATCCTGTTCGCCCGGCTGGAGGGCCTGGTCAACAAGTACGTGCTGCTCGTCGCGATGATCGCGGTCATGCTGGCGGCGGCGTACCTCGTGCACCGGTTCGTGGAGCGGCCCCTGGCGCCCCGGCTCAAGCGGCTGCTGTCGAAGCGGCAGCCCGCGCACGCGGCGGCGCCGGCGGGCAGCCCGACAGGATGACCTGACTCTCCTGACAACCGGCCGCCAGCCAGGGCGCCGGGGCCCGGCTGCGGATACGATCCGCGCGAGGAGGTCGGATGAGCGTGGAGTGGGTGCCTCCCGGCGTTGACCCGGAGCGGCCGAGCGTGGCACGGGTGCACGACGCGCTGCTGGGCGGCATGGAGAACTTCGCCGCCGACCGCTCGGTGGCACGCAAGCTGAAGGCCGCGGTGCCCGAGGTGGTGGACCTCGTCTGGTGCAACCGCGCCTTCATCGGGCGGGTCGTCGACTTCCTGGTCCGCGAGGCCGGCATCAGGCAGATCATCGACCTCGGCGCCGGCCTGCCCACCGTGGAGAACACGCACGAGGTCGCCCAGTTCGCCGACCCCAGGTCCAGGGTCGTGTACGTGGACATCGACCCCATGGTCGAGCCGCACGCCCGCGCGATACTCCACGGCAACCCGTACGCCGACGCGATCACCGCCGACGCCCGCGACGTGGCGGGCGTGCTCGGGCACCCCGCCGTGCTGCGCCTCCTGGACCTGTCGCAGCCGACGGCGGTCATCGCCGTCGGGCTGCTGCACCTGTTCTCCGAAAGGGAGAACCCGCACGCGCTGGTCCGGGCCTACGCGGACGCGCTGCCGCGCGGCAGCTACCTGGCCGTCTCCAACTTCCTGGCCTCCGACAACCCCAAGGCCAAGGCGCTGGAGGTGATGTTGCAGGCCACGATGGGCACCGGCTACTTCCGCGACCGGGCGGCCATCGAGCGCTTCTTCGACGGCCTTGAGCTGGTGGAGCCGGGCGTGGTGCACCTCCCCGAGTGGCATCCCGACGAGCGCCTGCCCGGCCCGCTCGCGTCCTGGGAGGAGCTGCTGCTGGGCGGGGTCGCCCGCAAGCCCTGACCCGCTCGAAGCGTCATGTAATCCGCTTGGGGGCGTACGCGCGAGCCCGTAAGCTGTGTGCCGTGCCGAGACGTCTGATTTGCTCCCCGCCCGCCGTCCACTAGCGGGCGGCATGTCCTGAAATTTCCGGGTCTGACCGATCCGGGGGTGGTCGCTGCCCGCACACCGGGCCCATTCCGACCACTCCACCCGGAGAACCCTGTCATGACCCACGTCTCCGCCCGGCGGGGCGCCCTTTACGTGTCCGTCGCCGCGACCGCCTGGGGCACCGGCGGCGCCGCCGGCTCCCTCCTCTTCGACACCGGCGGCCTCGGCCCCGTCGGCGTCTCCCTGTGGCGCTACCTGCTCGGCGCCGCCTTCCTGCTCCTGCTCACCCGGGGCACCCCCTTCACGTGGAACGGCCGCACGCTGCTCGTCGGCGCCGGCATGGCCGTCTACCAGACCGCGTACTTCGCCGCGATCGCCCACGCGGGCGTCGCCCTGGCCACCGTCGTCACGATGGGCGCCACCCCGGTCTTCACCGCGCTGGGCAGCCGCTTCCTGCTGCGCGAGCGCCTGGGCCGGACCGCGCTCGGCGCCCTGGCCGCCGCGCTGGCCGGGCTGCTCCTGCTCACGGGCGAGGCCGCGCTGCGGGCGGGCTCGTTCCCCGGCGTCGCCTTCGCCCTGCTCTCGGCCGCCGGCTACGCGGGGGTCACGCTGCTGTCGCGGCACGGCAGGGACGACGACCCGCGCGCGGCGGCGGTCGGCGGGTTCGTGGTCGGCGCGGTGTGCCTGGCGCCGTTCGCGCTGGCGGAAGGGGTGGTGCCCGAGGTGAGCTGGGCGTCCGTGGCGCTGCTCGGCTACCTGGGCGCGGTGCCGACGGCGCTCGCGTACGGGCTGTTCTTCCGCGCGCTGACCGCCCTGCGGGCCACCACCGTGTCGATCATCTCGCTCGGCGAGGCGGTGGGCGCGGCGCTGCTCGGCGTGTTGCTGTTCGGGGAGCGGCTCACGCCGGTGGCCTGGTCGGGCTGCGTGCTGCTGCTGGCCGCCGTCACGGTGCTCGCCGCACGGGCGGAAACGGCGTGATGTGACGGTCCTGGGCGCCGGATGAGTTAAGGTCCGGTACGGCGACGCTTGCCGGATCGTCGCTCCGCTCCCCGGCCCCAAGGCCAAGCGACGGGCCCCGACGAATGAAGGGAACGGTGTCGGCGAAGCGTGCGTTGGAGGAACTGTGGCCTCGTTTAAGGGAATACTGAGGAACCTCCTGGATCGTCCTGGAGGCGTCCCTCTGACGCCCTATCAGAAGATCGTCAAGGCGGCCGAGGGCCGGGCGGAGCGCCTGCGCGAGCTCCGCGAGCTCGACGAGCTGCCCAGGCCCGACATGAGCGATCTGGCCGAGTTCTGTGCCGTCGCGCGCGAGGCCGCCGACCGCACCTTGGGGCTGCGGCCGTACGACGTGCAGCTCCTGGGCACGCTCGCCCTGCTCGACGGCAAGGTCGCCGAGATGGCCACCGGCGAGGGCAAGACCCTGTCGGGGGCCATGGCGGCGGCCGGCTACGCGTTGCAGGGCAAGCGCGTGCACGTCATCTCGGTCAACGACTACCTGGCCAAGCGCGACGCCGAGTGGATGGGCCCGTTCTACGAGGCGCTGGGCGTCGGCGTCGGCTGGATCGACCAGAACTCCACGCCGGAGGAGCGGCGCGAGGCGTACGCGAAGGACGTCACGTACGGGCCGGTCAGCGAGATCGGCTTCGACGTGCTGCGCGACCGGCTGCGCACCGACGCGAGCGAGATCATCGTGCCCGCGCCCGAGGTGGCGCTGATCGACGAGGCCGACTCCGTGCTCGTCGACGAGGCCCGCGTGCCGCTGGTCATGGCCGGGGCGGCCGACCCGGGCAACGCGGTGCCGGAGATGGCGGCGCTGGTGCGCCAGCTCGTCCGCGGCTACCACTACGAGATCGACGAGCAGGCCCGCAACGTCTACCTCACGCCCAAGGGCGCCGACACCGTCGAGAACCTGCTCGGCGTCGACCTCTACGACGAGCACGAGCCGGGCACGCTCATCGAGCTGAACCTCGCCCTGCACGCCCACGCCCTGCTGACCCGCGACGTCGACTACATCGTGCGCGACGGCAAGGTGCAGCTCATCAACCCCTCGCGCGGCCGGGTGGCGCTGCTGCAGCGCTGGCCCAACGGCCTCCAGGCGGCCGTGGAGGCCAAGGAGGCGCTGGCGCCGAGCGAGAAGGGCGAGATCCTCGACTCGATCACCGTACAGGGCCTGATCCGCCGCTACCCGCAGATCTGCGGCATGACGGGCACGGCGGTGGCCGTCAGCGAGCAGCTGGGCGAGTTCTACGGCCTCAAGGTCGCGGTCATCCCGTCGAACCGGCCGTGCGTGCGCGTGGACGAGCCCGACCGCATCTACCCGACCGTGCCCGACAAGGACGCGGCGCTGGTGGAGGAGATCCAGACCGTCCACGAGACGGGCCGGCCGATCCTCATCGGCACCCTCGACGTGGCCGAGTCTGAAAACCTCGCCAAGCTGCTGCAGCGGCGCGGCCTGGAGCCGGTCGTCCTCAACGCCAAGAACGACGCGGAAGAGGCCGCGATCATCGCCAGGGCGGGCGAGCGCGGCGCCATCACCGTCTCCACCCAGATGGCCGGTCGCGGCACCGACATCCGGCTCGGGGAGGGCGTGGCCGAGCTCGGCGGCCTCTACGTGATCGGCTCGGGCCGGCACGCCAGCAGCCGCCTCGACGACCAGCTCCGCGGCCGCGCGGGCCGCCAGGGCGACCCCGGCGGCTCGGTCTTCTTCGTCAGCATGAAGGACGAGCTGATCACCCAGTTCGTCCCCGACGAGCGCCCGCCCGCCGCCGACGCCGACGGGGTCGTCCGCCACCGGCGCGGCGCGTACCTCGTGGGTCACGCCCAGCGCGTCGCGGAAGGCGTGAACCTGGAGATCCACCGCAACACGTGGCGTTATACCCGGCTGCTGGAGCACCAGCGCGAGCTCATCCTGGAGTGGCGCGACAAGGTGCTGCACGGCGACGCCGCCGCGAAGGCGCTGGCCGAGGCCGACCCCGAGCGCTGGGCGGCCATGCCCGAGGACACCAGGGATGAGACGGCCCGCCAGATCGTGCTGTACGCCATCGACCGCTGCTGGACCGAGCACCTGGCGTTCCTGACTGACCTGCGCGAGGGCATCCACCTGCGGGCGCTGGGCCGCATGAGCCCGATCGACGAGTTCCACCGCGAGGCGGTGGCGGAGTACAAAGCGCTGCTGGCCGAGGTGGAGAAGCGCTCGCTGGAGGCGTTCGAGGCGCCGGAGCCCGACCTGAAGCGGCCCACGGCGACGTGGACCTACCTGGTGCAGGACAACCCGTTCGGCACGGAGTGGGACCGCATCCTCAAGCGGGTCACGGCCGCCAGCCGGCGCGGCTGATCACGTCCGGGGGCCGCTGGAGGTCGCCCGACGGCGGCTCAGGGCCACTTGGGGTCACCCGACGGCACGACCGGCCCGTCCAGCACGCCCAGCCGCTCCAGCAGGGTGATGAACGTGGTCGCGTACGGCGACTCCGCCGTCACCGCGGCCACCCGCGGCCAGTCCACCTGCTCGCGCAGCGCGCGCACCTGCGCCAGCAGCGCGCCGTAGTCGCAGGCGTGCTCCGACAGCGGCAGCAGCCACGAGATGACCAGGTCGGTGGCCTCCAGCACGGGCACGATCACCGCCGACGCCTTCAACGGCTCGGCCCGGTCGAGCAACGCGTCGGTGATCGCCAGGTCGGACACCCGGAAGATCAGGTCCACCAACCGGCCGTCGTCGTACGCCTTGACCAGCCAGTCCTCGGGCGGTTTGGCCGTCTGGAAGCCGAGCCCGCGCAGCGCTTCCAAGGCGGCGGGCACATCGTGCTCGGTCAGGACGAAGTCCACGTCGTGCAGCGAAGGGGCGGCGCCACGCGCGTACGCGGCGCACCCTCCGGCCAGCGCGAACTTCACCCCGGCGTCCTTCAGCCCCGAGCTGGCCCGCTTCAGCGTGTCGAGGATGGCGTCGGTGACCGCGTGACCGTGGCTACTCATGTGGTCGGGCTACCCAAACGATCGTCAAGTAGACGTTGGGAGCCAGGGGTTGCGGGTAGCGCGGGAAGCTATGACCGACATCCTGCAGAAGACGGAACAAGCCTACGAGAACGGGCACGACCGGCCGCTGGGCGGCTACGTCGGGCTGCTCGTCGCGTACGGCGGAACGGTCGGCGTGGCCGCGGCCGTGGCGATGCTGGCGGGCCGCAAGGCGCCCGAGCAGATCGGCCTGATGGACCTGGCGCTGATGGCGGCCTGCACGCACAAGGTGTCGCGCCGCCTGGCCAAGGACCCGGTGACCAGCCCGCTGCGGGCCCCGTTCACCCGGTACGAGGGGCAGGGCGGCCCGTCCGAGGTGCAGGAGAAGCCGCGCGGCGCCATCGGCGAGCTGCTGGCCTGCCCGTTCTGCCTGGCCCAGTGGGTGGCCACCGCGTACGCGGCCGGGCTCGTGCTGGCTCCCCGGGTGACCCGGCTGGTGGGCGCGACGATGACGGCGGTGGCGGTCTCGGACTGGCTGCAGTTCGCCTACGCGAAGCTGATGAAGTCGGCGGAGGAGTGACCGCTCAGGAGCCCGGCCGCTGAAGGAGCGGCGCGTCCAGGGCCGGCCCCGCCTTCAGCAGGTTTCCCGGTAGGGCACCTCCGGCAGGTGCCCCCGCCACTCCGCGGGCGAGAGCGGCCCGTACCGCTCGCACACCCACGCGTCGGGCCGTGCGGGAGCGGCGGGCGCCGCCAGGTCGATGGTCAGGACGGTGCCGCGCCCGGCCAGCACGCGCAGCCACCGCCCGTCCGCCGAGATGGCGGCCTCGGCGGGCCGGTCGGCGGAGGCGGGCACCCGCCGGTCGGCGATTTGAGTGCCGTGGTCGAGCCGCCAGACCCGGACGCGGTCGCTGTCGGTGCTGATCAGCAGCCGCCCGTCCCAGCTGAAGCGCAGCCGCCCGGGGGAGGGGCGGTAGCGGCTGTTGTGGGTGGGCACCCCGTCCAGGCCGTAGATCTGGATGCCGGTCTCCTCGGCGATGGCCACGCGCACGCCGTCGGGGGCGAACGTGGTGTACTCCCACGGCATCCGCTCCAGCCACGGCGCGGGCGTCGCGCGGCCGCCGTGCCGCAGCTGCGAGCGTTTCCCGTCGAACACCAACGCCAGCCGGTCGCCGGGGCCGATCACCGCGTACTCGCCGACGTAGGCGGCCCGCCGTGCCCGCAGGTCCCACGCCCACCGCTCGCCCGACTGCCTGGCCGCCGCGAACAGCAGCCGGCCTCCGGGGCTGAACCAGGCGGACTGCTCGCCGGGCGCGCCCAGCCCCCTGCCGAAGGGGCGGCCCATGACGCCGGTGCGCAGGTCGTACAGGTAGGAGCGGTCCACCCCGACCAGCGCCAGCGTGCGGTTGTCGGGGGCCCACGCCATCGCCCGGACGCTCTGCGCGGGGCCGGGTGCCGTGGCCAGCGTGCGGCCGGTGGCCAGGTCGTACAGCCGCAGCGTGCCTTCGTCGAGTGCGGCGAGTGTGGCGCCGTCGGCGGTGATGGCGTGCAGCGCGCGCGGCCCCGCGTGCGGGTCGGCGAACACCGCCACCGCCGGGTCGTACGCGGTCAGCGCCCGCCTGGCCTCGGGCGTGGGCGCCAGCCGCCACGCGGCCAGCGCCAGCCGCCACGCGGTCACCGGGTCGGCCACCCGCAGCGACTCGGCCCGCGAGGCGGCCACCCTGGACATCGTCTCGGCCAGCCGCCCGTCGGCCGCGCCGCGCTGCCAGAGCGCGAGCAGCACCGCCACCAGGGCCACCGACAGCAGCCCCGCCACGGCCGTGCGCCGCTTCCGCGCCCGTTCCCGTGCCCGCCGCCGCGCGTGCGCCAGGGCCTCGTCCAGGAAGGTCTGCTCGCCCGCGCTCAACGTCAGCCGCCGCCGCCCGCCGGCCGCCCACGCCAGCGCCCGGTCCAGCGGCTCCCCCTGGAGGAGCTGCGCCTCCCGCCGCCCGCCCGCCTCCCACTGCCGCGCCGCCCGCGCCAGCTCCCGGTGCACGGCCAGCCCGGCGCGCTCGCTGTCCAGCCACTCCCGCAGCCGGGGCCAGGCCCGCAGCAGCGCGGCGTGCGCGATCCGCGGCGGCTCCTCGATCAGCCCGGCCTCCCGGTACGCGGCCAGCACCCGCTCGATCGCGGCCGTCTCGTCGCCGGCCCGCCCGGCGACCAGCTCGTCCAGGCCGGCGCTCACGACGGTGTCGGCGCCCTCGGCGTCCACGCCGACCAGGCGCAGGAACACGTCCGGCACCAGGGCCTGCTCGGCGGGGCTGAGCCGCGCGTGGACGGCCTCGGCGCGGGCGCCGAGCGGCGGGTCGTCCACGGGCTCGGGCGGTAACAGGCGGCCCTGCTGCGACTGGGGCGCGTCGAGCAGGGACATGAGGAGCTGGCGGGCGCTCGGGCGCCGGTCGGGGTCGCGGTGCAGCGCGGCGGCGACGAGGCCGCGTAACGGGCGGTCGAAGCGCTCGCCGCCGTCGTCGCGCACGCCGGGTAATCGTTCGTCGGGCCCGTAGGCGGCGAAGACCAGCAGGCGGCCCCAGGCGTGCACGTCCGCGGCCGGGCCGCCGCCGTCGCCCGACAGGCCGAGCCCGACCAGGCGGGGCCCCTCGGCGCCGAGGACGACCTTGTCCGGCGTGAGCGCCCCGTGCGTGGCGCCCGCCTCGTGTACGGCCGCCAGCGCGGTGGCCGTGGCGGCGGCCAGCCGGTAGAGGTCGTCACCCGCGTACGGGCCGTGCCGGCACACCACCTGGCGCAGGGTGGGGCCCTCGATGTACTCGCTGACCAGGTAGGGCGGGTCGGTGTCGAGGCAGGCGGTGGTCAGCCTGGCCACCGACAGCGAGCGCACCTGCCCGGCCGCCTCGGCCGCCGCCGCGAGCCTGGCCCGCGCCTCGGCGTCGGGCACGCACGGCACGCCCAGCGCGTGGCGGGTGCCCGACTCGTCGTACGCCTCGCGCACGACGACCTGCCCGCCGCCGTCGAGCCGGGCGCCGAGCCAGTAGCCCCCCAGCCTGTCGGTCATGCGGGATGAGACGCCGCCCTTCTGGGAAAGGTTCAGGCGGGCTGTGCTTGTACGGGTCAGAACTGGTTCAGGCGGGCCGCCAACCGGTCGCGGTGCGGCGGCCACTCCTCTTCGAGGATGCCGAAACAGACGGTGTCGCGCCAGGTGCCGTCCGAGCGCTTGCGGTGCCGGCGCAGGGTGCCCTCGTGCACGCCGCCGATGCGCTTGATCGCGTTCTGCGAGCGGAGGTTGAGGTTGTCGGTCTTGAGCAGGACGCGGTTGTAGCCGAGGGTGAAGGCGTGGTCGATGAGCAGGACCTTGCAGCTCGTGTTCACGGCGGTGCGCCAGACGGCCCGGCCGTACCAGGTCCAGCCGATCTCGATGCTCTGGTCGAAGCCGGGCACGTCGGCGTAGGTGGTCCAGCCGACGGCGCGCCCGCCGTCCTTGAGCACCACGGCGTGCGGCACGTGCACGTCGTCGTCGATGAGCTTCCTGGCGACCTTGCCCAGGTCCTCCTCGGTGCGCGGGGTGTCGATGGGCAGCCAGCGCCACAGCTCGTCGTCGCCGCCGCCGGCGGCGAACAGGTCGGGTACGTGGTCCATGGTGAGGGGTTCGAGGCGGACGACGTCGTTCTCGAGCACCACCGGCGCAGGCAGCTTCGCGGTCATGGCGGCAACCCTACGAGACCCCTTGTGCCACTTTTATGGCCACCTGCACCTTTTTACGGGGAACCACCTGTCGACACTCATACCGGCCGGTCGGTAGGCTCACGCCCATGGACTTCGCCTATGACCACGTCACCGAGGACCTGCGCGAGCGCCTGCTCCACTTCATGGACGAATGCGTCTACCCGGCCGAGCCCGCCTTCGAGGAACAGGCCGCCACCAGCGGCTGGAGCCCGCCGCCCCTGCTGGAGGACCTCAAGGACGAGGCCAGGAAGCGCGGCCTGTGGAACCTGTTCCTGCCCGGCGAGCACGGCGCCGGCCTGACGAACCTCCAGTACGCGCCCCTCGCCGAGATCATGGGCCGGAGCCCGTCCATCGCGCCCGTCGCCACCAACTGCGCGGCCCCCGACACGGGCAACATGGAAGTGCTGGCCATGTTCGGCAACGAGTGGCAGCGCAAGGAGTGGCTGCGGCCGCTGCTCGACGGCGAGATCCGCTCGGCGTTCGCGATGACCGAGCCCGACGTGGCCTCCTCCGACGCCACCAACATCGCCACCTCCATCACCCGCGACGGCGACGAGTACGTCATCAACGGCCGCAAGTGGTTCATCAGCGGCGCCATGAACCCCAACTGCAAGATCTTCATCGTCATGGGCAAGACGAACCCCGACGCGCCGAAGCACCGCCAGCAGAGCATGATCCTCGTGCCCCGCGACACCCCCGGCGTGCACGTCAAGCGCGGCATGCGGGTCTTCGGCTACACCGACGCCGACCACGGGGGCCACGCCGAGGTGGTGTTCGAGGACGTCCGCGTCCCGGCGGGCAACCTCATCGGCGAGGAGGGCGGCGGCTTCGCCATCGCCCAGGCCCGGCTCGGCCCCGGCCGCATCCACCACTGCATGCGCCTGATCGGCATGGCCGAGCGCGCGGTCGAGATGATGTGCAGGCGGGCCCTGGCCAGGACCGCGTTCGGCAAGCCCGTGGCGCAGCAGGGCGTCGTCCAGGACTGGATCGCCGAGTCCCGCATCAGGATCGAGCAGGCTCGCCTGCTCGTGCTCAAGACGGCCTGGCTCATGGACACGGTGGGCAACCAGGGCGCCCACACCGAGATCCAGGCGATCAAGATCTCCACTCCCGTCACCGTGGAGTGGATCCTCGACAAGGCCGTGCAGGTCCACGGCGCGGGCGGCGTCTCCCAGGACTTCCCCCTGGCCGGCCTCTGGGCCGGCGCCCGCTCCCTGCGCCTGGCCGACGGCCCCGACGAGGTGCACAAGCGGTCATTGGCCTATCGCGAGCTCAAGAGGTGGATGTGAACGAAGCTGAGATCAAGGAGCGCGTGGCGGCGTTCCTCGGCGAGCACGACCCCCATGGGAACCGGCTGGAGTTCCTGCGGGCCAGGTTCGACGCCGGGCTCGCCTGGGTGTGGTTCCCCGAAGGGCTCGGCGGCCTGGGCGTCGGCCGCGAGCTGCAGCAGGTCGTCGAGCGGGAGCTGGCCGACACGCCGCAGCTCAACAGCGGCAAGCAGGGCATCGGCCTGGGCATGGCGGCGCCGACGATCCTGGCGTTCGGGACCGAGGAGCAGAAGCGCCGGTTCCTGCGGCCGCTGTGGACGGGCGAGGAGATCTGGTGCCAGCTCTTCAGCGAGCCCGGCGCCGGGTCCGACCTGGCCACGCTGGCGACCCGGGCCGTCAGGGACGGCGACGAGTGGGTGGTGGACGGCCAGAAGGTGTGGACGTCCGGCGCGCACCACTCCCGCTGGGCCATCCTCGTCGCCCGCACCGACCCGGACGTGCCCAAGCACCGCGGCCTGACGTACTTCGTGTGCGACATGCAGGCGCCGGGCGTCGAGGTGCGGCCGCTGCGGCAGATCACCGGTGAGGCCGAGTTCAACGAGGTGTTCCTGACCGGCGTGCGGCTCTCCGACGACCTGCGGCTCGGCGAGGTCGGCGACGGCTGGCGGGTCGCGCAGACCACGCTGATGAACGAGCGCGTCGCCATCGGCGGCGCTCCCACGCGGCGCGGCGGCGGCGTCATGGCCACCGTCCTGTCGGCCTGGCGCGAGCACCCCGAGCTGCGCAGCCACGACCTGCACCAGCGGCTGCTGTCGCTGTGGGTGGAGGCCGAGGTCACCCGCCTGTCGGGGGCGCGCCTGCGCGAGCAGCTGGCCGCCGGGCAGCCCGGCCCCGAGGGGTCGGGCATGAAGCTGTCGTTCGCCAAGCTCAACCAGGCACTGACCGGCCTCGACGTCGAGCTGCGCCGCGACCTCGGCTACGACGACTGGACCTTCCGCCGCTCCGAGGACGTCGACTTCTACGGCCGCGGCCCCGGCTACCGCTACCTGCGGGCCAAGGGCAACTCCATCGAGGGCGGCACCTCCGAGATCCTGCGCAACATCATCTCCGAGCGGGTGCTCGGCCTGCCCTCCGAACCCCGTGTCGACAAGGACGTGCCCTGGAAGGACCTGCCGCGATGACGTTGCTGTACTCCGAGGTCGAGGAGGAGCTCAGGTCCTCCGTACGGGGCCTGCTGGCCGACCGCTGCCCGCCCGCCGCGGTGCTCAAGCGCATCGAGTCGGAGCCCACCGACCTGGACCTGTGGAAGACCCTGGCCGGCGAGATCGGCGTGGCCGGGCTGCTGATCCCCGAGGAGCTGGGCGGCGCCGGCGCGGGCCCGGCCGAGGCGGCCGTGGTGCTGGAGGAGCTGGGCCGGGCGGTCGCGCCGGTGCCGTTCCTCACCAGCGCGGTGCTGGCCACGCAGGCGCTGCTGCCGACCAGGGACGCGCTGCTGGGCGAGCTGGCCGAGGGGCGGAGGACGGCGGCGCTGGCCGTGTCGTTCGCCGCCTCCCCGTACGTGCCGGGGCGCGGCTCGTCCGTGACCGTGGACGGCGAGGGCCGGCTGTCCGGGACCGTCACCGGCGTGGCCGGGGCGGACATGGCCGATGTGCTGCTGGTGCCGGTGGACGGCGACCTCTACGCGGCCGAGGGCGCGGCGGTCGAGGTCGTGCCGTCCCTGGACCTGACCAGGCCGGTCGCCACGGTGACGTTCGCGCGCACGCCGGCGCGGCGCGTGGGGGCGTGCGACGTGGCCGCCGTGCTGCGGTTCGGGGCGGGGCTGCTGGCCTCCGAGCAGCTCGGCGTCGCCGAGTGGTGCCTGGAGACGACGCTGGCCTACGTCAAGGAGCGCCACCAGTTCGCCCGGCCGGTCGGCTCCTTCCAGGCGATCAAGCACCGGCTGGCCGATCTCTGGCTGGACGTGGTGCGCGCCAGGGCGGCGGCCAGGAACGCGGTGGCGGACGCCTCGTCGGTCTCGGTGGCCGTGGCCCAGGCGTGGAACGCGGGCGTGGCCGTGCACGCGGCCGAGGAGGCCCTGCAACTGCACGGCGGGATCGGGATGACGTGGGAGCACCCCGTCCATCTCTATCTCAAGCGCGCGAAGGCGACGGAGATCGCGCTGGGCACGCCCGGCGACCACCGCGCCGCGCTGGCCTCACTCGTGGACGTGCCCGGCCCCGGGGTCGAGTGAGGTCAGCAGCAGGTCGGCGAAGTGCTTGCCCACCTGGGCGCCGGTCAGCGGCCCGTCCGCGTGGAACCAGCTGCCCAGGTGGTGCACCGAGCCGAAGAAGAAGTCGACGACCAGCTCCGCCGGGACGCGGTCGCTGAAGACGCCGGTGCGCTGCCCCTCGGCCACGAGCCCCCGGAAGCGCTCGTGGTAGCGGCGGCGCTCGGCCCGCACGGTCTTCTGCGTCTCGGGCGCGAGCAGGTGGATCGACCTGAAGAAGATCTTCGAGTCGTCGAGGTTGGCGGCCGTCGTCTCCACGACGTCGGCCGCGGCCCGGTGCAGGCGCTGCTCGATCGTGCCGGGGCCGTCGGCGATCTGCGTCAGCCGGTCCATCTGCATGCGCAGGACCCGCGCGTAGATCTCGTGCAGCAGGTCGTCCTTGGAGTCGAAATAGTGGTACATGGCGCCCTTGGTGACGCCCGCCGCCACGACGATCTCCTGAACGGAGGTGCTCTCGAAGCCCCGCTCGGCGAACAGCCGGGTCGCCTCGGCGAGCAGCCGCTGCCTGACCGGTTCGTCTTTCACATGGTCCCCCTTGGTCACCGCCTTAGCATACCGACTGGTCGGTTGATGGTCTTGCGGGTACTAATTCCGTCACCTTAGGCTCGCCTTGGTTGGGGAGCGGGTATCCCTTGACCGGCGAGGGATCTTCGGCGTGGCAGATCCTGTACAACATCTACTTCATTCGGGGAGTTTGCCGTGCCCGGTGGCTCGATCTACGTGCAGCCCAACGAGAAGTACACAGGGTCGTCCCCGCAGTGGTGGTACGAGAAGTTCTGGCGCGAGGACGCGCCGAACCGGCGCAAGTACCGGTACGTCAAGGCGGGTGTGGGGTTCATCATCGGCGTGGCGCTCGGCCTGAGGTTCGACCTCGCCGGCGTCTCCGCGCTGACCGGCGTGCTGGCCGCCGCGGCCGTGTACGGCGGAGACTGGTTTCTCGACTGGTACTCCTTCTACCGCACCGCCGTGTGGCGGGGCGCCCGGCGCGGCGAGCTGATCACCGGCCGCCTCCTGCGCCGCTCGCTGCGGCGCCGGGGCTACCAGGTGCTCGACGGCCGGGCCATCCGCGACCAGGCCAGCATCGACCACCTCGTGATCGGCCCGGGCGGCGTCTGGATCATCGACAACGAGTCGTGGGCGCCCGACGTCGAGATCGCCTGCTACGTGGGGCGGCTGTTCTTCGGCGAGAAGTACGGCAGCAAGACTGCCAAGGCGCTGGTCGACAAGGCCGAGGCGTTCGCCGAGCTGCTCACCCGCGAGACCGGCGTCCCCGTCACGATCACCCCCATGATCGCCGTCCACTGCGGCGTCCTGCCCAGGAACGGCGTCGTGTCCGCCGAAGGTCTCACGCTGCTGCGGCCGCGCACGGCGGCCCGGCTGATCAGGTCGGCCGACCCCGGCGTGCTCAACGACTCCCAGATCGAGCTGCTGGCCCGCACCGCCGCCCGCGAGCTGCAGCGCCTCTGATCTTGTACGGCGCTCACGCCAGCGTTTCGATGAACGCGGTGAGCTGGGCGACGTTGCGGCACTCGTACATGGGGACGACCGTGCCGTACTCGCTCGCGACCGAGTCGCCCGTGTCCCACTGCTGCCTCGGCTCGGGGTTGAGCCAGTGGGCGGAGCGGGTCCTCGACACCAGTGACTTGAGCACGTCGAGGGCGGGCGGCTGGTAGTTGGAGCGGGCGTCGCCCAGGATCAGCAGGGACGTCTTGGGGCCGAGCGCGCCGGCGTACCTCTCGGCGAAGCGCTCCAGGCTGTGCCCGTAGTTGGTGCGGCCGAAGCGCACCATGTCCGCCTCGTTCGCCAGCCGCGTCATGGCCTCGACCACGTCGGAGCCCGGCAGGAAGAACCTGGTGATCTCGTCCACGGTGTCCACGAACCCGAACGCCCGCACCTTCGTGAACTGCTCGCGCAACGCGTACGTCAGCAGCAGCGTGAAGTGCGCGAACGACGAGACCGAGTCGCTGGTGTCGCAGAGCACGACCAGCTCCGGCTTGTGCGGCCGGGGCGGCTTGAAGTGGGTGGTCAGCGGCACCCCGCCGCTCTGCAACGAGGCCCGCATGGTCCGGCGGAAGTCGAGCCGGCCCCGCCGGCCCTTCCTGTGCTTGATCGTCAGGCGCGCCGCCAGCCGCCTGGCCAGCGGATACACCTCCCTGCGCAGCCGCGCCAGGTCCGCCTTCGTGATGCGCAGGAAGTCGATCTGGTCGAGCGGCGGGCGCACGGCCGAGCGGGCGATGCGCTCGATGCCCGACTCCTCGGCGATCCGCCGCCGCACGTCGGTGGCCACGGCCTCCTCGAACCGCCTGATCCCGGTGTTGACCTGCTGACGCACGGTCTTCTCCGCCAGCCCGCCGCGCTCGCGTCCCTGCAGCACCTCGCGCAGGATGCCCGCCATCAGCGTCTCGGGGGACAGCGCCCGCAGCACGCTGTAGGAGAACCAGCTCTGCCGCCCCGGCCCCGCCGCCTCCTGCCGCCCGAACCGCTCCACCATGGCCTGCGCGAACTCGCGCATCTCCTGGTCGGTCGAGTCCGTCAACAATCCGGCGAGGTGGGCGCGCAGCTCCTTGAGGTCCGCCGTCTCCGGATCTATCCCGCTCCGGGAACGTACGGCGCCGGCCAGGCCGGTCGTACTCGCCGGAAACCACAGATCGAACAGCACGTCGAACCCCGGCCGGTACGCCGGCTTCTTCACCAGCGTCGCCGCGTACGCCGCCCGCAACGACTCCCGATCCGCCAGCTCGATCACCCGCATCGCGTTGGCCGCGTCCAGGCCCTCGGCCACCGACACCGGCAGCCCGGCCGCCCGCAACGCGTGCACGAACCCGACATGCCGGTCCACCAGCGACCCCCGCGGCTCAGGCATCGGGCAGCCCCAGCTCCTTGACCGCCCGCTCGTGGTCGGAGGCGTGCTTGAGCACCACGCCCAGCGTCCCCGCCACCGTCGCCTCGTCCAGCTCCGCCCGCCCCAGCGCCAGCAGCGTGTTCGCCCAGTCCACGGTCTCGGCCACCGACGGCGCCTTCTTCAGCTCCAGCGCCCGCAACGTCGCCACCGTCCTGGCCAGCTGCTCCGCCAGCTCGGCCCGGATGCCCGGCACCTGCGCCAGCACGATGTCCCGCTCCCGCTCCGGCGTCGGGTACTCGATGTGCAGGTAGAGGCAGCGCCGCTTGAGCGCCTCCGACAGCTCCCGGGTCGCGTTCGAGGTCAGCACCACGTACGGCCGTCGCGTCGCGGCGACCGTGCCCAGCTCCGGAATGGTCACCTGGAAGTCCGACAGCAGCTCCAGCAGCAGCCCCTCCACCTCGACGTCGGCCTTGTCCGTCTCGTCGATCAGCAGCACCGCCGGCCCCTCGGACCTGATGGCCTTCAGCAACGGCCGCTCCAGCAGGAACTCCTCGCTGAAGATGTCGTCATCCGCACTCGTGGCCTGGATCCTGAGCAGCTGCTTCTTGTAGTTCCACTCGTACAGGGCCCTGGCCTCGTCCAGCCCCTCATAACACTGCAACCTGATCAGCGCCGCCCCGGTGGCCTGCGCCACCGCCTTGGCGAGCTGCGTCTTCCCGACCCCGGCCGGCCCCTCGACCAGCAGCGGCTTGCCCAGCGCGGCGGCCAGGAACACCGAGGTGGAGATGGCGTCGTCGGAGAGGTAGTCCACGGCGGCGAGCCGCTCCGTCACGTCGGCGGGCGAGTCGAACATGCATGATCCTGTCTGCCGGAGCCTGTGAGCCGAACTTTATTCTAGCCGGTGATGTGCCCCGGATACCGATTCGACCAGGATGCGGATCACCGGTATATTCCTGTCTGCCAGCGCGCCGCTAGCTCAGTTGGTCAGAGCAGCTGACTCTTAATCAGCGGGTCCGGGGTTCGAGTCCCTGGCGGCGCACCGCACGAAAACCCCAGCTCAGGGTTCTGAGCTGGGGTTTTTCGTTTTCTCAGCGACTCCGGCCGCGCTGATGTGCCCCGTGGTTGCTCGCTGGTTGCTCTTCGGCATGGTTCCGGCATGTGGCGGGGCGTTCCGCGAACCCGTTCGTCAGATCAGACCCGTAAGACGATCAAGTAACGCCAAACCGGAAGGCGCAGCGGGCATGCCGGGCCGGAAGGGTTGACGTTCCGACAAAGAGTTGATCAAGCTGTACGGCTGGAGGACTTCGACCCCGAGCCGGGTCCATCCCCGCGTGCGCGGGAACACGACGCCGATGACCCCTACGACTGGTCTACCGGGGACCATCCCCGCCTGCGCGGGGAGCACCTGGCCGGGTGTCCCATGTGAAACGGCCGGAGCCGGCCGGTGCCCCAGACGCCGTGGATGGAAGATCCGGACGCGCGTCAGCATGACGCGCGCCAATGTCGCGACTCCGTTGGTGGTCGCCAATGCGGCGATCTCGACGGCATGTGACGCCTCTGGGGCCAGCGCGTGGAGCAGCGCCAAGCCGCCGGTGCTCAGCGCCGAAGCGGATCTTTATGTAGCTCGTTACCCATGTGATGATCACGTCGTTGCGCATGATCGTCCGAAGGGATGCGAGTGACCGAACGATCACCTTCCGGCTTATCCATCCGGGCCCGCCACCGTGTCGCCTTATTGGCCGCACTGCTGCTGCCCATTCCGCTTGTGGCCACGCCTGCGGATGCCCGAGAATCCATTCAGCCCTCCGCCGTGACCACTCAGTCGAATAACGTCGGCTCGCCAGCAGATGAATCCAATCCTGTTCGTGTGGACAAGGTGCTGGCAGCCGCCAAGGCCAAGGCCGTCAAGACCGGTGAACGCGTAGCCCTTCCCTCTCGTTACACCGAGACGATGAAGGTGTGGGCGAACCCTGACGGTAAGACCCTGCAGGCCGAGCTCAGCACCGCTCCGGTCCAGCTGGAGGTGGCCGGAAAGGACGGTAAGAAGTCCTGGCGGCCGATAGACACCTCGATTGTGACGAGGGCCGACGGCACGCTCGAGGCCAAGCTGGTCAAGACACCCTTGATCTTCGGTGGCGAGGGTGCCGGCATCCTGGTCACCGCCCATGACAAGGACGGCCCCGTTTCGATTGGCTGGGATCGCAAGCTTCCGAAACCGGTCGTTAAGGGCAACAGGATCACTTATCGAGACGCGGTGGCAAAGGGCGCTGATCTGGTGCTCACCGCGCTTCCGGATGGGTTCGCCCAAGAGGTGGTGCTTCGCACCCGTCCTGAAGGACGGGTCCAGGTCACCTTGCCTGTCACCCTGCCGAAGGGACGCGCGTTCAGCAAGGCCGCGGACGGCTGGCCGCAGCTCATGTCAGCACAGGGCACGGCCGAGAGCCCACCTCTGACGGCGCAAGCCATCGACGCCAAGGCCGCTGAGGCGCCGGAGCAGGGCAAGATCGGCAAGGTGGACGTCTCGGTGTCCACGGACGCTGCGGGTAGGCCATCACTGGTAGTGGTGCCCGACGCCGGCTTCCTGTCGGATCCCTCGGTGGCCTACCCGGTGATCGTGCCGATGAGTGATGACTGGGTCGGCGCGGGCGACTCCTCCGACACCTTCGTCTCCAGCGTGCAGTACCCCAATTCAGCGACGCTGTCCACGTGGCTCCGGGCGGGCCGGTCGGCCGACGGAGAACTGTGGCGTACGTACCTCCGGTATGTGATCAACGGTACCGATCTGGACTACGCCACGATCCTGAACGCGGACCTGCGGTTGTGGAATTACCACGCCAGCGGTTGTGGCACTACGGTGGGAGTGGGGATCGTCGCGCGGCGGCTCACCGAGGCGTACGACTACTCCACCTTGACCTGGGCTCATCAGCCCTCCAGCACCGGCACGGACGCGGTGATCGCCACTGGCGGCTACAGCGCAACGCTGGCAGGTTGTTCGGGCAGCGGCGAGCTCTACCACTCAATTGAGAACATCGTGCAGGCATGGGCGGACGGAACTGCGGACTACGGGCTCATGATCCGCGCCGCCACCGAGGGTGCCGCCGGGGCCAACTGGCGCCAATACCGCTCCGACCAGTACACCGGCAGCGACGGACGGGGCCCTGTTCTGTTCGTCCAGTACGAGCCGGCGCCACGAGCGTCGGTCGTCTACTCCACGCTGAAGGAGCAGACGACCAATCCCAGCTATGAGGAAGCGGTCGCCCTTCAGGACTATCAGCCTGAGGAGATCGAGGCGGTGTCGGTCAGCGATCAGTTCACCGCCCTCCTGGAGCGGTCACGCAACTCAGGAGATGCTGTTGAGGCGTACCCGGTGGGCACTGACAAACTTGACACCAGCGGAGCGGAAGGAGACCCGGAGAGGCTTGGCGACGATGCCCCTCCGACCATCACCTCGGTGACACCATCACCCGGCGCTGTCGGCGTGCCTGTGGACACGACGGTGTCGATCACCTTCTCCGAGAAGGTGATCGGGGGAACCGTCAGTCTCAAAGCGTCCGACGGAACCGAGGTTTCCGGAACCACCGAGGCGGATGAAACCGGAACGAGGACGACCTTCACACCCGCCACCCCACTGGCCGCCGGCGTTCAGTACACCGCTACCGTGTCGGGCGCTGAGGACATCTGGGAGAACGTGGTTGGTGACTATTCGTGGACGTTCACCACGGTCTCGCACTGCCCGCCGAACCCGGATCCCGATACGGCCGCGCCTTCGATCCGCTCGCACAGCCCGGCGGCCAACGCCCCAGGGGTGGGCACGGACACCAAGGTCCTGGTGATGTTCTGCGAACCCGTCCAGAACCCGGTCCTGACCCTGAAGGACGCCGCGGGCGCAACCGTCCAGGGCACGGCATCGCTCGACCAGGCCGGCACCACGGTCACGTTCACCCCAGCCGCCCCGCTCGCGGCCGGCACCGGCCACACCGCCGAGATCAGCGGCGCCTCCGACGCCGCCGGCAACGTCATGACCGCCTACTCCTGGTCCTTTACCACGGCCACCGCCGTCCCCCCGGACACGACACCACCCTCCGTGACGGAGACAGCGCCGCCTGACGGAGCCGTCGACGTGATACTCGGCACGCACCTGCGCGTCTCCTACAGCGAGCCGGTGATCGGCCCGCAGATCACCCTTTCTGAAAGCGGGGGTGCAACCGTCGCGGGAACCGTCTCGATGCCCGAGGACGATGTGGCCGTCTTCACCCCCTCAGCTCCGCTGAAGGCGGGGACGACCTACACAGCGACCGCCGGTGCTGCCACGGACGTCGCCGGCAACACGCAGACCGCGCATTCGTGGTCGTTCACCACGATCGCGGCGGCGGCCGAGCCGGTGAACCCCAACCCGTACTTCGAGTCGGAGATCGACCCTTGGTACACCTACTACGAAGAGGACGAACTCACCAGGTCAACCGAACGGGCGCACGAAGGGAACGCCTCGGCCAAGTTCGCCCCTCTAGAGGGCACCTGGGGGGCTGCCGCGGAGACGTTCGAAATCTCCGAGGACACCGACTACGGGCTGTCGGGCTGGTTCTACCCGGCCGCCACGTCCCTTGACGGGTTCAACTTCGGCATCGAATGGTACGACCTGGGCTTCGACCTCCTGTCGGTCGACAACTTTCCCATAGAAGAGGAGATCGGCCAATGGCAACAGGTCTTCGGCCAGGTCAGGGCGCCGGCAGGAGCCGCATACGCCGTTATCTATGTGGACGGCTCAGCCACGATCTACTTCGACGAGGTCACCCTGATCACCGCGAACACCCTGGCCGCGGCTCGCGGTAGCGGGGCAGCGGAAAAGGACAGGGAAGAAAGCCGCCCTTCGTCCGTGTACGTGCCGCAGGGCCAAAGCCGCCACAAGCCCAAGGCGGTGACGGCCACCGGCACCGGCCCTGGCAAGACAGCGGTAGCCGCCGAGACACCCTTCAATTATGAGCACATATCCATGGAGGACTGCCTTGAAGTGGCGCGACAGGCCGGCATCGACCCGGGCCTGGGGCGTGGCAACGTCGCACATCTCGTGGTCAGGCCGTACAGCGCCTGCTGGAGCCGCTACATCAACGTGATCGACTACATCTTCGCCAGGAAGGCCGGCAAGTGGATCGCCAGCGCCGGTAAGAAGGACTCCGTCCGCCTGCAGTACCAGGCGACCTGGGTGATGCACACCTACCTGGGCAACGCCACGGGCGACGGAGTCGTCAACGGCGGCACGAGCGGTCTCCAGCCACAGCAGATCAAGATGTGGACGAAGATCAGCAACGTCAAGACGTACAACGTGCTGGGCAACGTCACGACGGGCGACGACGACGAGTTGCTGAAACTGGAGGTCAAGCCGACCGCCGACAGCGGCTCCACCTGTCGGATGACGTCCGGCTCCAGCCGTCAGACGAGCCTCACCGGCTGGAAGGCGGATGGAGACGACGAATTCCTCTTCACCGTGCAGGACACCGACGGTGACAAGGCTGACAAGTGCACGCTGCGCCCGACCATGGTGGATGTGGACGACGAATGGACGTACCGGCCGATGTACCTGTGGAGCCAGGTCGTCTACGACCAGAAGGGGCAGATTCTCGGCAAGCACAACGGCGGCGGTGACCCCAGCGGTAACGATCCCAACGAGAAGCCCTACACCCCGCATGTCCGTTGCGATTGGTACCGCGTGAGCAACGCGGATCCCGAAGGCGAAGGCACGGCCGCAGTCGCGGCAGCCTCGACGACAGGTGTGCATACCGGCGCCTGCATCCTGCCCCTCGCCAAACGGATCTTCATCATGTCGAAGAGCAGGGATGCGAGTTACCTTCAGGTCATCCAGCACATCGAAAAGGCACTCAAGCAGGACGGCAGCGCCACCGACAACAAACTCACCGTTCCGCCACTGCGTGACAACGAAACCCAGGACCCGCCGGCCAAGGGTGTTAGCGGCTCCGAGAAGACCAAGGTCATCCCCGGCAACTGGGCAGCGCCTTTCGGTACTGACCCTGAGGTACTGGAGGCGGGGGATCCTCTGGTCAGGGGCCCGGCAGGCGAGACCCAGAGAAAGAACCGGCCCGTTTTCCTCAGGACTTTCATGGTCGACGGGACCAGCTATGCCAACTACTGCAGGTATTACTTCCCGGAGAGATTCGTGGATCCCCTGAGGCATGCACTGGACCCGAACGGCGAGATCCAGTGTGACGAATATCCCTTCGCCTCCACCTTGCAAGGCGCATACTACGCCAAGGGGAAATACTCGCTGCTCGCCGTCGGAAAGGCCCACAACACAGGAAGGGGAAGTCATGGAGCGGCACTGGGCAGCTTCTACGCCCGCAATCGGGTGATTGCCGACACCCCGTTCTGGGTCTGGATCGTCCCGTGATCAGTGTGTGACGAGATCGAGATGTCCGCCCGATAAGCATTCGGGGTGGTGGCCGGCTCGGCCCCACCCCGAAATGCTGTCTACTTACGCAAGAAGGCTGGATGGCTGACATTGAGCAGGGAATGCCGCAGCAGGATCAACACGAGTTGCTGGCGGCGCATGGGTTCACCGACGCGTTCTGGGGTCTGTGGATAGAACGGAATGACGTCGATGAAATCGCCGAGTTACTCCAGCTCGACTTTCGAACACGGCGTGACGCAACCTTGCGTGAGGAAGCGTCGGCAATGGCCGATCCGTCCGTTCCGCTGGACGAAAAAAACAGCTTGTGGTTGGGTCGGCACAACTCCGACTGGTCAGTTGTGGTCAGCCCCGTCGGGGTGCGTGCGGCACTCCTGCCACTCAGTGCCGGCGACCGGAAAACGCTTGAGATCAGCTGGTTGCAGGATGTCGACGGCCTCTACCCGCTGTATTTCCATGCCAAGGGCGGGGAGGTGTCAGAGGAGATCGAGCCTTTCTGGGATGGGCATCTGCCGGAGAGCTCTGTTTTCGAGCGATACGTTCAAGGCTTGGTACGGGACTATGGCGATGATGAAAGCGACGTGCCGCTGGCCAATGCCTTTCTGGTCATCGTAGGACGTATGACGGGCCGCTTCATCGACGAGGAGTGGTTCCAGACCCTTGGCCGGGTTTACGACCATCCGTCCATCTGAACTTGTTCTTCATCGTCCGGATGCTTGCCGGGCGGAGCGCCAAGTAGCCCGGCCGAAGCTGGACTGGAGCGATCGAGCGGTCCTGGCAGCATCGGCCCGCTCCTGCCGGAGGTGCTGCGGTACACGGTGAGGGTGCGCTGGTTCGGCTCGGTTTGCAGGTCAGTGCAACGACGGTGCTACCGGTTCTGCGCTCGCCACCGCCACGGTCCGGCGCCCCCGCACCTTCGACACCTCCTGGCGGCGCTCGCGTGCACGGGGAGCACCACCAGACGCGGGATGGTGGGGGCCTTCCGTTGGGACCATTCATCCGCTACCTGAGCGAGCACGCAGCGTTCCTCCGCTACGACCAGGCGCTGGCCCCAGGACGGCCCATCGCGACCGGTGTCATCCAAGGCGCCTGCCGCCACCTCGTCGCCGACCGCCTCGACATGACCGGCGCCCGCTGAGGCCTTCCGGAGCCGAAGTCATCCTCAAACTCCGCGCCCTCATCACCAACAACGATCTGCCCGAATACTGGCGCCATTACCTCGGCCAAGAACATCAACGCGTCCACGGCCGGCGCGACTACGAAGTCACCGCCTGATCAACTCGGTCCCTCAAAAGGAGCTACACCCGCCCGAGTTAAGCCACGTGTCATTTGCCGCGGATGGCCACTTTGCTGCGGCTCGGTGATCTCGGCTTACCAGCTAACATCATCTGGCAGATGCACGTGCAACAAGAGCTGCCTCGATGAGACTAATTTTCGGTTGCCGAGCCATACGATCGCCCGAACGCTTGCGCCCCACCTGCCAGGGCGGGACCTATGACTGCGTTTAGGCGCCACGCTTCGCACGCGGCAAGCACGGAACATGTCGACCACGTGACATGGCCATCGGGTCACGAGTCGTTCGCCAAAATTACAAGTTGGACTTCGGGCGCTGCCAACGGTCATCGGGGTATGCAGTCGCGAAGTGGTCATGCAAGACGGCGTGGCGGAACTGGTACACCGGCCCAACTGCGCGAAGCAGACCTAACCGGTGAGCGTCTTCGAGAAACAGCATAATCCGTCTAGGCAGCCTCTGTCGGATGGCGAGCCTCCTGGCGGCGCTGCTAGTTGCCAGCCAAGCACTCCTTTTTGCTGTGCGCGCCACGTAGCCCGCGATAGAGAGAAACGTGAATATCGCCCCAAGCTCAGGCATGGGGTCAATTTCAGGGAGAAGCCCGATTGCAAAACCAGCTCCAATCCCCACAAACATATACCCAAGGCCGACGGTGGAAATGCTGCGAAGAGTGGCGGCCCTAGATGATCGCCAACTTGAGACAGGCGTGCTGATGGGTGTGAGGTCAAGAGGCTCCGGCCTCATAAGGCTGACACTAACTGCCAGGTCTATGTCTGATTCCATGTCCGAACCCCACGGATACGTCTCTGGATTCGGGACAAGAGGAACGTGAGTTGCATCTGGAATGCCCCACCAAGCGATGTCGCGGGTGACCAGAGGGTCGAAGATGCAGGCGAGAGTGACAAGGTATCGGCGGGTAGCTTCAGGATCCCAACGATGGCGAGGGCGGAAATAGTCACCCGGATCCTGGCTGGGTGTCCGAGTTTGGATGAGGGCAGGAATGAGCTGGTCGAGTAGATGCACGCGTAGCGCGCGGGTGTGGCGGCCGAATGTTTCGATCAGAGGAGTGGGGTCGGCGCGGCCAGCGGTATAGACAGTGCGAACGAGCCATAGGCCCAGCGGAGTGGCGGTCAGTTCGGCAAGAGCAGGAGCGTCGTGTGACTCCAGCGCGCTGAGCACTTTCTGCCATGGCGTGGTTGGTGTCGTCGGCAGGCATGCACGCAGATAGCGGGCGGCGTTTTGGGAGGTGAGTTGGGTGGGAGTGATAACGGCGGCACCCGTTAAGGGTCGGCCTGCGGCGGCGACAGCGGCCGCGAACTCGATGGAGCGACTGGTCAGGATGAGCTGATCGCTGTATTTGAGAGAGCCGTTGAGCGCAGTGATGATCTCGGCGCGGACCATCTCGCCTACTTCATCCAGGCCGTCCAGGATGGGCAAGATGTATCCGCCCTTGGCCAATACGTCGGCGGCATCGGCCCCCAGTTCAGGAGCGCGGAGAGCGGGATAGTCCTGGGTCAGTCGGTGATACAGCCAATCTTGCAAGAGAGGGTGGGTCTTAAGATTCCACCCGGATACCGGCAGCAGTACCGGTATCGGGACCGGACCTGACTTGTAACCGCCTCGTTGGCGGTCAGCTGCCACCGGACCGGAATCGGCTCCGGGTCATCTAGCGAGCGGTGTCTGGCCTCGGCCTCCCACTGACGCCGGACCAGGCTGGCAAGCACATCGGCAGCCTCCCTTACGTCTACAGGGGCCGGCCCGCCAACTCTCGAGGAATGGCGCCGCCGGATCATCCATTCCGCTAAAGCGCTGATTGCCACCGCTGCAGCGATGCCCACTCCGGCTAGATCGGCGAAGTTGACCTTGTCCTCAGGGTCCAGAGCGCGCGCTACAACAATGACCACTATGGCCAGCGCGGCAATAGCGAGTACAACGCCTGCAGCCTGCCAGCGTCGCCTCACGTTGGCATTGTCTCTTGCGATGGTGGTGGGTGGTAGTGACGGACGCCACCAGCACCCTTCCTCCTGAGCTGCGTGCGCAGATACGAACCCCGCCGTGGCATGTCGCGATGTCTCACGACATCGGAAACCCTGCCTCCGGGTTCGAGCGCGGGTTGTCGATACCTATGTGGTGCAGCCGGCCATTGACGCGCAGCTGCCCCGCCTCCTCCGGCTCCCGGACAGCACCACGCGTACGCACGGCCCGCTGTTCCCGTCTGAACGCCGCCCGGTCCCCGCTCGCCGCCCGGGCGCCGGAGACATCTGCCCGCGCACCGGCCGCGCCCGCCTCGGCTATGATCGCGCCCGCGTCCTGCTGGAGAAGTACGCGGGGCTGCTCTTGGAGAAGGAGGGCACCCTGCACCAGAGGAGCCGCCGTCCGAAATCCGCCTACCTGGTAGGTAATCGACAGGTAAGGGCTATTTAGGGCCGAATGATGGCCATGAACATGAAGCGGAACCTCGGCCTTGTCCTTACGGTCGGCGCTCTTGCCTTCGGTGTCGTGGCCACTCCAGCTCAGGCCCTGGAACCGGTCCAGGCCCAGGAGCCGGCGCAGCCGGTGATCGAGGGGCGGATGACCCCGCAGGCCGGCACCTTCATCGAGCGGCAGACCACCTTCGGCGCCATGCTCACCGAGGACGGCTTCGACGAGCGGGTGGCGGCGTACGAGAAGATCTGGTCGCAGGACGCCACCCTCTGGGAGGCGGCCAGCCCGATCGTGCAGGGCAGGGAGAACATCAAGAAGGCCATCTCCAACAGCCTCACGCTCCTCCCGTCCTTCAACATGCACCCGACTCGCATCGCCATCGGCGACAACACTGTCATGTACGGCGCCGCCAACCGGGTCGTGGTGCACGGCCGAACCATCGACTACCCCGCCATCTACCGCGTCGTGGTGAACAAGGACGGCGACGTGGTGCAAGGACGGCGCTATTACGACAGGTTCGCCTGGTTCAACCCGATCGCTCCCGAGGAACTGCGCCTGGAGGACATGTTCGGCGGTATCACCGACTCCGGCGAACCCGCGTCCCTCCGGCCAGTGGACGTGAGCCGGCTGACCAAGAACCTTCTCGCCCGCGCCGCCGCCTGGAACGGCAAGAATGCCGAGGCGCTGGTGGACGGCGTCGGCGCGGCGCCGCTGTCGGGTATAGGGCTCGGCGAGCGTACGCTGCACACCCGATCTGCCCAGCTCGCCTACATCAACAAGCTGGTCGGCAAGTTCGAGGACGACCAGGACGGCGCCCTTGCCGGCAGGCTCGAACCAGGGCAGACGGTCCGCACCAGGAACGCCACCTATCAGGAGTGGTACGGCACGGTCCGCAGTCAGGGTCGTGACATCACCTACGGCATCGTCGAGCGCTTCGGCCACCGGGACGGCAAGGTGACCGACTGGAACCTGACGTTCGACACGCTGCCGCTCATCGCCGACCAGGAGAAGATCAGCAAACTGTACGGCCTGCTCACGGTCACGAACTGACCCTTGTCTCGCTATCGAGACCACCCGGGATGCGGGCTCACCGGCCGGTGACACCAGGCATCCTGCTGGCCTGGCACCGTCGCCTGGTCCAGGGCGATGGACGTGTCCGCACCGGTCCGGCCGCCCCTGGATGAGCCAGGAGATCCGGGAGCCGGATCCTTTGGAGCAGGAGGGTCGGCCCAGCACCGATACCTCGTGTGCACGTCCTCGGGCTGACCGCCGACCCGACCGGCGCCTGGACGGCCCAGCAGGCCCGCAAGATCAACGAGTAGAGCCGAGCCGCGTAGCCACTGCGGCACAGGTCCGGTGCCGGCACCGGACTGTAGCATATAGTCACCATTCATAACGGTACGTGGTCGCCGGGGCGGCAATAAGGCGAGTAACCACCGCCCCCTCTTCCTCCGGAAGGTTCCTCCCGTGCGCCGTTTCCTCACCACACTCAAAACCGCCCGCGTCCTGTGGCCGACCGCGATAGCGCTGACCGGCGCGGCGGCAGGTCTGGGCCTGCTCGCCTACAGCAGCGGCATGAAACTCGCCACGATCACCAACGGCACCCTCGAATGCCGACTCACCCCCGAGGCCGCCCAGGTCCTCAACGACAGGCAGATCACCTTCGACGCGGTGGCCCCGGCGCGGAAAGTGTCCGCGGACACCATCCGGTACGGCAGACCGGAGGGCAGCGTGGACATCGCACTACAGGGCAAGGTCGCTGTGACCGGCGGATTCTCCCTGCGCGGCGGGCAGGGGCGTGCGGTGGAGCTCACCGACCCTGGCGGAACGACCCCCTCGGGCACGCCCAAGGGGGCGATCACCATCAGAACCCCTTCGGGCCCGCAGGAGAGCCGTGACGTGGAGATGTTCTCCTACACGATCCCCCCGGCCAACATCAGCGGACAGCCGACCGGCCCAGCCTCGTTCAGGGTGAAGGCGACCGACATCCCGGTCTCCCTCGCTCCGGCTGCCATCACGAAGATCAGCGACGTCCTCGGCCCCGTCCTGTCCAGCGGCCGGCCGTTCTTCACCTGCCAGGGCGAGGTCCAGGCCGGAGCCGGATGACGAAGCGGGGCAAGCGCTCACACGCGGCCAGGGCGAGGCGTCAGCGTCAGCCGGACGGGCCCGCCGGGCTCCAGCATCAGCGCCAGCCGGGACCGGACATGATCGAGGACCCGTACCTCGAAACGGCTCATCAGGCAGGCCACGATGAGCGTCATCTCCTGCAGGACGAACGCCTGCCCGACGCACTGGTGCTCGCCCGCCCCGAACGGCAGGTACGCCAGCGGGTGCCGGGCGCGGACCCGCTCGCGGGCGAACCGCTCGGGACGGAATTCCAGCGGCCGTTCCCAGAGTTGCGGCAACCGGTGCGTCAGGTACGGCGACAGGACGACGGTGGCGCCGGCTGGAATCCGTACCCCGTCGATGACGTCGCCGGACAGGGCCACCCGCGGCACTGCCCAGGCCATGCACGACAGGCGCATCACCTCGGCCAGCACCATCTGCGTGTAGACCAGCCGGCGGGCATGATCCGGCCGCGGGGGCCCGCCGTCCAGGACGTGATCCACCTCTTTGTGCACCTTCGCGGCGATCCGGGGGTGCTCGGTCAGTGCCACCCACAGCCATTGCAGCGTCAGCGAGGTGGAGTCGGAGCCGGCCACGAACAGCGCGACGATGTCCTGCCCCACGTGGTCGTCGCTGAGTGGACGGCCGTCCGCGCCGGTGCCGTTCAGCAGCGCGGTCATCAGATCGTGCCCGCCGCCCGGGGCCTGGCGGGCGGCGGTGATGACGGGATGCAGCAACTGGCGCACCGTACGGTCGGCGCGCCGGAACGCCCGATCGCCGGGCAGCGGCACCGCGTACGGTACGCCGGGCAGCGCCATCCGCCACAGCAGCGAGCCCAGCGCGGCCCCGATCTCGGCGCCCAGCCGGTCACAGTCGTCCTGCGGGATCCGCCCGCCGAAGAAGACCGGGTTGATCACCCGGTGCACCAGCCGGGTCATCTCCGCGCCGCCGTCCACCGGCCGGCCGCCGCGCGCCCGCCGGCCCAGGTCCTCGACGCCGGCGGCGACCGAGGAGGCGATCTGCTCGCCATGGTCGTGCAGGTAACCCGCCGACAGCGCCGAGCGCAGGATGTCGCGGCTGGCCCGCCACCGCGGGCCCTCGCCCGCGATGCCCTGGCCGCTCAGCCGTCCCAGCGCCTGCCACATCGCCGCGCCCCGGGGATAGTTGTCCGCGCGTTCCCGCAGGATGTGTCCCACATGGCCGGGGTGGGAGATCAGGTACGGCTGGAACGGTCCCAGCCCGAGCCGGACGATCTCCCCCCGGGACTCCAGCGCCAGCCGGTCGAGCATGGCGGCCACACCACCCCTGCTCAGCTCCACGGCCAGCCGCCACGACGACATGGTGCGCAGCCGACCCGTCACCCCTGTGAACATGAGCCCCCTCCAGCACCCATCATTTCCGCCTCTGCCCGACCACAAGGGCCACACCTGCCTCACCAGGACGCCAGGGCCCGGGAAAGGTCTCAGCATTCATGGCCGTCACGTTCATCGACCACGCGACCGTCCCTCCCCTCCAGGTGAGCCTGCCGCCCCGCTACTGTCCGCTGCCCGTCCGGCGGCATGCGGAGGCGGAGGCTCTCAACCGGCGCGCCGCCGACTGGATCAACGCCTTCGGCCTGTGCATCGCCGGCTCCCCGCGCACCCGCATGATCGGCAACGACTGCGGCGGCTTCTACGGCCGCATCCTGCCGGACGCTCCCGCCGACCGGCTGCAACTGGCCGTCGACTGGTGCGTGCTGATGTTCACCCTGGACGACGTGCACTGCGACGAAGGACCGGCCAGCATGCGCCCGGACTCGTTCGCCGACCTGGCCGCGCGGATCGTGCGCCTGCTGGAGGCGCCCGGCGCGGCGATGAGCGCCGGCGGCGACCCGTTCCTGGCCGCGACCGCCGACCTGGCCGCCCGTGCCCACGCCCTCGGCACCCCCACCCAGCTGCGCCGGGTCGCCGACGCCCATCGCGGCTGGTACCTCGGCGTCCTGTGGGAGTTCGGCTGCCGGCTGCGCGACCGTACCCCGTGCCTCAACGACTACGCCCACCTGCGCCAGCACACCGCGGCCGGCGCCGCCACCATGAGCTGGACGGAACTGATCGACGGCGAGCAGATTCCCGCCCGGGAGCTGGACGCCCCCGCGGTGCGGGCCCTGAGCGAGCTCGCCCTCACCGTCGCCGCCTTCGACGACGACCTGTTCTCCTACGGCAAGGAACGCTGGCTCGCCGCCCGCACCACCCGGCCGTCGCGCTGCCGCCTCAATCTGCCCGACATCCTGGCCGCCGAACAGGCACTGTCCCCGCAGCAGGGCCTGGCCGCGGCCGTGACGCTGTGCAACCGCCTCACGCTGCGCTTCCTGCAGCTACGCGAACGTGTCCTGCCCGCCGCGAGCGCACCCCTGCGCCGGTACGTGGAGCACCTGTCCTGCCTGATCCCGGGCAACCTCGCCTGGGGCCTGCGCGCGGGCCGCTACCGCAACCCCGACGGCGGCCATCCTGACGCGGTGCGCACCACCCTCGCCTTCACCCAGACCGCCCCGCCCACCGGCCCGCCGCCCATCGCCTCCATCGCCTGGTGGTGGGACCCTTGCCTCTGACACCTCTCACGGGCTGATGAGCCGGCTTCCAGTGCCTCCGGACGGACCCGGGCGCGCCATGGGTCGCTCGATGGTTGCTCTTCGGCACGGTTCCGGCACGCGGCAGGGGTGTCCTGGCACCCTGCGGATGAGGATGCCCGGCCTCCGCGGGGTCAGGAGGGTCGATTCCCTTCTCGCTGGTCGGGGGCGAGCCCGTCCGGGTTCAGCTGGAAGATGTCGCCGTCGGTGGGGAACAGGACGGTCGAGCGGCTGGAGGTGTTGACGTCGTCGTCTCGGTGGGTGGTCAGCAGGGGCAGGTGCGGCCAGCGGCCGGCGAGCGCTTCGACGTCGTCCAGGCCCATGTGGCCGGCCCTGCTGTGGTGGAAGCTCGTGTCGAGGACGAGTGCGGAGCTGTCGCGGGCGAGGTCTTCCACGGCGGGGCAGTAGACGGTGTCGCCGGTGTAGCCCAGGCGGGTGCCGGCCTCGTCGGTGATCAGGTAGCCGAGCGAGGGGACGGTGTGCTGGGTGGCCGTGGCGCGGATGGTGTAGCCGTTGCCGGACCATTCGCCGCCGCTCTGGTCGAACTCGATGAAGCGGGGGCGGGTCTTGGCCTTCATCCCCGGCCAGGTGTCGGGGTAGGCCAGCTCGAACAACTGCTCCACGCGCTCCTGGAAGCCGGTGAGGCCGATGAGGATCAGGTCGCTGTCGCGGGGGCGCCGCAGGCCTTGTTCGAGGAAGAGGAAGACGATGTCGAAGAAGTGGTCGGCGTGGAAGTGGGTGATGAGGCAGAGGTCGATGGTGGCCGGGTCGAGGTGGTCGCGCCACATGGCCTTCATGGCGCCGTTGGGGGCGTCGATGAGGAGCTTGTTGTCGACGAGGGCGGAGGCGCTCATCTGGGTGCTGAGGATCGATCCGGTCCCGATGAAGTGGAGCTGCATGGCTGAGGTTCCTTTCCGCCGATGGAGGCAGGCCCTGGCGGGCCGATGGAGGCGGGCCCTGGCGGGCCGATGGGGCAAGGGCTGCCAGGGCCCGTTCTCCGCGGCTGACGGGTCGCGCCGCAGCGACCGCGCGTTCCTACCTGACGGAGTTCGGGGTCATCGTGCGACGATGCGGTCAGCCATCTGCGGCTCGGTCTCCTGGCCGTGGGTGAAGGCCCGGATGGAGACTTCCTGTACGGCGTTGCTCAGCTCGCCGAGCACCGTCTTGACCGGCGGGGTCTCGTACAGCGGGGTAGCGGAGACGACCTTGTTGAACAGGCCGCCGATCTGGGCGACGGGGTCCAGGACGGCGTTCCTGGGAATCTTCATCATGTCGGCGTAGGTGTCGCCGAGGGCCAGGCGCAGGAACGCGGCCACGGCGCCGGGCATCCCGACGTAGCCCTGGTACAGCTCGATGCATTCGCGGGTGAGGTTGATGCCTTCGGGGCTGGAGGCCCACTCGTGGGGGCGGGCCTCGTGCCACAGGGTGCGGCCCTGCTGGTAGCCCTCGGGCAGGATGTCGTCGGGCACGCCGAGGAAGTGGGCGACGATCCGCCAGGCGTAGTAGAAGCCTTCGGCGTCGTCCGGTGTGACCCGGTAGCCGAGGTTGTGCATGGCGTCTAGGATGCCGATGGAGAAGACCAGGGCGGCGCCGGCGGTGTAGAGCTGGGAGACCGGCATGCCGTCGCGGGCCTGGTCCCACTGGCCGGAGCGCAGGTGGAGCTGGCGGATCGCGGCGTGGATGAGCCGGACCTTCTGGCAGGTGGGCACCAGCTTGGAGTGCGGGGTGAAGGCGTCCTCGTTGCCCATGCCGACGAACAGCCGGGTCGACTGCGACAGGCGGCGGTGGGGCTGGCGCAGCACGTGGGTGGAATCCAGGGTCTTGGCGCCCATCGGCGCCAGATAGGTGCCGACCAGGCCCGCGGTGGCCTGCAGCGTGGAAGCCTCGCCCTGGTAGCGCCCGAAGAACCCCGCGGTGCGGGCCAGCTCGCCCTCCTTGACCCAGGAGGGGAACTGCCGGGTCGATTCCATGTAGTCGCGCAGCACCGCGGGCGCGTCCGCGGGGATGGCGGAGTCGGCGGTGCTGATCTGCCGGAAGACCTCGTTGACGGTGTTGACCTGGCCGGCGTCCAGGAGCTGGGTGACGACCTCGTCGGCGAGAGGGTCCCCCATGTCCTTGAGCTGTTGTTTGAAGTCGGCGTAGCTGAGAGCCATTGGCTGTCTCCGTGCTCTTGCGGGCGGCCGGGATCCCGCCCACCCGTACCTTAACGTTTCGTAGTCATTTCTATACGGAGAGTAGTCGCGTGACCAGCGTGGCCGCGGGGGGCTGCGCCGACCGGCCGTTCGAAGGCGACAGGCGGAGCCGGAGTCGATCGACTACACGGGTGCGGTCGGGGCTGAGGCCCGGATGCGGGTGTTTCCCAGGATGCGGCCAGGGGCAGGGGACGACACGGGGCCGCACGGCTTGTCCGCCTGGAGAAGGGTTCAAGACGGCGAGACGGTGCGACCCGAACTTCCCCAAGCAGTACGCGCCGGAAGGACCAACTGATGCGCCTGGCCGGAAAGCTCTCCCTGTTATCCGCTTTGACGGTCGCCGCCTCCGCTGGGGCCCTCGCCTTTGCCGCTCCCGCCTCGGCCGCCCCAGTCGGCCAGTGCCCGCCCACCAACCAAGGGGATCCGGTCTACCTGATCGACGACAGGTATATGGAGGTCTTCTACGAGTGCTCGTGGGGTGTCCCGACCCTGTTCGTGTGCCCGACCGGCCTGGTGTTCAACCCCGTCATCAACGTCTGCGACTACCCCAGCAACGTTCCGGACAGGCCCTGAGCGCACCCGCGGCCCCACCGTGCCCGCTGATGCCTGACCCTGGATCCCCTTGACGATCCTGGCGACCTCAGGCGAGACGAAGGCGCGGCCGGCCAGGTCCGCCGTCCTGCCGCCGCTCCGGGGCGAGTGCACCACGCAGGGCGAGCCGACCTCCGGAGGGGGACACGTCACCACCCCTAACGTCCACGTGTACGCCTTGGCGCGCAGGGCATCCCGGCGGGCACCCTCAACAAGAACGGCGAGGCTCCAGCCCCAGCCGCTGGGCGGGCGCTCGTGCGGCCGGGGAGGTGCCGGCGGCGACCGTCGGGGCCGCCGCCGGCGAACGGAACGCGAGGTTGTCGGTGCGGGCTGCTAATCATGGGTGGACCCGTCAGACACCGACACCCTCAGCGGAGCCGCCCCATGGCCACGGTCACCTTCCGGGACGAGAGCGCGACCGGCAGGCCGCTCGACGAGTTCACGCTGCCCGGGCTGCCCGCGCGCATCTCGGCGCGCGAGCTCGTCCGGCTGCGCGTCCGCGAGGAGGTCGCCCGGCACAACGCCGAGCCCGGCTCCCACTTCCGTGGCCTCGTGCGGCCCGTGGCGGCCGAGACGGAGCTGAACGGCCGGCGCGTCGGCTGGGAGCGGCAGGCGGACCTGGCGGAGCGGGCGTTCCAGCGCAACGGGTTCCTGTTACTGGTGGGGGAGCGGCAGATCGAGGACCTGGCGGAGACGATCGATCTCACCGCCGATCCCGTGGTGTCGTTCGTCAAGCTCGTGCCGCTCGTGGGAGGCTGACGCCACTTCTTGGGCCTCTGGGGCCTTTAGGGGCCGGTGTTCGGGCCCTGGTGCGTTCGGGGGCGGGGTCTGCGGAGGCGGAGGCCGGTGGCCGCCGCCAGCGTGATCACGAGACCCGTCAGCGCCAGCGCCCGCCCGTCCGGGCCGGCCAGCCCGCCGGCACCGGTGTCGACCCCGCCTGCCGGGATGTCGGCGGAGTCGGTCGTGGCGGGGCTCTCCTGGTCCTCGCCGCCGGTGCCGTCGTCGCCGGCTTCGGGGGTGCCGGTGTCCGTGGGGGTGGAGGTGGGTGTGGGGGTCGAGCCGTCGGCGTCGAGGACGGTGAGGGGGTACTGCGTCAGAGAGTCCTTGTCCTTCACCTCGCACTCGACGAGGCGGTCCTGGGGCGTCATGCCGAAGTTGATGGCGCCCGCGTGCACGGTGCCGCTGCCGCCCTTGCGCGGGGTGGTGGTCATCGTGGCCGTCGGCGGGATGGCGACGGGCTCGCCGGGGATGACGGTGCCCAGCTCGGCGACGCCGGTGGCCGAGGTCAGGTCGTCGATGCCGCTGATCCCGGCGTACACGTACATGTTGAGCTCGCCCTCCATGCCCGTCGCGGGAGCCGTCAGCTCCTTGCCCGTCACGAACACCCCGCTCCACCCGATCGTCATCTGCTGGCCCACGGTGGCCTGCGCGGGCACGGTCAGCTCGACGTCGACGCCGACCTCCTGCTTCTCGCCGGTGGCCTTGGTGGTGCACTCGTACGACACGGTCGCGGCGGCCGACGCGGGCAGGACGGCCAGTGCGGGCAGGACGGCACACGGGAGGATCGTGACGGTGGCGGCTAAGACGGCCAGGTGGACGCGCACGGCGACTCTCCCTTGAGCTGACGGTGCATGAGGGGACGCTCCAGGAGGATGGTATCGGCGCTGGTCGAAGTGCGGAAAAATCCGGAGGCGGCGACGGGACGCCGGATGGTAGGAAGAACGGTCATGACATCAGGAGTTCGACTCATTCGCAACGACCAGCTCACCCAGCAGGTCGAATACGCCTACGCCGCCACCGTCGACGCGCCCGTACGCTCGATCTGGGTCGCCGGCGCCTGCCCCCTCGACCTCGACGGCAAGACCGTCGCCGTCGGCGACTACGCCGGCCAGGCCCACCAGGTGATGCGCAACCTCGTCACGGCACTCGAAGGCGCCGGCGCGTCACTGACCGACATCGTCAAGACCACCGTGTACGTGGCCTCCACCCGGCAGGCCGACCTGGTGACGGCGTGGGAGGTGTACCGGGAGTACATGGGGGAGCACGACGTGCCGAGCACGCTGCTCGGCGTCACCGTGCTCGGCTACCACGACCAGCTCGTGGAGGTGGAGGCCGTGGCGGTGATCGCCGGCGAGGGGCAGGCGTAGCTCGATCGTCCTGAAGTCACCTGCTTCGTCTATACGAAGAGTAATCCGACTGACACAATTTGCTCATGAGTATGTTTCGGTCGGCTGAAGGTCTGCCCGATCACGGGTGCGGCGCGCTGGGCCGGGTGGCGCACGGAGCGCTGACGGCGCCGATCGGCCCCCGCGGGGCGCCGCCCGGCGGGCCGAGACTCTTCCTCGGCTACAACACGCTGCCCGACCCGCCGTTCCCCCTGGCCGGGTTCATCGAGTACGAGATGGACCCCAGGGTGGCCGAATGCGAGCTCGGCTCCGTGCTCCGTACGCTCGTCGAGTCGTTCAGAACACAACCGGTGCCGCCGGAGGGAACGTTCGACGACACCCACCGGCGCAGCGCCGCCGCGATGCGGGTCGACGCCATGGTGGTCGTCTTCTCGGGGCGGGCCTTCAGCCCCGACCAGAGCCCGCCCGCCCGCGCCCTGTGGGACAACCTCGTGGAGGGCTACTACCACGAGGGCGACGCGGAGGCGTGCGCGGGCGCCCGGGCCGCGCTGGTGGGGCTCGGCGTGGACCGCGCCGACGGCCGCGTGATCCTCCTGGCCGAACGGGACTCCGAGGGCGAGCACGGGCAACCGGAGCGGGTCGGGGTGTACCCGGAGGGAACGTTGTACGACCTGCTGGGCGACCTGCTGGACGCCCAGTACCGGTGGACCCGCGCCGCCTTCGGCCTCTGAGCACCGCCACCACTTGTGAGCGGCGTTCGGGTTGGCTATGGGATGGCGGCAGGCGCGTTGACTGGGTCCCCGCCAGGGCGGGCGCGGCGGTTCCGGTCGGTTGCGGGACGGCGGGCGGGGGCACGGATGGTGTCCCGGTTAGGGTGCCGGTATGTCGTTCATCGTCACGACCGGAGCCACCGGGCGTCTGGGTGGGCGGGTCGCCGTGCGGCTCGCCGCCGCCGGCGTCGAGCAGCGGCTCGTCTCCCGGCACGCCACCGCCCGCGCCCCGCGCCTCGACCGCGCCACGGCCGTCGACGCCGCGTACGGTGATCGGGCGGCGCTGCGGCAGGCGCTCGACGGGGCCTCGACCGTGCTGTTCGTGTCGGCGTCCGAGAGCGCTGACCGCCTCGACCAGCACCGCGCGTTCGTGGACGCCGCCCGCGACGCCCGCGTCTCCCACCTCGTGTACATCTCGTTCTACGGCGCCGCCCCCGAGGCGACGTTCACGCTGGCCCGCGACCACTGGGCGACCGAGCAGCACATCCGCGACAGCGGCCTGACCTTCACCTTCCTGCGCGACAACCTGTACGCCGACTTCCTGCCGGGCATGGCGGGGGACGACGGCGTGATCAGGGGCCCGGCCGGGCAGGGGCGGGTGGCCGCCGTGGCGCAGGACGACATCGCGGAGGCGGCGGCGAACGTCCTGCTGGCGCCGAAGGAGCACGAGGGCGCCACGTACGACCTGACCGGCCCGCAGGCCCTCACTCTGGACGAGGTCGCCGCCACGATCGGCGCGGCGACGGGACGCACCATCACCTACCATGCCGAAACGGTCCCGGAGGCGTACGCGTCACGCGAGAGCTACGGCGCGCCCGCGTGGCAGGTGGAGGCGTGGGTGTCGACGTACCTGGCGATCGCGGCGGGGGAGCTCGAAGCGGTCACCGACGACATCCCGACCCTCACCGGCCACCCGGCCACCAGCCTGGCGGAACTACTCGGCCGCTCCAATTGAGGCACGAGCTCCTGATGAGACGGCGACTTCCTGATCGGACGGCGACCTTCTGATCTGACAGCGACCTTCTGATCGGACGGCGACCTTCTGATCAGACGGCGAACACCTGCGAGTCGTCGGCGAACGCCTTGAACTCCAGGGCGTTCCCCGCCGGATCCAGCAGGAACATCGTCCACTGCTCGCCCGGCTGCCCCTCGAAGCGCAGGTACGGCTCGATGACGAACGCGGTGCCCGCCTCGCGGAACCGGCCGGCCAGCTCATGAAATTCCGGAATCGCCAGGATCAGGCCGAAGTGCGGGACCGGCACATCATGGCCGTCGACCGGATTGTGCACCCGCTCGGCGCGGGCCGGGGCCAGGTGGGTGACGAACTGGTGGCCGTGCAGGTTCCAGTCGATCCAACGGTCGGAGCTGCGGCCCTGGGCACAGCCGATGAGGTCGCCGTAGAAGTGGCGGGCCGCGTCCAGGTCGTCCACGGGGACGGCGAGGTGGAAACGGGGGAGTTCCATGAGCATCCTTCCGGTTTCGGGCGTCGGGATGATCACATAGGTACCCGAGACTCCGCCCCTGTACGCGATCACCAGCCGCAACCCCGCACCGTGCTGCTCGCGCAGGTGCTCGCCGACGAGGGTGGCGTGCGTGCCAGGAACGCGTTCGTGCCGGCCGACCGGTCGCTCACCGAGGAAGGCGGCGTGCGGGGCGGGAACGCGTTCGTGCCGAAAATCGGTCGCTCGCCCGCGCGCCGACCGTCTATCGTGACGCCCGTTCATCACCGGACCGAGGAGGCCCGCCATGTACCGCGACGAGATGTCCTTTTGAGCCGACCAGCAAGCGCCGCCGGGGGTTCCCCTTAGCGAGACGCACGTCAAGCGCGGCGACCGGCGCGCCGGCCGCGACAAGGAGCTGATCGAGAAGCTCGGCGGCAACGACCCGTGCCCCTGCGGCTCCGGCCGCCGCTTTCCGCCGCTGCTGCCGCCCCACCGGCCGGTACGACGACACTCTCGGCGACTACTACGTCCGCGACCGGCGGTGAGCCGATTCTGTCGGTGGCGCCTGGCAAGGTGGCCATCCTGAGCTCGTCGGCCCGCGTCCCGCCACACCGGCAGGGCGAGGGCCGAAGAGCCGGCCCAGCCCGTGCCCAGCCATGTGGGAGGCAAGAGCTGGCCAGCCGCCGGTCGGCGTCCTGCCACCTGGGGGCGGAGCCGGAAGGCCGCCGGTCAGCGCCTCGGAACATCGGGGCGAAGGGCCGGCCAGCCGCTGGTCCGCGTTCCCGGACATCCGGGTGAGGGCCGGGCGGCCGCTGGTCAGCGTCCTCGAACGTCGGGGGTGAGGGCCGGGTGACGATCAGTCTGTGCCGGCTCGGCTGCGGTTGCCTGCACGGGCTTGATGAGCCGTACGAGGACCTGCGCAGGAAAGGGGCACGCGCCATCTTCACGCCACTGGCGATCCGCGACTTCCGCCGCTACTTCGTGGGCCAGACGGCCTCGACGTTCGGCGACTCGCTGACGCCGCTCGCGCTCGCGTTCGCCGTCCTGCACCTGACCGGGTCCCCGGCGGACCTCGGCATCGTCGTGCTCAGCACCCGGCTGCCCGTCATCGTGCTGACCCTGGTCGGCGGGGCGGCAGGTGACCGGTACTCGCGGCGCACGATCATGCTCCTCGCCGACCTGGTCCGTTTCGCCGCGCACGGCGTCACGGCGGTGCTGCTGATCACGGGCACCGCGCAGATCTGGATGCTCGTGATCCTGCAGCTCGCCGCCGGTGCGGGGTCGGCGTTCTTCAACCCGGCGGCCGTGGGGCTGATCGGCTCGCTCGCGAAGGGTGAGCACCTCCAGGCGGCCAACTCGCTGGTCTCGATCTCCCGCAGCGGCACCTCCATCGTGGCGCTCGGCGTGGCGGGAGCGCTGGTGGCGCTGGTTGGGCCAGGGTGGGCGGTGCTGATCGACGCGCTGACGTTCCTGGTGAGCGCGGGCTTCCTGGCCTTACTGCCCCGCGCGATCACGGACGGCCGGCCGCCGCCGAGCCGGGGCCTGCTGGCGAGCATCGGCGGCGGCCTCGCCGAGGTGCGCAGGCACACCTGGCTGTGGGTGTGGATCGCGCACATCGCCCTCGGCAACGCGGTCGTGGTCTCGCCGATCCTCGTGCTCGGCCCTTATGTCGCGGATCGGCAGCTCGGCGGCGCTCCGGCCTGGTCGGCGATCGGCATCGCGTACGCGGTGGGCGGGCTGGCCGGGGGCCTGCTCGGCACCCGGTGGCGCCCCGGACGGCCCATGGTCGCGGCGCTGCTGGCCTTCCTGCTCATGGCGCCGCTCCCCGCGCTGCTCGCCGTGCCCGCCGGCCTGTGGCTGCTGGTGGCGGCGGGCGCGGCCGCCGGTCTGCAGCTCGTCGTCTACAACGTGCTGCAGACCACCGTCGTGCAGCAGCACGTGCCGGAGGAGTTCGTGGCGCGGGCCACGTCGGTGACGATGCTGGGGTCGCTGGTGGCCGCGCCGCTCGGCATGGGCCTGGCCGGCCCGGCGGCGTCCGCGTTCGGCAGCGGGCCGGTGCTGGTGGTCTGCGCCGCGTTCACCGTGCTGCTGACGCTGGCCACGCTGTCGGTGCCGGCGGTGTGGCGCGTCCGTACGACTCTTCGTGCGGGACGGCAGGAGAACGGCCGGTCGAACCGGCGCACTCTTCCCGGCCCGTCTGTGCGCGAAGATTTCCGCACGGCCACGCGGCAAGATCCGCGGTTGGGCGGGCAGGAGGTGCCGGCCTCGGAAGCGGCCTCCCCCTTGTACAAGGAAGAATGACGTCGTGCTCCACGTACTACTCGTCCGCTACACCGCCCCTCCCGACGAAGTGACCCCGCACGTGCCGGGCCACGTGGCCTACCTGGAGCGGCACCATGCCGACGGTACGTTCCTGCTGTCGGGTCAGACCGTCCCGGACGATCTCGGCGGGGTCATCCTGGCCATCGGGCCGAGGGAGCGGGTGGAGCGGGTGGCGGCTGAGGATCCGTTCGCGGTGGCGGGCGTGGCGGCGTACGAGATCGTAAGTGTGGATCCCGGGCGGCTGCACGAGGAGTTGCGCGGGCTGCTCACCAGGAGCGGTCGGTAGCGCGGGGCAGCGACACCGCCACGATGAGGCCGCCGCCGTCGCGGGGGCGGGCTCGGACGTCGCCGCCGTGGGCGATCGCCACCGATCGTACGATCGACAGGCCCAGCCCGGCGCTGGTGCCGGTGACGGCGCGTTCGCCCGCCTGCCGGTGGAACGGCTTGAACAGCAGCGGCACGTCGTACGGCGGTATGGCGGGGCCGGTGTTGCTGACCTCGACCTCGACCTTGTCGCCCGACACGGTGCGGCTGACGATCCGCACCCAGCCGGTGCCGTCGTCGAGGTTGTAGCGGATGCCGTTCTCCACGAGGTTGTGGACGAGGCGTTCGAGCAGGAGCGCGTCGCCGGTGGTCGGGGCGGGGGCGACGACCTCGTACACGGTGATCTTGGCGTCGGCGGCCTGGCCGGCGGTCTGGGCGGTGACGTGGGTGACGATGTCGGCCAGGTCGACGGGCGAGCGGTCGGCGACCTCCTGCTCGGACCTGGCGAGCAGGAGCAGCCCGCTGATCAGGCGTTCGTGGCGGGCGTTGATCTCCAGCAGGCTCTCGCCCAGCTCCTTGACGTCGGAGGAGGCGGTACGCCGGTGCATGGCCAGCTCGACCAGCGCCCGGTTGAGCGTCAGGGGTGTGCGCAGCTCGTGGGAGGCGTTGGCGACGAACCGGCGCTGCCCGTCGAAGGAGTGGTCGAGCCGCTCCACCATGGTGTCGAAGGTGTCGGCGAGGTCCTTGACCTCGTCGGCGGGCCCGCGCAGGGCGATGCGTTCGTGCAGGCCGCGCTCGGCCATGGGAGCGGCGGCGATCTTGCGGGCGGTGGCGGTGACCAGGTGCAGCGGGGCCAGCACGCGGCCGGCCACCCACCAGCCGAGCCCGACGGCCGCGCCGCCGACCACGACGAGCGCGATCGCTCCCTGGGTGAGCAGCGAGGTGACGGCGGCGTCGCGCAGCTCCTGCTGCTGCCGCCACAGCCATTCCATGGCGGCGTCGCCGTAGAGGGTGACGCCGTCCTGCTTGATGAACAGCTGCTTGAACCGGCCGGGTTCGGCGGGGGAGGCGTACCGGTCGTCGAAGGTCTGCACGAGCTGCTGCTGGAACAGCAGGTACGTGACGCCGAGCAGGACCAGCCCGGCCAGGAGGAACACGGCGCCGTACACGAGCGTGAGCCGCAGCCGCAGCGTGGGCCGGACCCGGCTGCGCAGTGAGGACGGCAGGAGGTTCACGCGATCCGGTACCCCACTCCCGCCACGGTCTCCACGACAGGCGGGTCGGCGAGCTTGCGGCGCAGCTTGAGTATGGTGAGCCGGACCGCCCCGGTGAACGGGTCGGCGTTCTCGTCCCACGCCTTCTCCAGGAGCTGCTCGGCGGAGACGACGTTCCCGTCGGCGCGCAGCAGCTCGGCCAGGACGGCGAACTCCTTCTTCGACAGCGGGACGAACCGCCCGTTCCTGAACACCTCCCGCCGCGCGGGGTCGAGCGTGATCCCGGCGCGGCGCAGCACGGGCGGCGCGGCGGGCCGCGAGCGCCGCCCCAGCGCCAGCACCCGGGCGGCCAGCTCGGGGAACGCGAACGGCTTGGTCAGGTAGTCGTCGGCGCCCATGGACAGGCCCGTCACCCGGTCGTCGAGCTGGGCGGCGGCGGTGAGCATCAGCACCCGCGCGTCGCACTCCGAGGCCACCATCTCCCGGCACACCTCGTCGCCGTGCACGCGCGGCAGGTCCCGGTCCAGCACGACCACGTCGTAGTCGTTGACGGCGATCCGCTCCAGCGCGGCCTCGCCGTCGTGGGCCAGATCGACCGCGTGCGTCTCCTCGCGCAGCCACTCGGCAATCGCGTCGGCGAGCATGGGCTCGTCCTCAACCACCAGCACCCGCATGGCGTATCTCAGGCCCTTCCATCCGCTTACAAGGCCGAGTGTGACGGACGGGGCATTTGCTCCGGATAAGCCGCGGATGGCGGCCGGGGAGCGTGCCGTTCAACGGAACGAGGCCGCCCGGTGCCGCCTGCCCGGTGCCGCCCGGTGCCGCCCGCCCGGCGATGCCCCGCCGACGCGGAGGTGCCGTCGAGACGGAAACGCTGAGGAAACACCGCCCCCTATTGCATCTCCCCTCGAACGACGTTCACCCCGACGAGGAGAGCTTCCATGCGACGACACGTCCTCAGCGCGCTGGTCACGGCACCGTTCGCGCTCACCCTGCTCCTGACCGGCTGCGGCTCGGGCGACACCGGCGGGTCTGACGTGGCCTCGGTGAGCGGCACCGGCAACCAGGCCGCCACCAGCGCCAAACCGTCCGAGGACCCGCAGGCGAAGGGCCTGAAGTTCGCCCAGTGCATGCGCGAGAACGGCATCGACATGCCCGACCCCGAGCCTGACGGCCGGGTGATGATGAAGTTCGACAAGAACACCCCGCAGGAGAAGGTCCAGGCGGCGCAGGAGGCGTGCAAGCAGTACGCCCCGAGCGGCACCCGGCAGGGCGGCGGCGACCCCAAGCAGGCCGAGAACATGCGCAAGCTCGCCCAGTGCATGCGCGACAACGGCGTCGAGGCCTACCCCGACCCCGAGGGCGGCATGATGCGCATCACGCCCGAGGTCGGCGAGGACCCCGACTTCAAGTCCGCGCAGGAGAAGTGCCAGAAGGAGTCCGCTGACGCCGGCCTGGGAGGCTCTTGATGGGTATGGCGACCATCGACGGAAAGGCGGAGCCGGAGGCCACGCCTCCCCGGCAGCGCCGCCGCCGTGGCAAGGGCCGGCTGGTGGCCGCGCTCCTGGTCGTGGCGGCGGCCGCGGGCGGCGGGTTCGTCGCGGTCAACAGCGCGGGCCTGCTGAAAGGCGGCGCCGGCCCGACCGCCTCGGCGGGCGCGCTGCCGCCGGCCACCACGACGGTGACCAGGCAGACGTTGAACGACACGCGGGACGCGGACGGCGAGCTGGGTTACGGCCCGGTGACCTCGGCCGTGGCCCGGCAGCCCGGCACGATCACGTGGCTGCCGGACAGCGGTGCCACGATCAGCCGCGGCAAGTCGCTGTACCGGCTGGACAACGACCCCGTGACGCTCATGTACGGCGGCACGCCCGCGTACCGTGACCTGAAGATCGGCGTGGAGGGCAAGGACGTCGAGAGCCTGGAACGCAACCTGAGCAAGCTCGGCTACGACGGTTTCACGGTGGATGAGGAGTTCACCTACGACACGTACGAGGCCGTGCTGGAGTGGCAGGAGGATCGCGGGCTGCCCGAGACCGGCGTGGTCAAGCTGGGCCAGGTCGTCTTCGCGCCCGGCAAGGTGCGGGTGGAGAGCCTGGAGGCGGAGAAGGGCTCGCCGGCGCAGCCCGGGCAGAAGGTGCTGACGTACACGGGCACCGACAAGGTGATCACGGTGGAGCTGGAGGCCGAGGACCAGCGGATGGCGAAGAAGGGGGCCAGGGTCGAGGTCACGCTGCCGGACGGCAAGAGCGTGAAGGGCAAGGTCACCGAGGTGGCCACGGTGATCGTCCCGGGTGAGGGGCAGGAGGATCCGGACACGCGGGTGGAGGCGCTGGTCTCGATCGGGAACGCCAAGTCGGCCCGGGGGCTGGACAAGGCGTCGGTGGACGTGACGTTCACCGCCTCGCAGCGCAAGAACGTGCTGACCGTCCCGGTGGCGGCGCTGGTGGCGCTGCAGGAGGGCGGCTTCGGGCTGGAGGTCATCGAGGGCGGCCGGTCCCGCTACATCGCGGTCGAGACGGGCCTGTTCGCCGGGGGCCGGGTCGAGGTCAAGGGGGACGGGCTGAGCGAGGGCATGACCGTGGGGATGCCGAAATGACGTATCCCATGATCTCCCTGCACGAGGTGTCCAGGACGTATCCCGGCGGGGTGGCGGCGTTGAAGGAGGTGTCGCTGCGGATCGGCCACGGCGAGCTGGTCGCGATCGTCGGCCCGTCCGGGTCCGGCAAGTCGACCATGCTGAACGTGGTCGGCACGCTCGACCGGCCGTCGTCCGGGACGATCGAGATCGACGGGTACGACGTGTCGAAGCTGTCGGACAACCAGCTGTCGGCGCTGCGGGCGACCACGATCGGGTTCGTCTTCCAGTCCTTCCACCTGGCCGCCAAGGTGCCGGCGCTGGACAACGTCGCCGACGGCCTCGTCTACACCGGCCTGAGCAGGGCCGAACGCCGCCGCCGCGCGGCGGCGGCCTTGAAACGCGTGGGGCTGGAGCACCGCATGGACCACGAGCCGCACGAGCTGTCCGGCGGTGAACGGCAGCGCGTCGCCATCGCCAGGGCGGTCGCGGGCGAGCCGCCGCTGCTGCTGGCCGACGAGCCCACCGGCGCGCTCGACTCCGTCTCCGGCACCGGCGTCATGGAACTGCTGCACGAGCTGAACGCCGGAGGAACCACCATCGTGATCATCACGCACGACCGGGAGATCGCCGCCAGCCTGCCCCGGCAGGTCCGCATGCGCGACGGCCAGATCATCTCCGACTCCGCTTTCACGCCGTCGGAACCCGTGGAATCAGGGGTGGCGTGATGGTGGCCATCCAGCGGCCCCGGCTGTCCCCCGCCAGGATGCGGGCGGCCGACGTGATGCGGGTGGGCGCCGTCGGCCTGCGCACCAGGCCGCTGCGGGCGTTCCTGTCCGCGCTGGGCATCGCCATCGGCATCGCGGCCATGGTCGGCGTCGTCGGGCTGTCGTCCTCCTCGGGCGCCGAGCTCGACCGCCAGCTCTCCGCCCTCGGCACCAACCTGCTCACCCTGTCGGCCGGATCCACGATCACCGGCGAGGCCGCCCAGCTCCCCAAGGACGCCGAAGCCATGATCGAGCGGATCGGGCCCGTCCAGGCGGTCTCGTCCATCGGCAAGGCCGCCGACGCCAAGGTCTACCGCTCCGAACAGATCCCCGAAGCGCAGACGGGCGGCATCAGCACGTACGCGGCCCGCCTCGACCTGCCCGCCACCGTCGGCGCGACCCTGCGCAGCGGCACCTGGCTGAACGCGGCCACCGAACGCTACCCCGCCGCCGTCATCGGCTCCCTCACCGCCCAACGCCTCGGCATCGGCGCCGCCGGCCCCGACACCCAGATCATCGTCGGCGGCATCCGGTTCACCGTCGTCGGCGTCCTGGAGCCCGTGGCGCTGGCCAGCGAGCTGGACAGCGGCGTCCTGGTCGGCTGGCCCGTCGCCGAGTCCCGGCTCGGCTTCGACGGCCACCCGACCACCCTCTACACCCGCTCAGAAGAAGCCAAGCTGGAGTCGGTACGCCAGGTGCTGGCCGGCACCGCCAATCCCGAGGCGCCGAACGAGGTCGACATCTCCCGCCCGTCCGACGCCCTGGCCGCCAAGCAGGCCACCAGCCAAGCCTTCGCCAACCTGCTCCTGGGCGTGGGCGCGGTGGCCCTGCTCGTGGGCGGGGTCGGCGTGGCCAACACCATGGTCATCTCCGTCCTGGAACGCCGCGCCGAAATCGGCCTGCGCCGCTCACTCGGGGCGACGCGGGGGCAGATCAGAACCCAGTTCCTGGCCGAGTCCCTCCTGCTGTCGGCACTTGGCGGCACCGGCGGGGTCCTGCTGGGGACGGGGGTGACGATGGGGTACGCCCTGTACAGCGGCTGGCCCTCGGTCGTCCCCGCCTGGGCCACGGCCGGCGGCCTCGCCGCCACCCTCCTCATCGGCGCCATCGCCGGCCTCTACCCCGCCATCCGCGCCTCCCGCCTCTCCCCGACCGAGGCCTTGTCCACCCCGTGAACGGCCCGGCAAGAAGGGACGGTGCGGCCCTGCTCGGCCGGGCCACCGGTTCTCCGGGGTGTGGTGTCGGAGCCGGTGCCGGTTCTTGAGGCTGAGTGGGCGGGCGCTGGGCGGGTGCCAGCCTCGCGCCTTGGCACCGGCTTCCGCAACTGGCGCCGGGTCGGCGAGGGGCCGTGCGGACCGGCTCGGCGCAACGTGGACGGGGCTCAGCCGGGGCGTTCGTGAGGGGAGGCTCGAACGGTACCCGGAGCCGGTACCGTTCGGTCAGGCGGGTGGCAGGTGGTTACTCGGTGGCGTAGCAGGTGGTCTTGCCTACCACCCGCACCCGCGCGTCCTCCCCGGACAACACAGTGAGCTCGAACTCCAGCCGGTTCTGCGGGTTGCGCAGCACCGCCACGTCCTGCTCCTCATCCCGCAGGTCGTGATCGTCCACGACCTTGTCGTACCCCAGGGCCCGCAGCCGCTCCAGCAGCCCGTCGGAGGCTTCGGCGAGGTCGCTCTCGGCTTGGAAGAAGTGGCGTAGCTGGCCTGGTACGCAGGTGTCGTCGTCGGTGCGGGCCACGGCGGACAGGTGGAGTTCGGTGGCCTTGAGGAGTTCGCCGGCGTCGGCGTCCAGTTGTCTGGCGGCCTCTTCGAGGGTGGGCGGCTCGGCCGTGGACATGCAGGCCGTCGTCACCGTGACACCCGTCATCGCCGCGACACTGAGGAGCACCGCGGGCAGGGCGTGACGGCGGGCGCGCACGAGGGGACCCTATCGAAGATCACCGTCGGCTAACGAGTGAATCACACAAAAAGCACGAGCCTGCGGCGGACCGTCACCGCATGATCCGGTCTTTTCAGGGCAGATGCCCCCATGTACGGCAGGCGCCCCCCACGGAGCCGGATGACCTTCGAAACCGATGACCGAGCACGCGTCACCCTCGTTTCGCACCCCTTCGGCCTGCGTATCACCGGCGAGATCGACCGCGGCAACCGTCATCTGCTCGCCGGGGCCCTCACGTGGGCCCTCCTCGCGGGCAGCCACGACATCCGGCTCGACCTGTCGGGGCTGACCTTCATCGACGTGGCGGGCATGCGCCTCATCGTCACCGCCGCCGCCCGATTATCCTCGGACCGCGAGGTGATCCTGGATCCGATCTCCCCCGCGGTCCGCCGCGTTCTGTCCCTGACCGGCTGGGAGCAGGCCCCCGGGCTGCGCGTGTGCTCCTGAGCCGACCCGCTTGAGCTCCCGAGTCGGCAAAAAGCCGAGGCCGCCGTTACGGCCGCCAGCGGCGCTGGTCCGTTTCCTTCTCGTACGGCTGCGCATCCGGATAAGTCAGCAGCTCCACCGTCCCGCCCCAAGGCGTCCGGCAGTAGGCGAACCGGTTGTGCTCGCCGGACTCGGGCCCCGGCAACGGCACCGGGTCGGACAAGCGAAGCCCACCCGCTTCGGTGAACCGCCGCAGCGCCTCGTCGAGGTCGTCCACGTACAGGGCGACGTGCTGCCACCCCAGGTCGCACGGCAGCGCCGCCCCGCCCTGCCGCGGCCCGCTGAACTCGAACAGCTCGATCCCCGGCCCGTTCGGCAGGCGGAGCATGCGGACGGCGACCTCGGCCGTCCCTTGCGGCACCCCGAGCCGCCGCTCGGTCGCCCAGCCGCCCTTGGGGCCCTGCGCGCGGGGGAGCGTGTCGTAGAGGACCTCGGCCCCGAACGCGCGGGCGAAGAACTCCGTGGCCGCGTCGAGATCGGGCACCGTCACCCCGACGTGGTCGATGCCGCGGACGGTCATGTGCTGCCTCCTGTTCCGGCCAGGGCGTCGAGCTTGCGCTCGATCCGGTCGAGCCGGGTGCGCAGCTCCGCCACGTCGCCCCGCTCGGCGTTCTCCTCGTCGGGCCGCAGCCGGACGAGGACGGCGCCCCCGGGCTCCAGCCGCACCAGGCTGGTGTCGGCGACGCTCGTACCGCCTCTGAGCTGGATGGCCACGTCGAGGTCGGCCTGGCGCACGCCCAGCCGCCGCAGCGCGGAGCGGACGTAGCCCCCGTCGCGGGCGAGCACGGTGGGGCTGCCTTCGACGAGCCGGCCGATCGCCGGCACGGTCGCGGCGAGCCGCACCACGACCGCGTTCACGGCCATGAGGATCACCAGCCCGGCCAGGCCGCCGGCCAGGGAGTTGTCCGGGCCGATGATCGCGTTCTGTACGACGTTGCTCATCAGCAGCATGACCACGAAGTCGAAGTTGTTGAGCTGGGCGATGCCGCGCTTGCCGCCGAGGCGCAGCAGGGCCGCGACGGTGACGTACACGGCGACGGTCCTGATGGCCTTGTCGGCGAGCGAGACGCCCGTGTGGAACAGGTCGTCGATCATGTCCGGCCGCCACGGAGCCTCCCGATCACGCCCAGCTCGTCCACGCACCGGCCGAGCCCGAGCGCCACGCACTCCAGCGGCCGCTCGGCCCGGCGCACGGGCATGCAGAGCGCGTCGCGCAGCCGCCGCCCGAGGCCGCGCAGCAGCGCCCCGCCGCCGACCAGTACGGCGCCGCGTTCGCCGAGGTCGGCGGCCAGCTCGGCCGGGCAGCGCTCCACGGTCTCCATGGCCGCCCGTGCGATGGTCTCGACGGGCTGCCTGGTGGCTTCGAAGATGTGCTCGACGGGCAGCGACAGCTCCCGTTCGCGGCCGGTGCCGGGGTCGCGGGCCCGCACGACCACGAGCCCGTCGTGGGCGTGCCGCTTGGCCGTCTCGGCCGCCTCGTCGTCGAGTTGCAGCCCGTGCTCGCGCTCGACGAAGCGGGCGATGGCCCGGTTCACGGCCTGCCCGCCGTACGGGACGGAGCCGGTCGCCACCACGGACTCGCCGGACAGGACGGCGATGCGCGCGGCGTCCCGGCCGATGTCGATCACCATGTGGCCGGTGCGGTCGTGGAGCGACATGCCGGCGCCGAGCGCGGCGGCCAGCGCGTGCGGGACGAGCCGCACGGTCCTGGCGTCGGCCTCGTACGCGATGTCCTGCAGCGCCTCGCGGTCGATCGGCGTGGAGTCGCCGGGCAGCGCCATGACCAGGCGCGGCCGGGCGTACGGGTGCCAGTGCACCTTGCGCAGGAAGTGCCGCACCATGCGCCGGGCGAGCTCGGCGTCGGCCGGCAGCCCGCCGCTGACCGGCCAGTGGGTGCTGCCGCCGCTGTCGGCGACGGCTTCGGCGCCGTACCGGACGATCTTGCCCGTCCGGACGTCGCACATGACGACGGAGGGCTCGTCGAGCACGATGCCCTTGCGTCTGACGTAGATCCGCGTGCTCGCCGCTCCCAGATCCATCGCCAGGTCACGACCGAGGAGTCTCATCGCGGGGACTGTTTCCTGATCCGTCCCAACACAACACCACGAACGGAACGGATCCCCTTTACCTGCTGTACTGGGACCGTGCTCGACTACAGCCTCGAAGCGGCGCGTTACGACGAGACCCGGGGCGGGCTGCCCCGCGCGCGGGCGGCGGCGGAGGCCGTCCGGGGTCTGATCCCCGAGCCCGGCACGCTGCTCGACCTGGCCTGCGGCACCGGGCTGGTCACCAGGGAGCTGGCCGCGCGCGGCCTGCGGGTGCTCGGCGTGGACGCCGCCGCCGGCATGGCCCGCCTCGCCTCGGAGCGGGTGCCGGTCGTGCTGGGTGACGGGCGCCGGCTTCCGGTACGCGACCGCTGCGTGGACGCGGTCACCACTTTCTGGCTGCTGCACCTGCTCGACGACGCCCGTCCGGTCATCGCGGAGGCGGCCCGCGTGCTGCGGCCCGGGGGAGTGTTCGTCACGACGGTGGATAAAAAGGCCGCGCACCGGCCGGGCGACCGGTCGCCCGCGACGGACGGGGCGGAGATCGTCATCGCCGAAGCGGCACGGCGCGGGTTGCGGCTCCGCGGCGAACCGGGCACGGGCAGGGGCGTTCGGGGGGTCCCGACCCGGTTTTCCGGTTGCTGGCCTTCACCTCGCAGTGAGCCCGGTTTCGCGTCATAAGCGGTGCCGTGCGAAGCTGTGACTGTCCCCAACACCATGGAGGTCCTCATGGCGGATGCACCGGAGCCGGATGTCAGCGACACTCCGGAGGACGAGATGAAGCGCAAGTTCCGCGAGGCGCTGGAGCGCAAGCGCAACCAGCACGCGGGTTCGGGCGCGGGTGGCAGGGGCGGCGACCCATCCAAGATCCACGGGGCGCACGGTCCGGCTGCGAGTAAGAGATCATTCAGGCGCAAGAGCGGCGGCTGAGGCTGGAATCTGGCGGGGGTACGGCATGCCGTGCCCCCTTTTTCTTTACCTAACCAGGTAGATCTTTTGCCCGATACGTTGGCATGTGTCCGTTTCCGTGGCTAACGTATTCGCCATTACCAGCCGGTTACCCGGTCCTTACCCCAGAAGGACCGCCGGTTGGCGCCGAATCCCGAACGTCGGGAACCGGGGAACCACCTCCGTTGGGGTGAATCCGGCCACGCGCCGGTAGGGCATCTCCACGCCCGAACCCGTCAGCTAACCCGGTAGGCGTGATGGAGAGGACAAGTTACTTCATGCACCAGCGCGTCGTTCCCCCAGACCGCGTCTTCCCGGCCGCCGCCCGCTGAGCGGCCCCCTTCCCCAAAGGCTCGTATCTTGCGCTCCGCGTAGCGATCTCGCGGCGCCCTGCCCCGCCGCGCCCTTTTTTCCGTGAGTGCAACCTCCCTGTCCCCCAGTGAAGGGTTTTGCTGCTTCATGTTCGCCTGTTTTGGCCTGCGTTCCCTCGCCGTGCTGACCTGCTCCGCCGTCGGAGCACTGACCGTCGCCGGCACGGCCGCCCACGCCGACTCCGACACCGGAGAGAAGATCCTGCTCAAAGGCTCGACCACGGCCTCGTACTTCTGGGACGACGCCTCCGGCCGCGCCGGTGACACGGGCCTGCCGGCCAGCGGCAAGCCGATGCAGAAGGGGCTGGCCGCCAGCCCGAGCTGGCCGCTGATGACCGAGGGATACGTCGTCTACAAGGGCAAGAAGATGCCCTTCTTCGTGGGCGACCGCGGGCCGGGCGAGCCGTCCAGCCGCGGCGTCATGCTGGACCTCGACGCCAAGACGTTCGCCGAGCTGACCGGCGGCGAGTTCAACGCCAGCACGCTGGGCGTGGACGGCATCGGCGGCGAGGGACACATCGACGTCGACTACGTCATCACCAAGTGGGGTGACGGCGTGGGCAAGAAGAACTACCCGGTGCCGTTCTCCACCGGCGCCTGGGCCGAGCGCGACCGCAACCCGGCGACGCCGCCGAAGGCCGACGAGGACGAGGACAACGCGGGCGGCCGGCTCGTGGACGCCCCCGTGGTGCCGGTGAGCGAGCCCAAGGAGCCGGGCGTGGCCGGTAGCACGCTGCTGGCCGGCGTCCTGACGGTGACGGGCGGCGGCGTGGTGCTCGGCGGCGAGCGTCTGCGCGCCCTCCTGCGGCGCTGACCTCCATAAGCAAGCCCTCTCCCCATAAGCAAGCCCTCTCCCCATAAACAGGCGCCTTCCCCATAACCAGGCTCCCGCCGTAAACGGACCCCCTCCCCATAAACACCCGGCGGCCTTTACGCGGCGACGACCAGAATGTCATTCTGGTCGTCGTGACCACCCGCGCAGCCGTGAACGGCATCGACATCGCCTACGAGAGCTTCGGCTCACCCACGGGCCGTCCCCTGCTCCTCGTCATGGGGCTCGGCGCCCAGCTCGTCCAGTGGGACGAGGAGTTCTGCGAGCTCCTGGCGGAGCAGGGACACCACGTCGTCCGGTTCGACAACCGCGACGCCGGCCTGTCCACGCACTTCCACGACCACGGGGTGCCCGCGATGGGCGCCGCGCCGCCGTACCTGCTGGACGACCTGGCCGACGACACCGCGGGCCTCATGGACGTCCTCGGCTGGCCGGCGGCCCACGTGGTGGGCGCGTCGATGGGCGGGATGATCGCCCAGACGCTGGCCATCCGGCATCCAGGGCGGGTGCTGACCCTGACCTCCATCATGTCCACGCCAGGGCCCAGCGTGGCGCCGCCCACCGAGGCCGCCGCCGCGGTGCTGATGGGCCGGCCGGCCGAGGGCCGCGAGGCGGTGCTGGAGCAGGCGGTACGGACCTGGTCGGTCATCGGCTCGCCCGGCTACGAGCTGGACCACGAGCGGATCAAGGCGATGGCCGGGCTGGCCTACGACCGCTGCTTCGACCCGGCGGGCACGGCCAGGCAGCTCGCCGCGATCATGGGCTCGGGGGACCGGACGGCGCTGCTCGCCCAGGTCAAGGTGTCCGCGCTCGTGCTGCACGGTGAGGCGGACCCGCTCATCCCGGTCGCGGGCGGCCGCGCCACGGCCGCGGCGATCCCCGGGGCACGGCTGGTGACGTACCCGGGCATGGGGCACGACCTGCCACGCGAGCTCTGGCCGAGCTTCGTCGCGGAGATCACCAAGCTGACCTCCGCCTGAGGCGGAGATCACGAGACCTGACGCCGCCGGTGGCCCGTCCCCCCACACATGCAGCCGGGCCACCGGAAGCGGGCGTCAGACCTCCAGCTTCTCCTCGATGCCCCGGAGCTGGTGGCGGGCCAGCGCCAGGTTGGCGCGATTGCGATCGAGCGCCAGGTACAGGAACAGGCCCTTGCCGCCGCGCCCGGTGATCGGGCGGATGATGTGGTACTGGCCGCTCAGCGTGATCAGGATGTCCTCGATGCTGTCCTTGAGACCCAGCGAGTCCATCGTGCGCAGCTTGGCCTTGACCACCTCGGTGTTGCCGGCCGCGGCGATCTGCAGGTCGAGATCCTTGGAGCCGCCCAGCGCGCCCAGCGCCATGCCGCTGCCGTGATCGACGATGACGGCCCCGATGGCGCCGTCGATGGCCATCATCTCCTTGAGTGACACGTCCATGCCGGCCATGCTTGCCTCCTTGTCGATGGATCAGTGCTTCCGTGCTGCGACGGCGGCCACGGCGGCAGCCGTCTTCCTGCCCTCCAGCCGCAGCAGCCCGACGTTCGCGCCGGGTCCGGCCAGGACCGTGAGGACGATGGTGGGGCCGGCGGCGTAGAACGCCGTGAAGCCGGCGGTGCCGGAGATGAGCGTCTCCTCGAAGACTCCCTGACCGGTGATGACCAGCATCCGCCTGCTCATCGCGAGCAGCGCCGCCGACAGGGCCGCCGCCTGCTCGCCCTCCTGCCCGGGCAGGTCGCAGGCGAGCTGGAGGCCGTCCACGGTGCCCGCGACGCTCCCCTGGACGTCAGGGGTGCGCTCGCGCAGGAGCGCCATCTCCTCCAGAACCTCTTGTCGTAGCTCCACCGGTGGCCTCCTCCTGAGTGAGGGGAACCTCACGACAGCTCCTCGAGCGCCTTCTTCAGCCGCATCAGCAGCGCCAGATCGGTCGGGTCACCCGTCACGGGCGGGCCCAGCGGCTGGGCCCGCGCCCGCGGGTCGTGCGGCGGGTGCTCCGCGGGAGCCCGCCGCTGGGGCAGGTCGGGCGCGGCCAGCAGCCCGGAGGCGGCCAGCCGCCGCACGGCCACGAGCACCGGGTACGCCGGCCGCCCCAGCTGCTTGGCCAGCTCCAGCGGGGTCGCCTTGTGGTCGGCCCTGACGATGACCTCCCACTGGACCCGGCTCAGCGTCACCCCGTGGCCGGGCAGCCGGGGCAGCGGCCGTACCGGCAGGGAGTCGACGTCGGCGGAGGGCCAGATCTCGGCGAGCTGCGCCCGCCGCCGCGCGCATTCGCGCACCAGGCCCGGCACGTCGAAGAACCACTGCCCGCCGAGCCAGTGCTGCTCGCCGGGGCGGAACTTGGGCCGCGCCCCGCTGACCGGCAGCAGGAAGAAGGCCGCATCGAGGACCCCGCCGAGCACCGCGTACTGCAGCTCGCCCGGCGTGAGCGCCCCGTCGGCGAGCAGCTTCTCGCAGCCGCCGTCGTCCTGCAGCCGCCGCAGCGCCGCCTCGCTCATCAGCCCCCTGGCCGCGAGCAGCCGCTCGACGCTGGGGGTCTGGGCGCACTCCATGTACGTCACGCGCCCCTCGGACAGGAAGATCGTGCCGCTCCTGCCGACCTGGAGCGCGCCGGTGGAGCGCTCGCGGGCGAGGCCGGCCAGGAGTGTGTCGAGCTTGGTCATGGGTCACGTCGCGAACCGGCTGGAGATGGTGCTCAGGCGGTGCCTGGCCAGGGCGAGGTTGGATCGTTCCAGGTCAAGGCGTACGTAGATGACCAGCGGTCCTTCGAACACGGTCTCCAGCAGCCGCAGCAGATGGTGGCCCTTGTCCGTGGTGACGAGCATGTCGTCGATGCGGACGACGTCGCCCGGGCAGGTGCGGGCCAGGCCGTCGGTGGTGGCGCGCAGCGCCTCGGTCAGCGCGGCGGCCGACCGGTCGGCGTCCACGCCCACCGCCGTGCTGAAGGCCACCGCCATGCCGCTCGTGTGGTCCACCAGCATGGCGTCCAGCGCGCCCGGTATGGACATGACTTCCGCCAGGCAGCCGTCGATTCCCAGCACGTGACCTCCCTCGCCGTGGTGGAACGCGAACAGCGTAGGGCGAAGGAGGCGCGCCCATCGGGCGGCGAGTCACAGGTGTGGGGGTTTTATACGGCTGCGGAGTAGAAAAACCCTACTGCTACGGAAAAACGTATGATTTATGAGAATTTCTCGCGGCAACGCATGATCTCGGCGACATTTCTCTCGGCCCAGTCGGCCACCACCGAGATCGGCCCGTGCAGCGAGCGCCCGAGGTCCGTGAGCGCGTACTCGACCCGCGGCGGCACCTCGGCGAACACCTCCCGCGTCACCAGCCCGTCCTGCTCCATGGCCCGCAGCGTCTGCGTGAGCACCTTGGGGGTGACGCCGCCGATCCGGGTGCGGAGCTGGGTGAAGCGCATGGGCCCGCCGTCGAGGCAGAGCAGCACCAGCGCCGACCACTTGTCTCCGATGCGGTCCAGGACCACCCGGGTAGGACAATTAGGGTCGAAGACATCACCGGTATCCATAAGGTACTTATAGCACGATGAAGTAACCAGTATCCGATGGATACTCTTGCCGACATGAAGATTCTTCTCTTCGGCGCGACCGGCATGGTCGGTCAGCGCATCGCCGCCGAGCTGCGCGATCGCGGCCACGAGGTCACCGGCCTCAGCCGCACCGGCCCCGTCAAGGGCGACATCCACGACACCGCCACGCTGGCCGAGGGCCACGACGCCATCGTCTCCGCCATCGCGCCGCCGCGCGACGGCAGCGAGCCCCAGCCGCCCTTCCTGTCGGCCTACCGCGCGCTCATCGAGGGCGCGCGGGCGTCCGGGGTGCGGAGGGTGATCGTCGTGGGCGGCGCGGGCAGCCTCCAGGTGGCGCCCGGCCAGGACCTGGTGGACACGCCCGACTTCCCCGACATCTACAAGAAGGAGGCGCTGGCCGGCCGCTCGCTGCTGCGCCTGTTCCGTGAGGTCGAGGACCTCGACTGGACGTTCGTCTCCCCGGCGGCCGAGATCGCGCCGGGGGAGCGCACCGGGACGTACCGGCTCGGCGGCGACCAGCTCATGACCGACGCCGAGGGCCGCAGCTTCATCACCGCCGAGGACTTCGCGGTCGCGATCGCCGACGAGGTGGACAAGAACGCCCACCCCCGGCAGCGCGTCAGCGTGGCCTACTGAGCGGCGCGTCAAAGGGGCCTACTGGGCGGGCTCCTCGTCCGGCAGCAGCGCCCGCTCGTCGGGCTTGTGCACGAGGACGTTGTCCACGTACGACTTCACCGCCGCGGCCAGCCCGACGTCCGCGCCCTCCTGCTCCGACAGGAACCAGCGGTGGTCCAGGATCTCGTGGAAGAGCTGCGCGGGCTCCAGCTTGCCGCGCAGCTCGGCCGGGATGGCGTCCACGGTCGGCTGGAACACCTCGGCCAGCCACCGGTGCGCCACGATGGCCTCGTCCTCGTGCCGCAGCCCCTTGGCCACCCGGAACCCGTCGAGGTCGTTGAGCAGCCGCCGCGCCTGGTTCTCCTCGACGTCGAGGCCGGTCAGGCGGAGCAGGCGCCGCTGGTGGTGGCCGGCGTCCACGACCTTGGGGCGCACGATCAGCCGGCCGGTGCCGACCTTGCGCCGCACCATCATCTCGGCCACGTCGAAGCCCAGCAGGTTGAGGCGCCTGATGCGCTGCTCGACGCGGTGCCAGTCGACCTCCTCGATGATCTCGCTCTCGTTGATCTCGTTCCAGAGGCGGTGGTAGCGGGCCACGATGTCGTCGGCGGTGTCCATGGGGTCGATCGACGGGTGCAGCAGCCCGCCGGCCTCCAGGTCGAGCATCTCGCCGAAGATGTTGGTGTGCGCGTTGTCGATGTCGGTCAGGCGCTGGCCCTCGCTGATCATCGGGTGCATCTCGCCGGTCTCGGCGTCCACCAGGTAGGCCGCGAACGCCCCCGCGTCGCGCCGGAACAGCGTGTTGGACAGCGAGCAGTCGCCCCAGTAGAACCCGTTCAGGTGCAGCCGCACCAGCAGCACGGCCAGCGCGTCGAGCAGGCGGGTGAGCGTGTCGGGGCGCAGGGTGCCCGACATGACCGCCCGGTAGGGCAGCGAGAACTGCAGGTGGCGGGTGATCAGGGCCGCGTCGAGGCCGTTCTCGCGGCCGGTGACGTACGCGACCGGCTCCACGGCGGGGGCGTCGAGCCTGGCCAGGTCCCACAGGAGCTGGTACTCCCGCTTGGCGTAGCGCTCGCTGATCTCCTTGATCGCGTACACCTTGCCCGACAGGCGGGCGAAGCGCACCACGTGCCGCGAGATGCCGCGCGGCAGATCGACCAGATGGTGTTGCGGCCAGTCTTCGAGAGGGGTCTCCCAGGGGAGGCGGATCAGGTCAGGGTCGCCTAGCGCGCCAGTGATCTGCAGGGGCATTTGCTCAGGATATGGTGCACCGGTGGACGAGTTTCTCAAGTGGTACTTTTCTGACCGTCCGGTCGTCGCCGCCTCGCTCGGGGCCGACGGTTACGATCACACCCTCGGCGATTTCACCGCCTCCGCCTGGCAGGCCCGCGAGCGCGAGCAGGTGCTCTGGCTCGACCGCCTGGCCGCCGCCGAGGCACCCACCCTCGACGACGCGATCGACAGAGATCTCGTCCTGTCGCAGCTCAGAGGCTCCATCGCGCTCGCGTCCTGGCCGGAGTGGCGGCGCGACCCGAGCGTCTACCTCGGAGCCGTCTTCGCCTCCATGTACACGCCGTTCCAGCGCCGGCTCAAGCCCGAGCCCGAGCTGGTCGCCTCCGCGCTGTCGCGCCTGGCCGAGGTGCCCGGCGTGCTCGCCGCCTGCCGCGCCAACCTCGACCCCGACCTCGCCGCCCCGCTGCTGGTGCAGCGCGGGCTCGGCCAGGCCCGCACCGGCCGCAACTTCCTGACCCGCACGATCCCCTCCATGGTCGAGGACGAGCAGCTGCGCGCCCAACTCGCCGCCGCCGCCGAGCCCGCCGCCGCCGCGTTCGACGAGCTCGTGACCTTCCTCGAAGGCTTCGAGTGCGGCGGCACCTGGCGCATGGGGGAGCGGCTCTACTCCACCCTCCTGCGCGAGCGCGAGCTGCTCGGGTACGGCGCCGCCGAGCTGCACGAGAAGGGCAAGGCGGCCTGGGCCGAGCTCGACGCCCGCATGCGCGAGGTGGCGCTCCAGGTCAACGGCACCCAGGACTGGCGGGCCGCCATGGAGCACCTCATGGACGACCACCCGCCGACCCTGGCCGACATGCGCGCCGAGTACGAGGCGGAGACCCTGCGGGCCCGTGACTTCGTCCGCGAGCGGGACCTGGTGACGTTCGCCGACGGCGAGGAGTGCCACGTGCTGCCCTCCGCCGAGTACACCCGCCCGGTCCTGTCCGTGGCCCACTACCTGGCGCCGCCGCCGCTCAGCTCCTCCCGCACGGGCGTCTTCTTCGTGCCCTACACGCCCGACGACTTCACCCCCGAGCAGGTACGCCAGCGCCTGCGGACGAACTCGCGGGCCCAGATGCCCTCGATCGCCGTGCACGAGGCCTACCCCGGGCACCACTGGCACCTGTCGTACATGGCGGGCAACCCCCGTACGGTCAGGAAGGTCTTCAGGACGCCGTACTTCACCGAGGGCTGGGCCCTGTACGTCGAGAAGATGCTGCACGAGCAGGGCTACTTCGACACCCCCGCCACCGAGCTGGCCCACCTCGACTGCCGCATCTTCCGCGCCGCCCGCATCGTCGTCGACACCGCGCTGCACTGCGAGGACATGTCGATCGAGGAGGCCGAGACGTTCATGGCCACCAAGGCGTCGCTGTCGCCGGGCACCGCGCAGGGCGAGGTGAACCGCTACTGCGCCTGGCCCACGCAGGCCCCCTCGTACCTCACGGGCGCGATCGAGATCGAGCGCATCAGGGAGTCGTTCCAGGGCACGCTCAAGGAGTTCCACGACCGGATCGCCGGGTCCGGCGGGCTGCCGCTCGGCCTGGCCGAGCAGGCCACGCTCGCGTAGCCCGGAGTTCTGCAGCGGCGGTGGCCGAGCGTGCGCCCGGCCGAGCGCCTACAGCGGCGGGGGGTTGAGCGCGCGCTCGACCACCGCGGCGAGCTGCTCCTCCGTCAGGATGGTCGGCTTGCCGACGCTCAGCCCCCGCACGTACACCTCGCAGAGCCACTCCAGCAGGCGCGTCGCCTCGAACGCCTCCTCCAGCGTCGCCCCGATGGTCACCCCGCCGTGGTTGGCCATCAGGGCGGCGCGCTTGCCCTCCAGGGCCGCGCGCACGTTCGCGGCCAGCTCGGGGGTGCCGTACGTGGCGTACTCGGCGACCTTCACCACCCCGCCGAGCATCAGCGCGTTGTAGTGGACGGGCGGCAGCTCCGTCATCGTGGTGGCCACCACCGTCCCGAACACGGAGTGCGTGTGCACGATCGCCCGCGCGTCGGTGGTCTGGTAGATGGCCAGGTGCATGGGCGTCTCGCTGGAGGGGCGGGTCTCGCCCGCCACCCGGCGGCCCGTCGTCAGGTCCACCACCGGGCACATCTCGGGCGTCAGCCGGTCGAGCGCCGCGCCCGACGGCGTGACCGTCACCAGGTCGCCCTCGCGCACGCTGAGATTGCCCGAAGTGCCGATGACCAGGCCGAGCTCGACGGCCCGCCGGCCGTACTCGCACAACTGCTCGCGAAGGCTCATGCGCCAGGACAGTAGCGGGCGGCCCGCCGGAGCGGCAATCGGCCCCCCGCTACAGCCGCTCCACGGCCTGGGTCATCAGCCGCCCGGCCACGTCCCGGCCCATCCGGTCGGGGTAGAGCAGCAGGTGCAGGCTCAGCCCGTCGACCAGGGCGAGCAGGCGCTCCGCGACGTCGTCCAGGTCGTCGTCGGTGCTCAGCTCCCCGGCCGCGCGGGCCTGCTCCAGCAGCTCCCGTACGGCGGCGCGCAGCTCGCCCGCCTCGGCCCGCTGCACCTCGGCCAGCCGCTCCGAGGCCAGGCTGCGGCTCCAGAAGCTCACCTCCAGCCGCGTCTCCTCGCAGCGCTCGGCGTCCAGCGGCAGGTTGTCCAGCAGCACCTCGCGCAGCGCCGCCAGCCCCGTCATCCCCGCCACCTTGCCGGTCAGCCGCCCCCGGATGCGCCGGTGCGAGTGCCGCAACGCCGACAGCAGGATCTCGTCCTTGTCGGCGAAGTAGTGCGCGAGCACGCCGTTGGAGTAGCCGGCCTCCTTGGCGATGGCGCGGGTGGTGGCGGCGTCGATGCCGTCCCTGACGATCACCCGGCTGGCCGCCGACAGGACCTCACGCCTGCGCTCATCATGATCAACGATCTTCGGCATAGGGCACCTCTTGACGTTTTATTCGGACGTCTGTCTATTTAGACTATGACCGTCGTCACAGTCGGCGTCCACATCGTCGACATCCTCGCCAGACCCGTCGACCACATCCCCCAGGGCCAGGACACCGTCCTGGTCGACCAGATCCGGCTCACCGCCGCCGGCGCCGCCGCCGGCACCGCCGTCGACCTGGTCAAGCTGGGCAACGACGTGGTCACCATGGGCGCCATCGGCGACGACGAGCTCGGCGACTTCCTGCTCATGATCCTGGCCAAGCGCGGTGTCGACACCTCCCGACTCGTCCGCAGGACGGGCGAGCAGACGGCGGCCTCCATCCTGCCCATCCGTCCCGACGGCGGGCGCCCCAGCTTCCACGTCCCCGGCGCCAACCTCAGCGTCACCTACGCCGACCTCGACCCCGATCTCCTCCGCACCGCCCGGGGCATCCACCTCGGCGGCATGGACGTCACCTTCGGCCTCGGCGATCCCGCCTTCTTCGCCCTCCTCGACGAGGCCCGCTCGTCCGGCGCCATCGTCACCATGGACCTCCTGTCCGAGATGCCCGACCTGCTGGGCATGGCCAGGGCGTTCCTCCCGCACGTGGACTACGTGCTCCCGAACGAGTCCCAGGCCCTGCACATGACCGGCGCCGCCGACGTCGAGACCGCCGCCCGCACCCTCCTCGCCGACGGCCCCCGCGGCGTCGTCGTCACGCTCGGCGCCGCCGGCAGCATGCTCGTCACCGCCGCCGGCACCGAGCACGTACCGGCACTGAAGACGGACGTCTCCGACACCACCGGCTGCGGCGACGCCTACTGCGCCGGCTTCCTCACCGCCCTCCTCCACGACCAGGACGTGCCCGCCGCCGCCCGCTGGGGCACCGCCGCCGCCGCCCGCGTCGCCACCGGCCTCGGCTCCGACGCCGGCCTCACCGACCTCCCCTCCACCCTCAGCCTCCTCGCCTAGTACCTTCCCCCACCCTCAGCCTCCTCCTCGCCTAGGAACACGTTCATGAGCCTTGACGCCGACCTCCGCCAGCGCGCCGCCCAAGTCGTCCCCGGCGGCATGTACGGCCACCTCAACGCCGCCATCTTCGCCCCCGGCTACCCCCAGTTCTTCGAACGCGGCGAAGGCTGCCGGCAATGGGACGTCGACGGCCGCTCGTACATCGACCTCATGTGCAGCTGGGGGCCCGTCGTGCTCGGCCACCGCCACCCGCGCGTCGAGGAGGCCGCCGCCCGCCAGGCCGCGCTCGGCGACTGCCTCAACGGGCCCGGCGCCATCATGGTCGAGCTGGCCGAGCTCCTGGTCGACACCGTGCCCAGCGCCGACTGGGCGATGTTCTCCAAGAACGGCACCGACGCCACCACCCAGGCCCTCATGGTCGCCAGAGCCGCGACCGGCCGCACCAAAGTGCTCATGGCGCACGGCGCCTACCACGGGGCCGACCCGTGGTGCACGCCCTCCCCGGCCGGCACGACCCCGAACGAGCGGGCCGACCTCGTCGAGTTCACCTACAACTCCCTCGAATCCCTCGAAGCCGCGGCGGCGACCGTCGAAGGCGACGTGGCCGCCATCATCGTCACCCCCTTCAAACACGACTCCTTCGAGGACCAGGAGCTCGTCGAGCCCGCCTTCGCCCGCGGCGCCCGCGCCCTCGCCGACCGCCTCGGCGCCGCGCTCGTCATCGACGACGTCCGCGCCGGCTTCCGCATCGACCTGCGCGGCTCGTGGGAGCCCTACGGCGTGCGCCCCGACCTGACCGCCTGGTCCAAGGCCATGGCCAACGGCTACCCCATCGCCGCCGTCACCGGCACCGACGCCCTGCGCGGCCCCGCCCAGACCCTCTACTCCACCGGCTCCTTCTGGTTCTCCGCCGTCGCCATGGCCGCCGCCAAGGCCACCATCGAGACGCTGCGCGACGAGAACGGCATCGCCGCCATGGAACGAGCCGGCACCCAACTCCGCGAAGGACTGTACGCCCAGGCCAAGGCCCACGGGTTCGTGGTCAACCAGACGGGGCCCGTGACGATCCCGTGGCTCAGCTTCGACGGCGACGCCGATCTGTCGGTCGCCATGCACTGGAGCTCGGCCTGCCTGCGGCACGGGGTGTATCTGCACCCGTGGCACAACTGGTTCATGTCGGCCGCCCACACGGAGGCGGAGGTGGCCGCGGCCCTGGAAGGCACCGACGCCGCCTTCGCCGAAACCCGCGCCCACTTCGGCTGACCCCTTTCCCGCCACGGCCCGGGGTGACGTGCCGGGCGCCGCGCCGAGGGCGGACGCACCGGAGCGCGGTGTGGTGCGGGAGCGTGGCGGGGGAGCGGGGCGTGGCGCAGGTTGGTGGCTGATCGCCGTGCGCTTTGCGCCGAACTCCGCCGTCCACCGTCCCGCCGACCCGGCGCCGGAGTGCCTGGTGCGCGGTGCGGCGGCGGGCGGGGAGTGCGGCGCGGTGCGACGGTGGTGGCGCGCTCGACCGCGCGATGCGGAGACCCTCGCACTCCGGCGCCGCGTCGGCGAGGTGGTGGGCGGTGGAGCCCGGCGCAACGTGTCCGGAGACCGGCCTGGCGGCCCTCGGCCTGAGCGGTCGAGCTGGTCCGTGCGGCGGCAGGGGGCCGGTGGGCGGGTCAGGCGGGGGCGACGCGGTAGTGGCCGGTGCCTTCCGCTGCGCCCAGGAGGCGGGCGCTGGCGTCGAAGAGGGGTGATGGGAGGGCGTCCGGGGGGAACCACTGCCACGAGCGGAACACGTGGGGCTCCGTGACCGCCGGTTGGGTGGGGCCCGCCGTCATTCGGACTCCGGCCGTCACCCGGACCGCGCCCCCAGGGTGGTCCACGACCACGGCGGTTACCAATGGTGGGCTCGCGTCGAAGATGCCGGTTTCTTCGGCGAGTTCACGTACGGCCGCTGTTTCGAAGGTTTCGCCGGGCTCCACGGCGCCGCCTGGCAAGCACCAGGATGGTGGTTCGCCGGGTTTGATGCGTTCGCCCAGCAGGATCTGGCCGTCGGGCGCGGTGAGCAGTACGCCCACGCCGATGATGCGGTCAGTGGTCATGTCGGGAAATCTCCTCCGTTCGGTAATGCTCCGGAAATGCCGGACATGGGGTTGAGTGTCGAACGCCCCAAGTGAGGAGCCTAAGTGGGAGCAGATCCCGAGAGGCGCTTCGAGGAGCTCTACGCCTCCTCGTACCGCCCCCTGCTCGGGTACGCGTTGCGCCGCTGTCCGGACCCGGACGACGCGGCGGACGTCGTGGCCGAGACGTTCATGGTCGCCTGGCGCCGGATCGAGGAGGTCCCGCAAGGGGACGAGGCCAGGTTGTGGCTCTTCGGCGTGGCCAGGAAGGTGCTGGCGAACCAGCGGCGCGGCGAGCGCCGGCACGAGCAGCGCACCGCCGCCCTGCGGGCGCAGCTCGCCGCCTCGCCGCTCGTCGCCGAGCTGCCGGGTGAGGATTTCTCGCAGCTCGGCCAGGTGTTCAGGTCGTTGCCTGAGGACGACAGGGAGCTGCTGGCGCTGGTCGCGTGGGAGCGGCTGAGCCCTTCCGAGATCGCCAAGGTGCTCGGCACATCGGCCAATGTCGTACGAGTGAGGCTTTATCGCGCGCGCAGGAGGTTCGCCCGGAGGCTGGCCGAGGCGGGCGTGCAGCACTCGCGCGCCGTCGCGTTCGAAGGGAGCCGGCTGTGAGCATCCGGCGAAGGGAGTCGGCTGGGGACATTCCCCGAAGGGAGCAGGCTGTGAAGATCGCCGATCTTGCCCGCGTGCGGGACGAGGACCTGGATGGCGACGTCGCGGGGCAGGCGTCCGGTGCGGGGGCGCGGGCGCTGATGGAGTCGATCATGGAGACGGAGCGCGAGCCCGTCCCGAACAGGAGCGGGCGCGGGCGGGTCATCCTGCGGCGGGGGCTCGCGTTCGGGCCGGTGGCGGCCGCGCTGGCCGCCGCGCTCGTCGTCTGGACGCCGTTCGGCGGCCCCGCCACCCAGTACGCCAACGCCGCCGTCTCGCTCAGGACCGCCGACGACGGCGGCACCGGCGGCGACGTCGTCGAGGTGGAGATCAACGACCCCGGGGCCGACGCGGGCAAGTTCACCGAGGCGTTCCGGGCGATCGGCCTGGACGTCGAGGTGCGCGAGGCCCCCGTCGCGCCCGAGGACGTCGGCAAGCTGATCGGCCCGGAGCTGATCGAGGGCAGCTACCCCAAGGGCGCCGGCATCACGATCTCCACGCGGGAGGAGGGCTGCCGCTCGGCCTGGTGCGGCAAGGTGTCGATCCCGGTCGGCGTGACGGGGCGGATCCTCGTCGGGATCGGCCGCCCGGCGGCCCCGGGCGAGCTGTACGCCACGCCGGTGCAGATCGACGTCGATCCGGGCGGGGGCGTGATCAAGAAATACGACCCCAGGGGCAAGCCGGTCGCGCGGGTCCGCGCCGATCTGGAGGCGGCCGGGATGAAGGTCGGGTACGTGGTGATGTGGGACAACCCGGACGGCACCGGCGGCGGTTACGCCGTCGATCCCGCGCACGTGAAGGACGAGTGGCTCGTGGAGCACGTCGAGCGGATCGCCTCCGACGCCGTCACCGTGTTCGTCGCGGCCCCCGCCGGCCTGCCCAAGGACTCGCTGCCCATGATCCAGCACCCCAGCCCCGACTGGTGGCAGGACTGACGCCGCCCCCGCAGGCCCGACGCCGCCCCCGCAGGCCGGCCCCCGCAGGCCCGACGCCGCTTCCGCAGGCCCACCCCTGAAGGCCCCGCCGCTTCCGCAGGCCCGCCCCTGAAGGCTAGGAGCGTCGTTTCGACTCCTCCGCGGCCCAGGTGAAGACGCCCTTCGCCATGAGTGACAGCTCGCCGGCCGCCCTGGCCGCGAACACCTCCGCGCGTACGCGGTGCACGCCCGCGTCGTCCGGAGCCGCCAGGGCGGCCATTTCCGCGAGGTGCCCGGCGAGCCGTTCGTCGCCGTCGGAAAGGGCGCGCAGCGCGGCGTCGGCGAGCGCGCCCGGACCGCCGGCGAGTTCCGCCACGGATTTCGCGAGAACGGCGTCGGGCGCGGGTTTGAGATGGGCCGGATTTCCGTCGTACCAGCCGCCGTAGAGGCGCCACAGATTGCGTACGACGAATTCCGGCTCGTCGTACCTGGCCCGGAGGTAGGGCCGGTCGGCGAGGTGGTCCGGGGGCCGGACGGAATGCACGATCTCGTCGAGCCGGGCTCCCGAGTTGAGCAGTTCCAGCGTTTGGGTGACGAGCGAGTCGAGCCATTCCGCGGTTTCCAGCAATGCCTGCCTGATGCGGTCGCGGCCGAATATGGGGGCGCCGTGGCTGGGCAGCATGATCTCGGCGTCCATGGCGGCCATCAATCGCAGGGCGTGCACCCATTCGCGGGGGTAGCGCTGCACTTTCTGCGGGTTCCCGCAATTGGGGGTGACCCAGATGAACAGGTCTCCGGGCAGCAGCAGCCGGTGCTCGCGGACGTAGCCGATGGTGGCGTCGTCGGTCTCGCCCTTGGCGTGCACCAGGTCGAAGGTGAGGTCGCCGCGCCGCACGGTGAGGGCGTCGGTGTAGGTCACGTCGGGGTGGCGGTAGGTGGCGGGCCAGCGCAGGTCGGGGGCCTGGAACTGGCGCTGGTTGATGACCGCGTTGTAGCCGTTCGTCAGCACATAGCGCTCGAAGCGGTCGACAACCGCTTCATGGGCATAAACGGTGGCTCGGGGGCCGGGCTCCTCCTCGAACGGCGCCGTTCCGAAGACGTGGTCGATGTGGCCGTGCGAGTAGAACGCGGTGGTCAGCGGGGCGCGCGTCCACTTGCGTACGTCGTCGTGCAGCCGCGCGGCCGAGAACGGGCTGCTGGTGTCGAACAGGACCAGCTCGCCGCCGGTCTCGAACGTGATGACGTTGCCGAATCCCGGCCACCAGCCCACCCCCTCGATGACGGTCAGGACGCCTTTGCCCGCCATGCCCGCGTCGACGATGCTGTCGTCGGATTCGCCCTGCCACACCTGGTCGGCGTACTCCACAATCATGCGACCCACTCTGCTTCTAGAACGCCGTTCTAAGCAAGGCAATCACGGCAAGGTCACGTCTCGATCGCACCCCCTTGACGGCTGTCGGAAGCCGTTCGTACGTTGCGGGCAATCGTTTAGGAAACTTTCCTAATTCAGGAGCCCCCATGACCCACCCGGGTGAGATCACGAGGCGCCAGCTGTTACGCCGCATCGGCATCACCGCGTTCGCCGCCGGCCCCGGCGCGGGCCTGCTCGCCGCCTGCGCCACCGCCGGCACGGGCGGCGGGAACGAGCCCGCGCCCGCCCCCTCCGCCACACTCCCCGCCTCCGCCGACCCGAAGAACCCGTTCGGCGTGGACCCCAGGAAGCCGCTCGAAGTGGTCATCTTCAGCGGCGGGTACGGCGACGCCTACGCCAAGGACCTGCACGAGGAGCTCTACAAGAAGGAGTTCCCCGGCGTCACCGTCAAGCACACGGCCACCCAGGAGATCGGCACCCAGCTTCGCCCCCGCCTGATCGGCGGCGACGCCCCCGACGTGATCAACAACTCCGGCCCCAAGTCGATGGACCTGGCCGCGCTGGCCGCCGAGGGCCACCTGGCCGACCTGGCCCCGCTGTTCGACGCCCCCTCGATCGACGACCCGGCCAAGAAGGTGCGCGACACCGTCACCCCGGCCGTGCTGGACAACGCCCTGGTCACCGGCAAGGACCTGGTGCTGAACTACACCGTGTCGCACCGCGCCCTCTGGTACAACGCCAGGCTCTTCGCGGACAAGGGCTGGAAGGTGCCCGCGACGTGGGAGGAGTTCACCGCGCTGGGCGAGACGGCCAAGGGGGAGGGCATCCTGCTGTTCGCGTACCCGGGGCAGAAGGGCCCGTACTACCAGCTCTGGAACGTCCTCTACACCGCCGCCAAGATCGGCGGGAACCAGGTCATCCTCGACATCGACAACCTCGTCGACAACGCCTGGAACGCCGAGCCGATGAAGCGGGCGGTCACCGTCTGGGCGGACATCCAGACGAAATATGGCGACAAAGCGTACTTCGGCCTCGACCACACGCAGACCCAGGTCAAGCAGCTCCAGAACAAGGTGCTGTTCTACCCGGTCGGCTCCTGGATCGAGAACGAGATGGCCAAGGACAAGCCGGACGACTTCGAGTACGCCATCGCCCCCATCCCCGAGGTCACCGGCTCCGACAAGATGCCGTACGGCGCCATCCAGGTCGGCGTCGGCGAGAACTTCGTGGTCGCCGCCAAGGGCAAGAACCCGCAGGGCGGCCTCGAGTACCTGCGCATCATGCTCTCGAAGGAGGGCGCGCGCCGCTTCACCGAGCTGACCAAGAACGTCACCGTCGTCAACGGCGCCGCCGAGGGCGTCGACCTGCCCGCCGGCCTCAGGAGCGCCGCCCGCGCCCAGGACGCGGCCGGCCAGAACATCATCACCGAGGCCCGCTTCGAGGGCTGGTACAAGGAGCTGTTCGACTACGGCACCGAGCAGATCAACGTGGTCATGGCCGGCCGGATCACCCCCGACGAGTTCTGCGCGCGGATGCAGAAGAAGGCCGACGCGGTCAAGAAGGACGAGTCGGTCACCAAGCAGACGCGGAGCCGGTGACCGATGGGGCGGTTGCGCACGTACGGATTCGTCGCCGGGTTCCTCGCCGTCCCCCTCGTGCTCTACACGGTCTTCGTCATCAGCCCCTACGTGCAGGCGTTCCAGCTCTCCCTGACGAGCTGGAACGGCTACAGCTCGGTCGTCCGCTACGTGGGGCTGGACAACTTCGGCCGGTTGCTGGAGGACGAGGTCTTCTGGCGGGCCCTGCGCAACCACGGGATCCTGCTGCTGGTGCTGCCGCTCGCCACCATCGTCATCGCGCTGCTGTTCGCGTTTCTGCTCAACCTCGGGGGCGGCCCGCGCGGCGCCGGCATGCGCGGGGTGTGGGGCTCCGGGTTCTACCGCGTGGTGTTCTTCTTCCCGCAGGTCCTGGCGGTCGCCGTGGTCGGCGTGCTGTTCCAGGCCGTCTACCGGCCCGACGCCGACGGTGTGATCAACGGCGTGCTGGCCCGCCTCGGCGTCGAGCCCGTCGGCTGGCTCATCGAGCCGGACCTGGCCCTGTGGTCGATCATCGCGGTGATGGTCTGGCAGGCGGTCGGCTTCTACGTCGTGCTGTTCTCCGCCGGCATGGCGGCCATCCCGAAGGACTACTTCGAGGCCGCCGCGCTGGACGGGGCCGGCCGCATCAGGCTGTTCTTCTCGATCACGCTGCCGCTGCTGCGCGACACCGTGCAGGTCGGCTGGATCTACCTGGGCATCGCGGCCTTCGACGGGTTCGCGCTCGTGCAGGTGCTGGCGGGCGACAAGGGCGAGCCCGACGGGGCCACGACCATCCTGCCGATCACCATCTACAACACCGCCTTCTCCTACCAGAAGGTCGGCTACGCCTCCGCGATGGGCGTGGCGCTGTTCTTCCTCACCGTGACGTTCGCGGTGCTGACCCTGCGGACGACCAGACGTGAGAGGGTTGAGCTGTAGAGATGGCTCCGCGCAAGGACAACGGGCCCGGCCCGCTCGGCGTGCTCTCCCACGTGGCGCTCGCCGTCTGGGCGTTGCTGATCATCGCGCCGCTGCTGTGGACGTTCCTCGCCTCGTTCAAGAGCAACACCGAGATCTTCGGCGACCCGCTGCAACTGCCCGGCGCGCTGCGGCTGGACGCGTGGGGCCGGGCCTGGGACAAGGCGCACATCGGGCAGTACATGCTCAACACGGTCGTCGTGGTGCTGTTCGGCACCGCGGGCACGATGGTGTTCGGGTCGATGGCGGCGTACGTGCTGGCGCGCTACCGGTTCGCCGGCAGCCGGCTGATCTACTACTACTTCGTGGCCGGGCTGGCCTTCCCGGTCTTCCTGGCGCTGGGGCCGCTGTTCTTCGTGGTCAAGCAGGTGGGGCTGCTCAACAGCCACGTCGGTCTCGTGCTGGTCTACATCGCGTACTCGCTGCCGTTCACGGTGTTCTTCCTGGCGGCGTTCTTCCGTACGCTGCCGGACGCGGTCGCCGAGGCCGCGCTGATCGACGGCGCCTCGCACACCCGCACGTTCTTCCAGATCATGGTGCCCATGGCCAGGCCGGGCCTGATCAGCATCACCATCTTCAACGTGCTCGGCCAGTGGAACCAGTACCTGCTGCCGCTCGTGCTGCTCGCCGGCGCGCCCGACAAGTGGGTGCTCACGCAGGGCATCGCCCGCATCTCCACGCTGGCCGGCTACGAGGCCGACTGGCCGGGCCTGTTCGCCGCCCTGTCGATCACCATCCTGCCGGTCGCGATCGTGTACATCCTTTTCCAACGGCAGATCCAGTCGGGTCTCAGCTCCGGAGCCCTGAAGTGAAGCGCTGAAGTAACGTGGCTTCCATGGACGTCGAGAGCAAGCTGAATGACCTGCCCCGGTGGCGGCGCGCGGGCGAGGCGATCAAGCGCACGGTCAGCGCGCCCGACTTCCCCACGGCCATCCGCATCGTCGATGAGATCGCGGTCAAGGCGGAGGAGCTCGGCCACCATCCCGACATCGACATCCGGTGGCGCGACCTGCACCTGACCCTCACCACCCACGACCAGGGCGGCCTCACCGACCTCGACTTCACGCTGGCCGCCGTGATCGATGAGATCGCGGCAAAACATGGCGCCCAGGGCGAATGACCGTACGTAGCGGGCCGATCACTCGTTAGAGTGGTGGCCTCTCGGAGCCCCCGTTGCCGGAGGGGCTCCACCTGTGGGAGGTCCCATGCGCGTGCCCGCGTCCCTGCTCGCCCTCCTGACCGCGACGACCGCGCTGGCGGCCTGCGCGGGCCCGCCCGCTCCCGTCCAGAGCGTCAAGACCACGCCGGACGAGACGGTCACCCTCAACGCCGCCGGCGAGTTCGGCACCGACGACCCCGGCGCCATCGCCTACGACCGCAAGCTCGCCCCCGAGGGCGCCCAGGCCAGCGTCACCGTCGAGTCGGGCGGCGGCCAGACCCGCACCTCGCTCGTCGTCGAGGGCCTGCTGCCCAAGCGCCGCTACGGCGCCCACCTGCACGCCAAGCCGTGCGGCGAGAAGCCCGACGACGCCGGCCCCCACTACCAGCACGACCCCGGTCATGCCGACTCGGCCAGCGAGGTGTGGCTCGACTTCACCACCGACGACGAGGGCGCAGGCCGCGCCAGCGCCCGTAACGCGTGGGTGCTGGAACGTGCCAAGCTGCCGGCCTCCCTCGTCATCCACGCCCAGCCCACCACGATCTCCGGCCCGCAGGCCGGTCAGGCGGGGCCGAGGATCGCCTGCCTCACCCTGAAATAGGGCATAATTACACAATTACATATGGAGGTAGCCCATGACCGGCCGCCAGTGGCAGCCACCCCGCTTACGCCTGTTCGAGGCCGCGCACCGCCGCGCCACCTGGCTGGAGCTCCTCTACGACCTCGTCTTCGTGGTCGCCGTCGCCGAGCTCGCCGCAGTCTACGCCGCGGGCTCCCTGCTCGTCTTCGCCGGCCTGTTCGTCCCCGTCTGGTGGGCGTGGGCGGGATACGTCTTCTACGCCAACCGGTTCGACACCGACGACGTCAGCCACCGGCTCCTCGCGCTGCCGCAGATCCTGGCGGTCGCCACCATGGCCGCCAGCGCCGGCGACATCGAGCACCGCTCCGGCCTGTTCGCCGTCTCGTACGCGGTGGCCCGCCTGCTGCTCGTCGTCGCCTACGTCCGGGCCGGCCGGCACGTGCCCGAGGCCAGGCCGCTGACCACCCGCTACGCGATCGGCTTCAGCATCGCCATCGCCGTCTGGCTGGCCTCGCTGGCGGTCGACCCGCCCCAGCGCTACGCCCTGTGGGCCGTCGCCGTCGTCATCGACCTGGCCACCCCGCTGTTCACCCGCGGCCACCAGGGCCGGCTGCCCCCGCAGACCGAGCACCTGCCGGAGCGGTTCGGGCTCTTCGTCGTGATCGTGCTCGGCGAGGTCGTCGCCGCGGTCGTGCTCGGGCTGAAGGGGCACGACGTCACGCCGGGCGTGCTGCTCGTCGCGCTGGCCGGGGTGGCGATCGCGATGGGCTTCTGGTGGTTGTACTTCGGCCACCTCGACGAGTCCGTGGTGCTGCGCACGCGGCTCGCCGGGCAGGTGTGGGTGTACTCGCACCTGCCGCTGTCGCTCGGCCTGGTCGCGTTCGGGGTCGGGATCGAGCACGCGATCACGCACCCGTCGGGGACGAGCGCGTCGGTCGGGGTGCCGGCCGCGCTCGTGCTCGCCATGCTCGGCGTGCAGCACCTGTGCTCCCGCGACCGCCGCGCCGGCGCCATCCGCCTGCTCGCCGCCGCTCTCGCCCTGGCCGCCTCGCTCCTCCCGGTGGCGGCGGCCCTGCCGGTCCTCCTGCTGCTCGCCGCGGCCCAGGTGACCTACGACGTGCTCCGCCCCCTGCCCGAACGGGACCCCTCGCCCGAACGGGACCCCTCGCCCGAACGGGACCCCTCGCCCGAACGGGACCCCTCGCCCGAACGGGACCCCTCGCCCGAACGGGACCCCGCACCCGAAGAGGCCGCATGACCGCCAAGGACGTCTTCGACCGCCAGCTCGCCGCCATCGCCGGCGGCGACCTGGAAGCCCTGCTCGCCCAGTACGACGACGAGGCCGTGGTCGTCCGCTTCGACCGCGTCGCCGGCGGCCCCGCCGAGATCAGGGAGCTGTTCAGCGCCTACTTCGCCGCGAAGCCCCAGGTGGACGAGGTGGTCTCGATGCGGGCCACCGACGACGTGATCTTCTACCACGCCATGATGACGGTGGGCGGCAACCGCGTCGCCACGTACGGCACGCTCGTCCTCAAGGACGGCCGCATCTGGCGCCAGACCGCCGCCGCGAGCCCGCTCACCTGATCGCGGCGGCCATCGGCTGCCACGGGGCGGAGTCGAAGATCAGCATGATGGTGCCGATCTTCCCGTCGCGCAGCCGGAAGTGCTCGGCCGTGCGCTGGACGCCGGCGGGCGTCGCCGTGTGCACGTCGTACACGAGCGTGGCCTCCGACTCCCCGTACAGCTCGCTGATCATCTCGACCTCGGTCACGACCCGCAGGAACCCCTCCAGCCCCGCCAGGTGCCCGGCGGGGTCGGTGGAGGCGATGAACGGGCTCCGGAACGAGAACGACTCCTCCGACACCAGTGCCACCGCCCCGGCCAGGTCGCCCCGGTAGCGGGCGTCGTGGTAGCCCCTGACGATCTCCCGCGTGTTCATCGGCCGCTCACCTGCCCGCCGAGGTGCTCGGCCAGCCGCTCCTGGTTGGCCGCCAGGCGCAGGCACAGGTGCCGCAATGTGGCCAGTTCGTCGTCCGTGAACCCGTGGAAGATCGCCTTCATCGCCATCCGCGACGGCTGCCTGAACGCCTCGATCCAGGCCCGGCCCGCGCCGGTGATCACGGCCCGCACCGCCCGCCGGTCGTCCGGATCGGGCTGCCGCCGAGCGAGCCCGTCGCGTTCGAGGGTGTCGACCAGCCCGGTGGCGTTCCTGGGGCTGACGCCGGCGGCCTGCGCCAGCTCGCCGATGCTGGCCCCGGCCTCGGCGGCCGAGCTGAGCCGCAGCAGCAGGTCCATCGCGCCCGAGCTGAGGCCGCGCCCCTCGCTGCCGTGCGCCCGCATGCGCTCCACGCCCTGCTGGGCGCTGCGCACGGCCGCCGCCGCCTCGAACGTCAACGTGTCGTCGTCGCCGGTGAACTCCCGCATGGCGGCTCTGACCCGGGGGTCGTAGAGCCGCCCGCCATCGTCCTCATCATGTACATACTTCATAATGAAGCAGTACTTTATTACCTACTTCCATAATTCGGCAAGGTTCAGGCGTGCTGAGCCGGAATGCTGCCCAGCCGCCCGGCCTTGAAGTCCTCGAACGCCTGCACCAGCTCGGCCTTGGTGTTCATGACGAACGGCCCGTAGTGCGCAACCGGCTCCCCGATGGGCTCCCCGCCGAGCACGATCACCTCGAGCGGCTCCTTGGCCGCCGCGATCGTGATGCTGCCGGCCTGCGTCGCGAGCCCCGGCCGGTTCCCGAACCCCTCGAACACGGCGAGCTGCCCGCCGCTCAGCGGCCGCCGCTCCGTGCCCACGGTGCCGCGCCCGGACAGCGCGTACGCCAGGGCGTTGAAGTCCTTGCGCCACGGCATGACCAGCCGCGCCCCCGGCGAGACGGTGGCGTGCAGCAGCGTGATCGGCGTCTGCGTGCTGCCGGGGCCCACGTGCCCGGCCAGGTCGCCGGCGATGAGGCGGACCAGCGCGCCGCCGTCGTGGCTGCTCAGCAGCACGACGCTGGAGCCGCCGATGTCCTGGTACTGCGGCGCGATCATCTTCTTGGCGCCGGGCAGGTTCACCCAGAGCTGGATCCCGTGGAACAGGCCGCCCTGCTGCACCAGCCACTCCGGCGGCGCCTCCTTGTGCAGGATGCCCGCTCCGGCGGTCATCCACTGGGTGTCGCCGTTGGTGATCGTCCCGCCGCCGCCGTTGGAGTCGAGGTGCTCCATCACGCCGTCGATCATGTACGTCACGGTCTCGAAGCCCCGGTGCGGATGCCACGGCGTGCCCTTGGGCTCGCCGGCCGCGTAGTCGACCTCGCCCATCTGGTCCATCATCACGAACGGGTCGAGGTACTCGGGCTTGATCGCCGCCAGCGCCCTGCGGACGGGGAAGCCCTCTCCTTCGAACCCGCTGGGCGCGGTCTCGACGGCGAGCACCTTCCGTCCCGGGTCTCCGGCCTGCGGCTCGGGCAGGCGGGGGAGGGTCAGCGGGTTCTCTACGGTCACGGCGGGCATGTCGCGCTCCTTCCAGCGGGTCTGCCCGGCTCAACCAAGTTGAGAATTCAACTATTCCATGCCGGTCACCCGAAGACGGCGGGCGGCGGGACGGGCGCCATGACCGCGTCGCCGTCCTTGATGGGCGCGGCGCCCGCGACGAAGTTCGTCAGCGCCTCCCCGTGCACGCACCGCGCCTGCGTCAGGCCGCCCGCCGCGCGCCTGGTCAGCAGCTCCAGCGGCAGCTCCGTGCGCGACGCGGCCACGATGAGGTTGCCGAAGCGGCGGCCCCGCAGGATGCCGGGCTCGGCCAGCAGGGCCACGTGCCCGAACGTGCCCGACACCGTGGCCAGCAGGCGCTTGGCGAAGGCCAGCCCCTTGCCGTCGGCCAGGTTGATCAGCAGGGTGCCGCCGGGCCGCAGGATCCTGGCCAGGTCGCCCATGTACTCGGCCGTGGCCAGCTCCACCGGCATCGTCGCGCCCGTGAACGCGTCGAGGACCACCAGGTCGGCCGTCTCGTCCCAGATCTTGGCGGCGCCCTCCCTGCCGCCGGTGACGATGACCTTCAGCTTGGGCACCGAGCGCAGGTCGAGCTGCTCGCGCACCAGGTTGACCAGCAGGCCGTCGGGCTCGATGACGATGTGCCGGGAGCCGGCGCGGGTGGCGGAGACGTAGCGGGGGATCGTGCAGGCGCCGCCGCCCACGTGGACGCAGCTCAGCGGCCCTTCCGGCAAAAGGTCGATCACATCCGCCATGAGTCGTACATACTCGAATTCCAGAAATGTCGGGTCTTGAAGATCTACGTACGACTGAGGTACGCCATCCTTGGACAGCACCCAGCCGTCCTGCCTGTCCAGATCCCGGAGCAACTCGACCTCGCCGAACGTCACCGGGTACAGGCCAGGCATCGGTTCACGCTGTCCACGGGCCACGTCTGATCCCCTCCCTGGGAGTACCGTATGGCACGGCGAAGGCTGATTGTGCTCGTTATCGCGCTTGTCGCGGTAGTCGGGGCCGGTGCTTTCGCCGTCGTGGCGTCCAACCGCGTCAAGGGCAGCCCTGACCGGACGGCCGCCGCGTACTTCGACGCCTGGCGCCGGGGGAACGTCACGGCGATGGAGCGGCTGGTGTACCAGCCGCCGGCCGACTTCTCCGTACGGCACCGCAAGCTGAGCGACGACCTGCACGTGGAGTCGCTGACGCTGACCCCCGGGCAACTGCGGAGCACCGGCGACGCGACGGCCGAGGTGCCGTTCACCGGGGTGCGCAGGCTGGCCGAGCTGGGGGACTGGCCGTTCGGCAGTACGCTGCGGCTGGCGGTGCGCGACCGTACGTGGAAGGTCTTATGGGCGCCCGAGACGCTGCACCCCCTGCTCAAGGACGGCGGCACGCTGGAGCTTGAGGAGGAGGAGACGTCCGGCGCCGAGCTGGTCACCAGCGAGGGCGACAGGATCCCGAACGACAGCTACGCGGAGGCGTACCTGAACCCGCTCAAGCCGGAGTTCGAGCAGGTCAACTACGGCTGGGCGCTGGTGTCGAAGGTGCCGGGGCAGCCGGACACGACGCTGCTGCGCCGCGCGCCCAAGGCGAACGTCGAGCGCACCACCATCTCGCGGGCCGTCCAGGCGGCGGCCGCGCGGGCGCTGGACGCCGTGGAGGACTCCACGATGATCGTCATCCGGCCGAGCACGGGGGAGATCCTGGCGCTGGCCGACCGCCTGGGGGAAAACTACAGCGCCGTCCGGGACGTGTTCCCGCCGGGCTCGGTGTTCAAGACGATCACGGCGGCGGCGCTGCTCAAGGGCGGGCTCGACCCGGCGGCTCAGGTGGGCTGCCCCGGCACGTACCAGATCCCGTTCCACCGGCCTTTCAGCAACGACGGCGAGGTGGATCGCGGCACGGTCACCTTCACCGACGCGTTCGCCTACTCCTGCAACACGACGTTCGTGGAGCAGGCGACGACCCGGCTGACGGGGGAGGAACTGCGCAGGACGGCGGACGAGTGGGGGTTCGGCCGGCCGATCGCGACCGGGATCAGCGGCACCTGCGGCACCGTGCCCGAGACCGACGACCTCGACATGCTGGGCGCCGACGCCATCGGTCAGGGCGAGGTCGTCTCCACCCCGCTGTGCATGGCCGCGCTCGCCGCCGCCGTCCAGAGCGGCACCTGGCGCTCGCCCCGGCTGCTGTCGCCCGAGCAGGTGCGCCGGATCGACGGCGCTCCGCACGCGGACGTCCAGATGGACGAGGGTGTCGTGGCGGCGCTCAGGGACATGATGGCGGCCGTCGTGGACTACGGCACGGCCAGCGGCGCGGGGCTCCCCGAGGGCGTGGCGGGCAAGACCGGGACGGCCGAGGTGGAGGGCGAGACGTCGCACGCCTGGTTCATCGGTTACCGCGATGACCTGGCCTTCTGCGTCTTCGTCCGGCACGGCGGATCGGGCCGGTCGGCCGCCGTTCCGATCGCCGCCCGGTTCTTCAAGGGCCTTTGACCTCTGTTCAGCGGGTCGGCACAGGTTCGCGGCTTTTGCAACCTACGGTACCGTAGGTTGCATGACGACCATCACCGTTAAGCCCAGGCTGCGAGGCTGGTTGCACACCGGAGCACTGCCCGTGACGTTGATCGCCGGCTTCGTGCTCGTGGCGCTGGGCCCGACCTTGCAGGCCCGGCTGGCCTCGTCGATCTACGCCATCACCTCGGCGCTGCTGTTCGGCATCTCGGCCACCTACCACCGCAGCACGCTGGGCCCCCGGCTGGCGGAGTTCCTGCGCAGGGTCGACCACGCGAACATCTACCTGATCATCGCCGGCACCTACACCCCGTTCGCGCTGCTGGCGCTCGACGGCGCGGCCCGCGTGGCGGTGCTCTCCGTCATCTGGGGCGGGGCGCTCGCGGGCGTGCTGTTCCGGGTGCTGTGGATGAACGCGCCGCGCTGGCTCTACACGGTCCTGTACCTGGCGCTGGGCTGGGCCGCGATCTTCGTCATGCCGCAGCTCCTGGAGGGCGCCGGGGTGGCGGCCGTCGTGCTGGTGGCCGTGGGCGGCGTCTTCTACTCGGCCGGAGCCGTCGTGTACGGCCTGCGCCGCCCCGATCCGGCACCCCGCTGGTTCGGCTTCCACGAGGTCTTCCACGCGTTCACGATCGCCGCCTACCTGGTGCAGTACATCGCGGTGTCGATCGTGGTCTACTCCCACGGCTGAGGTCAGAACGTCGCGACCAGCAGGTCGCCCGAGTCGCTGCTCACCTCGATCGAGCGCGGCGCGGAGGGGTCGGAGGTCGCCTTGATCTCCTTGCCGCCCGAGTCGGTCCTGGCCTTGATCGCGTAGGGCCCCTCCGGCGCGCGGACCTCGGTCCTTCCTGAGTCGGTGGTGGCCTTGACCTGGTCCGGCCGCCCCGTGAAGGCCAGCCGCACGTCTCCCGAGTCCGTCTTCGTCACGACGCGGCCGGCCGTCAGCCCGTCGGCCTCGATGGTGCCCGAGTCGCTCGTGGCCTCCACCGTGCCCGACAGGCCCTTCAGCGTGATGTCGCCCGAGTCGGTGCCCAGCTTGACGCGCAGCCCCTTGGGCACCTCGACCTGGTAGCCGACGTCGCAGGACACCACGGCGGCGCCGAACCCCCAGCTGGTGGGGCAGGTGAAGGCCAGCTCCAGCGTGTCGCCGCGTACCTCGTGGGTGGTCGTGGGCTTGTCCTTGCTCCAGGTCAGCCGCTCGCTCACGTGGATGCCGGCGCGCTCCGACTCGACCACCTCGATCCGGCCGGAGTCGGTCTCGACGTGCAGGGCCGCCACCTTGTCCGTGACGTCGTACGCCACGGTGTCCTCGTTGTGCTCCGCGATGCCGCAGCCGGTCACCATCGCGGCGAGCCCGAGCAGGCCCGCGATCAACGCCGTTCTCCGCATGCGAGAAACCCTAGGGGGATCGTGGGGCCGGGGCATTGCCGCCCTCACCCGGAAGCACGGTAGTGCCAGCCCTACCGGCCCTTCCCCGGCCGCCAAAAAAGTGATATCACTTTGCTAGCAAGATGAAGTCACCTACAGGGAAGGGGGAAGCGATGGTCAACACACTGGAGGGCGGCGTGGTCGACATGCCCGCGCCGCACACCTACGAGCGGCCGGTCAAGGCCGCCAACGGGTTCGTGATGCTGAGCGTGGCGACCGTGCTGGGGCTGGCCGGGCTCGCGGTGCTCGTCCTGGGCATCGCCATGCTCGCCTCAGACTCAGGGACGGCCGGGCTCGCGCTGCTCGTCCTGGGCGTCCTCGCGACGCTGGCCGGGTTCTTCATGCTGTTCGGGCTCACCGCCGTGGCGCCCGGCGAGGCCAGGGTGGTGCAGCTCCTCGGCCGGTACGTCGGCACCCTGCGCACCCCCGGCTTCCAGTGGGTCAACCCGATCACCGTGCGCCGCCGGGTCTCCACCAGGATCCGCAACCACGAGACCGACGTCACCAAGGTCAACGACGCCGACGGCAACCCCATCCAGATCGCCACCGTCGTCGTCTGGCAGGTTCAGGACACCGCGCAGGCCGTGTTCGAGGTGGACGACTTCGTGGAGTTCGTCGCCATCCAGGCCGAGACGGCGGTGCGGCACATCGCCGGCACCTACCCGTACGACGCCCACGGCGAGCCGCGCCTGTCGCTGCGCGACAACGCCGACGAGATCAACGACCAGCTCTCCACGGAGATCGCCGCGCGCGTCGCCTCCGCCGGGGTGAAGGTCATCGAGTCGCGCATCATCCACCTGGCGTACGCGCCCGAGATCGCCCACGCGATGCTGCGCCGCCAGCAGGCCGGCGCGGTCGTGGCGGCCCGGCAGCGGATCGTCGAGGGCGCCGTCGGCATGGTCGAGATGGCGCTGGCCAAGCTCGCCGAGCACGACGTGGTCGAGCTGGACGAGGAGCGCAAGGCGGCCATGGTCAGCAACCTGCTCGTGGTGCTGGTGGGTGATCGCGACACCCAGCCCGTGGTGAACACGGGCACCCTCTACCAGTGATGAGCGAACGCAAGAAGATCCTGCTGCGGCTCGACCCGGTGGTCCACGACGCGCTGTCCAGATGGGCGTCCGACGAGCTGCGCAGCACCAACTCCCAGATCGAGTTCCTGCTGCGCAGGGCGCTGTCAGAGGCGGGGCGGCTGCCGGAGGGCGTGGGCCGGATCCGCCCGCGCGGCCGGCCCCGCAAGGAGTCAGAGGGGGAAGAAGCGGATGGAGACGCCGGTGAAACAGGATGAGAGCCTGCCGCGCGCGGCCTTCCTGCTGGCCTTCGACCTGCGCAAGGAGCGGCTGGCCAACCGCGGCGAGCTGGGCTACCTGCTGCGCGCCGCGGCCCTGGCCGAGCTGCTGCTGGAGGGGTGCCTGGCCGACGAGTCGGGCAAGGCGCGGGCGGTGCGGCCGCCCGCGGGCGCGCCGAAGGGCTCGCTGCGGGCGCTCGTGTGGGAGCAGGTCTCCGCCTCGCGGCCGCGTTCCTGGCGGCACTGGGTCGGCAAGGACCACGCGAAGACGGTCCGCCTCGTGCGTGACGAGCTGGCCCACGACCGGCTGATCAGGGTGGAGCGGCGCTGGGTGCTGTTCATCCCCGTGGAGCGGGTCGTGCCGCGCAAGGCGTACCTGACGCGCAGGCTCGCCGAGCGGGTCGGCCGGGCCATCCGCGGGGGCGGCTCGGCCGAGCGGCTGGAGCGGGACGTCCGCGTCCTGGCGGCGCTGGCCGCGGCGGCCCGCATGAAGGACGTCCTGGGCCGGCGCGAGGCGCACCTGCGGCGGCAGCGGATCGAGCAGCTCGCGACGCCCGTCGAGCCCGTCACCACGGCGCTGCGCAAGAGCATCGAGGCGGCCAGGAGCTCGGCCGCCGGCGGCTGACGCCCCTGTCCCGAGGAGGACACATGACCACCACGACGGTGGCGCCGGGCCCGCCGCGCGCCACCGAGGAGCGGGCCCTCGCCCCCGACCTGGCCCGCGGCGCGATGCTGCTGGCCATCGCGCTCGCGCACGCGCCCCTGTACGTGACCGACGTGCGGCGCGGCCCCGAGGCGCTCAACACGATCACCGACCTCTTCTGCTTCCTCTTCGTCAACAACCACGCGCGGCCGATGTTCGCCTTCCTGTTCGGCTACGCGCTGGTGCAGCTGCTCGGCCGCTCCGGCGCCGATGAGGTGGGCGGGCGCAGGCTGCTGCGGCGGCGCGGCCGGTGGCTCGTCGCCCTCGGCCTCGCGCACGTGGTGCTGCTGGTCCCGCTCGACATCCTCGCCGTCTACGGCCTGGCCTCCGTCGTGCTGGCCGGCCTGCCGCGACGGGGAGACCGGGCCCTGCTGTGGACGGCCGGGCTCACGCTCGTGCCCGCCACCGCCGTCGCCGGGGCCGGCCTGTGGTTCCCGATGTCGCAGGGCCTGCCCACCTACACGGCGGGCAGCGTCGCGGTCGCCGGCGAGGGCTTCTGGGCCCTGCTCGCCGACCGGCTCACGGCCTGGCCCTTCGGCCTGGTGGCCGGCGGTCTCGTGGTCGTGCCCGCCATCGTGCTGGGCATGTGGGCGGCCCGCCGCCGCTACCTGGAGGAGCCCGCCCGGCACCGCCGCCTCCTGCTGCGCGCCGCCGTCGCCACCACCGCCGTGTCCGTCGCCGGCTCCCTGCCCGCCGCCCTCGTCCAGACCGGGATGTGGGCCGAGCCGTCACCCGCGGCCCTGTCGGCGGCCGCGCTGGTCCAGCCCCTCACCGGGTACGCGGGCGGCATCGGCCTGGCGGCGCTCGTCGCCCTCGTCGCGATCCGGGCGCAGCGGCGGCGCAGCCGGCTCACCACCATGGTCGAGGCGCTCGGGCGGCGCTCGATGACCATGTACCTCTTCCAGTCCGTGGCGTTCGTCGCCGTCTTCTCCCCGTACGGGCTGGGCCTCCAGGACCACCTCGGCCTGGCCGGCGCCGCGCTGGTGGCGGCCATGACGTGGCTGGTCTCGCTGCGCCTGGCCGACCTGATGCGGCGCGTCGGCCACCGGGGCCCGGCCGAGATCCTGCTGCGGCGCCTCGCCTACCGCTCCTGAGTCGGTTCAGGGCCCAGGTAGGCCAGCACCGCCGCCACCCGCCGGTGCACGTCGCCGCTGTTCTCCAGGCCGAGCTTGGTGAAGATGGCGTTCACGTTCTTCTCCACCGAGGAGATCGACAGGTGCAGGGCCCGCGCGATGGCGGAGTTCGTCCGGCCGTGGGCCATCTCGCGCAGCACGTCCCGCTCCCGCGGGGTCAGGGCCTCCTGCTGGCCCCGCACGTCGCGCCGGGCCAGCAGGCCCTCCACCACCTTCGGGTCGATGACCGAGCCGCCCGAGGCCACCGCCCTGATCGCCCCCAGCAGCTCGTCGAGGTCGCCGACCCGGTCCTTGAGCAGGTACGCGAACCCCTCGGTGCCGTGCTTGAACAGCTCGAACGCGAACAACGCGTCCGAGAACTGCGACAGCACCACCACCCCCACCCGAGGGTGCGCGGAGCGGATGCGGTGGGCGGCGTCGATGCCCTCGAAGCCCTGCCGCCAGTCGCCCCCCGGCATCCGGATGTCGGTGATCACGACGTCGGGGCCGAGCCTGCGGACGGCGTCGAGCAGCTCGTCGGCATCGCCCACCGCGCCCACGACCGTCACCTCGCCCGACAGCTCCAGCAACTGCCGGGTGCCCTCGCGCACCAGGTAGTGGTCGTCCGCCACCACCGTACGGATCCGCTCACCCATCGACCGGCACCCACGCCTCCACTCGTGTCCCCTTCCCCGGCTCGCTGTGCACCGTCAGGCACCCGCCCAGCGCGTCCAGCCGGTCCTCCAGCGTGGCCAGCCCCCGGCGGGCCGGCGTGCGCGGGTCGAAGCCCTTGCCGTCGTCGGCCACGGTGGCGCGCAGCCGGCCGCCGTCCAGCGCCAGGCGGACCTCGACGGCGGACGCGCCCGCGTGCTTGAGCGCGTTCGCCACGGCCTCGCTCACCGTGAAGTACATCGCGCCCTCGATCTCGTCGGCGAAGCGCCTGGCCCGCAGCGACGGGGGAGAGGCCACCGTCGTCCGTACGGGCAGGCGCGAGCAGCGCTCCTCCACGGCCTCCACCAGGCCGCCCTGGCTGAGCGCGGACGGGTGGATGCCGGCGGCCAGCTCGCGCAGGTCGGCGAGGGTCTGGCGGGCCTGCTCGCGCAGGTTCGCCAGCATCTCGGGGCCCGCGCCGGTCGCCCTGGCCAGCTCCAGGCCGGCGATGAGGGCGACGAGCTGCTGCTGCACGCCGTCGTGGATGTTGCGCTCGATGCGGCGCCGCTCGGCCTCCTGGGCGTTGACCAGGCGGGTGACCAGCCCGGCGCTCTGGATGGCCAGCCCGGCGGGCACGGCCAGCGCCTCCAGGAGCCGCCGGTCCACGCGGGTCAGCGGGCCGGCGTCGCGGGGCCCGCACTCGATGCGGCCGCCGCGTACCGGCAGCTCCAGCACCGGCGGGCCCTCCTGCTCGCCGGAGACGACGCGCGTGCCGTCGGCCAGCGTCACCGCCGCCCACCGCAGGTCCAGCCCGGTCCGTACGGCCGCCGCCAGCCGGGCCAGCTGCTCGACCGGCTCGGGCGTCTGCTCCAGCGCCGTGCCGAGGTCGGACAGCACCTCGTCCACCGTGGGCCGCAGGTCGAACACCAGGTGCAGGCGCGAGCCGCGCAGCCCCACCCGGACGTCGAGCAGCCGGTGCCGCACCACCGCCACGGCGATGGCGGCCGGCAGCGAGCCCACCACGGCCAGCACCCCGACCAGCCCGACGGCCCCGTACCGCAGGCCGCCGAAGTGGAACAGCGACAGCAGCACCGCTCCGACCGCGGTCGCGGCCATGCCGCCGACCATCCAGGCGTACTGGCCGCGCTCCGCCCGTTCGCTGCGCCGCCACCGCACGACCAGGCCGCAGAGCACGACCACCGCCATGACCCACGTGGTGAGCTGCCCGGCCGCCGAGACGAGCGCGCCGGCCAGCCGCACGGGCGACAGCGGCCAGGCGGGCAGGTGGTACGGGTCGTAGCCGTAGGCCACGTTCCCGGCCGCGTGCAGGGCGATCGCGCCGCCCGAGAGCCACGCGACGGCCCGCCACCGGCGGGACGGCAGCCGCCCGTCGGGGAACAGCAGGGGCACGAAGATCCAGGTCAGCCCGTAGAACACGGCGCTGAGCGCGATGAGTGCGGTGAGCAGCACGTGCCCGTCGCCACGGGCCGACAGGCCGATGCCGAGCACGCTCAGGCCGAGCGCCAGGGCGGCGGCCAGCAGCAGCCAGCCGTAGCGCAGCTCGGGCCGCCTGACGGCCAGCAGCCAGCCCAGCGCGGGCAGCGGCAGGCAGAGCACGGCGAACACCCACTGCTGCGGCGGGGCGGGCAGCCCGCTCTCCAGCAGCGGCCCGGCCACGACTCCGGCGGCGGCGATCAACGCCAGCGGCCCGGCCACCAGCCTGGAACTCATAGGGCCCCATCGTGACGAGCTGTTCGGGGGAGCGTCTATGAGGTTATCCGCATATTTCCGGCGGCCTTCCGCACCGTCCCGAACGGCGGCTCGCACGGTGGCGGCGGGCGCGCCCGCGCGAGTTGGCTGGAGCCACGAAGCCGATCTCTGAAAGGGAGCCCTCGTCATGCACACTCCGTCGAAGCCCGTGCGGGTCCTCGCGGCGGCCGCGGCGGCGATCGCCCTGACGGCCTGCGCCGGCGGGCCCGTCCACGCCGGCACCACGGACGCGCCGATCGCCGCCACCCCCGAGATCCCCGGCACTCCGGCGGGACGCCAGCTCGGCTGGCTGCTCGACGCGGCCACCCGCGCGCCCGTCGCGGAGAGCGAGCTGTCCGGTCACTTCACCGCCGCCTTCCTCAAGAGCGTGCCGCCCGCGCAGATCAACCAGACCCTGGCCGGCCTCAAGGGCGTGCGGCTGGAGCGCGTGGTGTCCTCCAAGAACGCGTACCTGGTCGCGCAGGCCGCCGTGGGCGCCGAGTCGTTCAACATCGTGATCACCGTGGACGCCGCCGGCCTCATGGTCGGCCTGATGTTCACCCAGGCCGACCCGCGCACCTGGGCCGAGCTGGACGAGCGGCTGCGCGCCATCTCCCCGCAGGCCGGCTTCCTGGCGGCCGAGCTCGCCCCCGACGGCACCTGCCGCCCCGCCCACGCCGTCGCCGCCCGCGAGCGGCGCCCGCTCGGCTCCATGGTCAAGCTGTACGTGCTGGGCGCCGTGGCCGAACGCGTCAGAAGCGGCGCCCTCGGCTGGGACACCAAGCTCACGATCAAGCCCGAGCTGAAGAGCCTGCCGTCCGGCGAGCTGCAGAACCGCCCCGACGGCAGCCAGGTCACCGTGCTGGAGGCCGCCAAGCTGATGATCTCCATCAGCGACAACACCGCCACCGACCTGCTGATCCACAAGGTGGGCCGCAAGGCGGTCGAGCGCACCATGCGCGCGTGGGGCGTCCGCGACGAGCGCAACGTGCCGCTCCTGACCACGCGCGACATGTTCGTGCTCAAGGGCGCCGGTTACCCCGGCCACGCCAGGCGGTACCTTTCGCTCGGCGACGCGAAGCAGCGGGCCTACCTGGAGAAGGTCGTGGCCGCGGTGCCGCTGTCGAAGATCAAGATGTGGACCGAGCCGCGCGAGCTGGGCTCCCTGGAGTGGTACGCCTCCCCGGAGGAGGTCTGCCGGGCGTACGCGGGCCTGGTGAAGCTGGGCGACCGGCGGATCGGCGAGATCATGTCGATCAACGACGCCGGGGTCGGGCTGGACCCGGCGCGGTGGCCGGTCCGGTGGTTCAAGGGCGGGTCGGAGCCGGGGGTGTCGGACCTGAGCTTCCTCGCGCGTACCCCGGAGGGGAAGGCGTACGTCGTCACCACCATGGCCGCCGACCCCGGCAAGCCGCTCAAGCCGCAGACGACCGACGAGCAGCTCGGCGTGGTCCGCACCGCCTTCGGCCTGGTCAAGGGCTCATGATCACCTGGGCCTGATCACCCGCGCCTGATCACCCGCGCCTGATCACCCGGGCCTGGTCGCCTGGGCCTGGTCGCTTGGGCCTGGTCGCCTGGGGCTGATCGCCGACATTTGACCCACCGCTGGTCTGTTTCCGGGCAAAAGCCGGAAAGCAGACCAGCATGGGGGAACTCTCGCGGACATGGTGGCTGCTGCTCGTCAGGGGCCTGGCGGCCGTCATCTTCGGCATCCTGGCCCTCATCTGGCCGGGCATCACGCTGCTCGTCCTGGTGACCTTCTTCGGCGCGTACGCCCTCGTCAGCGGCATCTTCGCGCTGTTCGCCGGATTCCGGCACGGCACCCGGTCGCGCGCCTGGCTCCTCACCTCCGGCGTCCTCGGCATCCTGGCCGGCATCGTCGCGTTCGTCTGGCCCGGCATCACCTCTGTGGCCCTGCTCTACGTCGTGGCATTCTGGGCGATACTGACCGGCGTCTCCGAGATCGTGGCGGGCATCCACCTGCGCAAGCTCATCGACAACGAGTGGATGTTCATCGTCGGCGGCGCGCTATCGGTGATCTTCGGCGTGCTCCTGCTCATCTGGCCGGGCGCCGGCCTGCTCAGCCTCGTCTGGCTGATCGGCGCCTTCGCCGTCCTGTACGGCATCGCGATGATCGCGCTGTCGCTCCGGGTGAAGAACTTCACGCCGAAGGCAGGTGTGCCGTAAATTTTCTATATATAGCCGTGTTCCGCAAGAGGAATGCCAGGCTTCCACCCACTGTGGAGGTGCCATGGACGTACACGCTCGCCTTGCCCGCCACCTGCTCGTCGACGGCTACCGCCTCGTGCTCGACCTGGAGCTCAGCCACGGCTCCTGGCTGGTCGACGCCCGCGACGGCCGCCGCTACCTCGACTTCTACACCTTCTTCGCCTCGGCCCCCCTCGGGGTGAACCCGCCCTTCGACCCCGACCACGCCCGCCTGCTCGGCCAGGTGGCCCGCAACAAACCGGCCAACCCCGACATCTACACCGAGCACCTGGCGGACTTCGTCGACACCTTCGTCCGCGTCCTGGGCGACCCCGACCTGCCCCACCTGTTCTTCGTCGAGGGCGGCGCCCTGGCCGTCGAGAACGCGCTCAAGACCGCGTTCGACTGGAAGAGCCGCCGCAACGAGGCCGCCGGACGCTCCCGCGACCTCGGCACCAAGGTCATGCACCTGACCAAGGCGTTCCACGGCCGCAGCGGCTACACGCTGAGCCTCACCAACACCGAGCCGGGCAAGACCGACCGGTTCCCCAAGTTCGACTGGCCGCGCATCGACGTGCCCGCCATCCACTTCGGCGACGTCGAGGCCGCCGAGGAGCGGGCGCTGGCGCAGGCGCGCGCGGCGTTCGAACGGCATCCGCACGACATCGCCTGCTTCATCGCCGAGCCCATCCAGGGAGAGGGCGGCGACAACCACATGCGGCCCGAGTTCCTCCAGGCCATGCAGCGCCTGTGCCACGAGCACGACGCGTTGTTCGTCCTCGACGAGGTGCAGACCGGCGGCGGCACCACCGGCACGCCCTGGGCCTACCAGCAGCTCGGGCTGGCGCCCGACATCGTCGCGTTCGCCAAGAAGGTGCAGGTCGGCGGCATCATGGCCGGGCGCAGGGTGGACGAGGTGCCCGGGAACGTCTTCCAGCAGAGCGGCCGGATCAATTCCACGTGGGGCGGCGGCCTGGTCGACATGGTGCGCAGCCGCGGCCTCCTGGAGATCATCGAGCGTGACGGGCTGATCGCGCGCGCCGCCACCGTCGGCGGCGTCCTGCTCGAACGGCTGTCCAAGCTGGAGGCCGAGCGCCCGCAATCCCTGTCGAACGTGCGCGGCCGCGGCATGATGTGCGCCTTCGACCTGCCCGACCAGGCCACCCGCGACGCGCTGGTGACCCGGTTGCGGGAGGAGCACGGCGTGCTGGTGCTGCCCTGCGGCCCCACGTCCGTACGGCTGCGCCCCGCGCTCAACATCCCCGAGGCCGACCTCGACCTCGGCCTGGCCGCGCTGTCGGCCGCCCTGTAACGGTGTTTCTCACTGGGTGACGCTGGCCCGGCTGCGATGCGGGCCGGCGTACCTCCAGAAGAAGTTGAGCAGCACGCTCAGCCGGTTGCGCCCGCCCAGCAGGTACGCCACGTGAATGAAGATCCACGCCAGCCAGGCGGGCAGCCCGCGCACCGTCAGCCCGTTCTCCAGCTGCAGCACCGCCTCGGCCTTCCCGACCGTCGCCATGATCCCCGGATCCCGGTACGAGAACGGCCGCGGCTGCCCGCCCTTGGCCATCGCGGCGATCTGCTTGCCGATGTGCTTGCCCATCTGGATCGCCGGCTGCGCGAGCTGCGGCAGCGGATGCGGCGGCCCCGCCAGGTCGCCGGCCACGAAGATCTCCGGCCGCCCCGGCACGTTCAGCGCCTCGGTGACCGTGATCCGGCCGCCCTTGCCCTGCTCCAGCCCCCACGAGCCCACCTCGGGCGGCGCGGTGACGCCCAGCGCCCACACCGTCACGTCGCTGGCCAGCCGCGTGCCGTCCTCCAGCAGCACCGCGTCCGGCTCCACGCCCGCCACGGTGGAGCCCAGCCGCAGCCGCACGCCCCGCTTGCGCAGCGCCTGCGCCGCCGCGTCGCGCAGCCGCGGCTTGTACGGCGCCAGCACGTAGTCGAAGCGCTCCACCAGCGTCACGCTCGTCTGGTCCGGCCGCACCTCAGGATGCGTCAGCGGCAGCGTCTTGCGGCGCAGCTCCGCCAGCGTGCCCGCCGTCTCGACCCCGGTCGCGCCCGCCCCGACCACCACCACGTGCGTGCTCTCCCGCCGGCCCGCCGCGGTGTCCTCCAGGTAGTGCTGCAACCGCCGCCGCAGGGCCGCCGCGTCGCCGAGGGAGTAGATCGGCAGCGAGTTCTCCCGCGCGCCCGGCACGTTCAGCCAGTTCGTGGTCACGCCCGTGGCGAGCACCAGATAGTCGTAGTCGAGCGACCCGCCGTCGTCCAGCTCCACCCGCCGCTCGTCCGGCAGCAGCTTGCTCAACGCGGCCCGGCGGGCCCGCACATTCGGCCACTTCGCGGCGAACGTCCTGATCGGGTACGACACGTCGCCCGTGCCCATCCCGGCCGTCGCCACCTGGTAGAGGAGGGGTTGAAAGGTCGCATACGGGTTCCGGTCGACCAGCGTCACCAGCGCTCCCGCCCTGGCCAGCTCCCGCGTCGCGGCCAGCCCGGCGAAGCCGGCCCCCACGACGACGACCCGCGCTCTCTGCACCATGATCTCTCCTTCCCCCGCAACGGGCTCATGGATGTCAATGGCACCACCAGCTTCTCTTAAACCCGCCCAGCGCCGGAAGCGCCCGAAACGTCTGGTCCCGTAGACCGCGGGGAAAGGTGGTTACCGTGACCACGAAGGAGGAGATCGCCGCATGTCTCAGCAGGTAACCACCATCGAACGCCTCGGCCGCCGCATCGCGCGGCGACGCGACGAACTCGGCCTCACCCGCGAAGAACTCGCCGAACGCACCGGCATCGAGGCCGGCTACATCACCTACCTGGAGGACGGCCCCTCCATCCGTGAGACGCTCACCAAACTGGCCTCCGCCCTCGACACCACCGTGGAGGACCTGCTCGGCGAGGTCACCGAAACCCCGTCCGGCACCGGCCCCGCCTCCCCCCACCCCGAGCTGGTCACCCTGTCCGAATCCGAATGCCTCCACCTGCTGCGGCCCGGCGGCGTCGGCCGCATCGCCTTCGACGGCCGCTACGGCCCCACCGTCCTGCCCGTCAACTTCCGGCTGAGCGACGGCGCCATCGTCTTCCGCACCGAACCCGGCGGCACCACCGACCAAGACCTGCGCACCGGCATGCAGGACGTGGAATACAAGGTGGCCTTCGAAGTCGACCGCATCGAAGAGTTGACCCGCGGCGGCTGGAGCGTCCTCGCCCAAGGCTCCCTGCACCACGTCACGGAGGCCGACGAACGCGCCGCCGCCGTCGCCACCGGCGTGGAACCCTGGGTGGGCGGGGAGCGCCAGCAGTACCTCAAAATCATCCCCACCCGCCTCACGGGCCGCCGCATCAAACCCGGCTGACCAACGTGGGCCGATCCTGGCGCCGCGACGCACGGTGCCGCGGTCCCGACCCTGGCGCGCGGCGGCCGGGCGGGTGCTGGGCTGCACGGTACGTGTGGGTGCGGGTGCGGGGCTGCGCGGCCATTGTGACGCGGGCCCGTCCCGGTGCCGCCACGTGGGCCGGTCCGGGCGCCGCGTCGGCGGGACGGTGCGCGGTGGAGCCCGGCGCAGCGCGCACGGTGGCCAGCCCGGTGGTGGGCACGGTGGCAAGGCACCGCCAGTGCGCGCCGTGCATGGTGGCCGCGGCAAGCGGGGCCGTGCCGGGGCCATGCCGCGGTCGTGGGCGCGTGTTGGGGTGGCCTCCCGGCTAGGTTGCGGCGCGCGGGAGGTGGGCGAGAGCTGGCGCCGATCGCTACTGCCGGCGTGACCGCCAGAGCCCGATGGCGGTGACCCTCGAGTCGACCCCGAGTTTGGCGTAGATCCGGTTGACGTGGTTCTTGACCGTCTTCTCGCTGAGGAACAGTCGTTGTGCGATCTGGCCGTTGGACTGGCCTGTGGCGATCAGGTCCATGACCTCGGCCTCGCGCTTGCTCAAGGACGTGAACACGCTATCGAAAGCTGCGTCGTCGACTCTCATCCGGCCTCCGGGGGCGCGCAGACTGTCAAGATCGCCGATGGCCCCCGTGCTGCCGGCGTTAGCGTTAGACAGCGAGCATAACCCGCATTGTCATGATTTGGGGGGTTGCTCGGAAGAAAACGCGAACGGCCGGTCCTCATGGACCGGCCGTTCGGCTTGGGGTGAGTGAAGGGACTTGAACCCTCGACATCCAGGACCACAACCTGGCGCTCTGCCAACTGAGCTACACCCACCACGGCCACCCGTTGTCGTGGCGGCACAGGAAAAGTGTAGCGGGATTCGGGAGTCTTTACGCCACTGGTTTAGCCCGTGACACGCTCGGCGAGTGCTCTCGCGGTGGCCGAGTCGGGGCCGGGCTGGCCCACGAAGATGGCCGAGCGGTAGTAGCGCAGCTCCCTGATGCTCTCGGTGATATCGGCCAGAGCACGGTGTCCGCCCTGCTTTTCGGGCGCGGCGAAGTAGACCCGGGGGTACCACCGCCGGACGAGCTCCTTGATCGACGAGACGTCGACCATCCGATAGTGCAAATAGGCATCCACCCCGGGCATGTCGCGCGCGATGAACGTGCGGTCGGTGCCGATGGAGTTGCCGCACAGCGGTGCCTTCTTCGGCTCGGGCACGTGGCGGCGGATGTAGTCGAGCACCAGCGACTCCGCCTCGGACAGCGTCACGCCGCCCGCCAGCTCGGGCAGCAGCCCCGAGGCGGTGTGCATCTCGCGTACGACCTGCGACATCTGCTCCAGTGACTCCGGCGGCGGCTTGATGACCACGTCGACGCCCTCGTCCAGCTGATTGAGCTCGCTGTCGGTGATGACGCACGCCACTTCGACGAGCGCGTCGCGGCTCAGGTCGAGCCCGGTCATCTCGCAGTCGATCCAGACCAGCAAGTCACTCATTCGATCTCCTCGCCCAGCGGCTCGGAGCAATCCGCCCGCTTGTTACCCCACCAGCCTAGTGCCACCGGTCAGGCGGGCTTGAGTGAGCTGAGCACCTTGCCGACGACGTCGGTGCCGAGATTGTCGGGTACGGACACGTAGACGATCGCCGGGCTCTGGCCCTGGCCGCGATCCATCAGCACGATGGCCCCGTTCTCCTTCTTCCACTTGTAGCCCTTCTCCTCGGAGATCTTGGAGAAGTCCAGCTGGAACTGCAGCACCCACCCGTCCCGGTCGCCGATCTTCATGGCCTTGTCGGAGACGATCTGGCTCTCGTGCGCGAGCTGGTAGTACTGCGTGGAGAAGTGCACGAACACGGCCTTGGCCGTGTCGCCCATGCCGGCGACGCCGGTGTACGGGTAGAGCTCGTTCAGCACGCCGGTGTAGACGTTGCCGATCCAGTCGCCGTCGCCCTCGTAGTTCTCCTGGGAGACGGCCTTCACCCCGGCGGTGAACTGCTGGTCGGTGGGGCTGCCGCTGTTGACGTCGGCGGGGGCGGCGACCTTCCAGCCGTCGGGCACCTGGAAGGAGACGCCGGCGCGCGGGTCGGTGACGACGCCGTCGACCGGCTCGGGGAACTGGCCGCCCTGGCTGGGCAGGGGCTGCTGCTGCGACGGCGGCTCGTTGCTGGGCGGCTGCCGCGGCTCGTACGTGTCGGACTGCTCCGGCTGGGCGATGCTGCCGGAGTCGCCGCGGTTGATGAAGAAGATGCCGCCGACCACGATCAACGCGAGCACGAGCAGCGCCGCCAGGCCGCCGAACACCCACGGCAGCGGGTTGCCCTGCTTGGGCGGCGGGGGGCCGTAGCCGGGGCCGGGCAGCGGGCCGCCGGGCCACTGCGGCTGCTGCTGGGTGGGCGCCGTGGGCGCGCCGTAGGCGCCCTGCCCGTAGGTCGGCTGGCCGAACTGGGCCGTGGGGTTCGCCGGCGTCGCCGCCCAGCCGGGGCCCGTCTGGGGCTGCGGCTGGAACTGCGGTTGGGGCTGCTGGGGCCCGGAGGACGGCTGGGTCTGGGCCGGACCCGGCTCCTGGGCGTGAGTGGCGTCCGTCCACTGGTTGCCGTCCCACCAGCGGAGCCGGGGCTCTCCGTAGGGGTCCGGGTACCAGCCCGCGGGGGTCTGCGTGGTCATGCTCGCCAGATTAGTAAGAACCGCTTTGAGATGCATTGGTGGACGAGCGATCAACACTTGTACGTGAAGCTCGCCTTGTCCGTGATGACCGGCCCCGGGGTGAGGACCCGCAGCGTCGCGGTGGCCTTGACGTTGCTCTTGCCCTGCAACGTCCACCTCAGCGGCACGGTGTACGACGTCTGGCCGTCCTTCGTGCGCAGCGTTCCCTTGACGACTTCCTTGTCCAGGTTCTTACGCCATTCGTAGGTGATCTCCCCGGGCGCCCCGTTGGTCACGACGGTGCCCTTGATCACCACGGCGCTGCCGCAGCCCTGCGTCTTCTTCGGCGCCACCACGTCGATCGACTTCACCGCCAGGTCGGGCGCGTTGCCCAGCTTGAACCAGGCCAGGATCGCTCCCGCCATGATCACGGCGAGAACGGCCGTGGAGAGGACCGTCCGCCGGCGTCGCGCCCGCGACGCCTTGGGCGGGCGGCGGCCGGGGCGGTGCACGGTGTCCGCCTCGCCGCGGCCCTCCCGCCAGATGCGCTGGGCGGGCGTCTCGGGCTCCTGCGGCTGCGTGCCGACACCGGGCCCGAACTGGAGCGGCCCTGTCGAAGGTCCCGTGCCGTGATCGGGTGCGGGGTCCGTGCCGTACGGGAGTGGGCTCGCCGGCTGGCCCGGCACGTGCAGGAGCGTGACGATGTCGCCCTCGTCCCGAGGTGTCACGATCGGCGCCGCCCCGTACGAGTGCGGCTGCGCGAACGCGGACCGCCCGCGTGCCGCCCTGGCCAGCCCGTCCCTGCTGATCCGGCCGCCGGGCAGCCGCCCCCGCTCGTTGACCAGCAGGTCGCGGGCGGTGCCGAGGCCCAGGGTCTGGGCGGTGGCGGCGACGCGTTCGAACAGCTCGGCCGCCTCGGGCGCGTCGCGGCCGAAGGAGGCGGCCAGGCCGCGGGCCAGGGAGGCCCAGCCGGCGGCGTCACGCTCGCGCGGCGAGACCTGGGCGCGGATGGCGTCGGACAGGCCGCGCTCCGACAGCAGCGAGACGCCTTCCGAGGTGATCACCACCGTGCCCGGGTGCACCGAGCCGTGGGTGACCCCGGCCGCGTGCAGCGCGAGCAGCGTCTGGGCGGTCTCCACCAGCGAGGACGCCGCCCCGTTCGGGTCGACCGGCCCGGCGGCGAGCAGGTCGGCCAGCGTGGGCCGGACCGCCTGCGCGGTGAGCAGCCACACCTGGTCGCCGGCCGCCACGACGTCGGCGACGGGGATCAGCCCGGTCAGCCCGGCCAGCACGAGCCGCTGGTCGGCCATGACCGCCTGGACGACGCGCTCGCGCACGCCGGGCAGGCCGATGAGCTTGGGATCGAACAGCAGGGCGCCGGCCCTGCGGCCGTCGGGTGAGATGGCGTCGATCCAGTTGCCGAGCTCGGTCATCCAGGTGTGCTCGGTGAGCCGGAACCCGGCGATTCCGTTTCCAGGGTTGTCCATCGCCGTTGCCCCCCGGCCGTGTTCAACGCTTCCTTCTGTGGCGTCCCGCCATCCGGCGCCTCACCGCAAGTGTGACCGGTAGGCCGCCCGTCGTCACCAGGCCGAGCGCGAGCAGTGCGCCGGCGGCTTCCCTCCGTGGCGTGTCCTCGGGGGTGACGGTGGGGCTCTCTTCGCCGCCGCCGGGCTCCTCCGTCGGGGTCGTGGCGGTGGTGCGCGGAGGGGTCGGGGTCACCGGGACCGGGGTCGGGGTGGCGCTCGGCGTGGTGGGCCTGGTGGTGGGCGTGCGGTCGTCCACCTCGCCGCTCATCTCGGGCTCGGGGGTCGGTGCCGGCGTCGAGGTGGGGGTGCGGCTGGGGGTGGGCTTCCTGGTCTTGCGCGGCGTCTTGACGGGGGTGGGGGTGGCCGTCTTGGTGGGCTTGGCGGTGGCGGTCGGCTGGACGACCGGCGGCGCGGCGGTGGCCGTGTCCGTCGGGGTGGGGTCGGGGGTGGTCGGGTCGAGGGTGGGCTCGGTGCTCTCCTCGGGCGTCTCCTCGGGGACGGTCTCCTCGGGCTCGGGCGTGAGCGCCTCCGTGGTGGTGGGCGTGACGGAGCTGGTGCCCGCCTGGAGCACCGGCTCGGCGGACCCGGAGGTGAGGATGACCACGACGGCGGCGACCAGCACGCCCACGCCGACGGCGCCCAGGGCGATCTTGGCGGGCAGCTTGCTCAGGAGGCGGGTGGGCTCGGGGAAGTGCGTCTCGGCGAGCGAGGTCTGCGTCTCGGCGGGCTCCTCGAGCGCGCTGGGGAACAGGAGCACCAGCAGGCCCGCCAGGGCGGCCAGGCGGCGGCGCCCGCGCTCCTCCCAGTCGGGTCCGTACGCCTCCGCCGCGACGGCCTCCAGCTCCGTCAGGAACGCCTCCGCGGACGGCGGCCGCTCGGCCGGGTCCTTGGCCAGGCCGCGCTCGACCAGCCCTTGAAGCGGGGCGGGAACCTCCTCGACCGGCGGCGGCGCGCTCTGGTGCTGCCGGGCCAGCGCCGCCATGTTGGGCGCGCGGAAGGGGCGCATGCCCGTGAGGCATTCGAAGAAGACGACGGTGGCCGCGTACACGTCGGTGGCGGGGCCGGCCGGCGAGCCCGCCCACTGCTCGGGGGCCATGTAGGGCGGCGTGCCCGCGGCGCCGGCCTCGTCGCCGACGCGGACAGCGATGCCGAAGTCGACGAGCTTGCTGGTGCCGTCGCCGCGCACCATGACGTTCTCGGGCTTGAAGTCGCGGTGCACGACCCCGATCGCGTGCGCGGAGGCCAGGCCGAGCAGCGAGCCCTTGAGCACCGTCAGCGCCGCCTCGGGGCCGGTCGGCCCCTCGGACCTGAGGAGCTCGCGCAGCGACACGCCGTTGATCAGCTCCATGACGATGGCCGCGCCCTGCCCGGCCTCGACGTAGTCGATCAGCCGGGCGTGGTACTGGCTCTGCAGCGTGGCCAGCAACCGGGCCTCGTGCCGGAACCGGGCGACGAACCCGACGTCGGATCTCAGCTCGTCGCTGAGGTACTTGATGGCGACTTCCGCGCCGTCGTAGTCACGCCTGGCCAGGACCACCCGACCGGCCGCGCCCGAGCCGAGCTCGCGCACCTCGGTGTAGCCGGGGACCCCCCATGGCCCATCACCGTACATAACGGACTCCTCTGGAGTTCAGTGGGCCCCCACCCTCATCAAACGGACCGTAGCTTAACCAGAGGGAACCGCTTTCCCGCTACCGATATGCGACAACTGGTGAAATATCACTCAAGGGTGCCGGGCGTGTCGGGGCTCGGCTCCTCCTGGGTCGGCTTCCCGGTGGGTTCCTTGGCCGGTTCCTTCGTGGGCTCTCTCGTGGGCTCCTTGGTGGGTTCCTTGGTCGGTTCCTTGGTGGGCGGCTTGGTCGGTTCCTTGGTGGGCTCCTTGGTGGGCTCCTTGGTCGGCTCCGGCTCGGGGCACTTCGGCGTGGTGCCGCTGCGAGTGGCGCTGCCGCCGGCCGCCGCCGGGGCGGTGGAGGCCGTCACGGACCAGCTCGTGCCGCAGGGCAGCCGCGCCTCGTAGCCGAACGTCCGGCTGTAGGAGGTGTCGCCCGACAGGGTGACCGTCTGGGTGTTCGTGGCCTTGCCGGCCCTGAACCTGACCGTGAGCCGCACCGGCCCGGTGTCGCCCGTGGTGACGCTGACCGGCGCGCTGAGCCCGCCCTTGGTGCCGACCTCGCCGATCGAGACCCGCTTCACCTGGGTCGGGCAGGGCGCCGAGACGCGCGCGGTGTCGGTCATGCCGCCCGCGCTGACCAGCACCGACAGCGTCGAGCCGCAGGGGCGGGCCCGCAACACGTGCCGGAACGTCTCGTCGTAGGAGGTACGGCCCGACAACGTGGCGGAGCGGGTGGAGACCGGCTCCCCGTCCACCGCGAACCGGGCGGTGAGCGGGATCTCGCCCGTGCCGCTCGCCGTGACCCGCACCCGCGCGGTCGCCGCACGTGCAGGGGCGGCGGGCAGGCCGAGCGTGACGTTCAGCCCGGTCACCTTGGTCGCGCAGGCCGGCAGCGTCGCGGACGCCGAGCGGGGGCCGCCGGCGGGCGCGGGGGAGGTGGTGACGGTCAGCGTGACCGTCTTGCCGCACGCCCCCTCGCCCAGCGACCAGGTCAGCCGCCGGTCGTAGCTGCCGGCGCCGCTGAGGCTCAGGCGCTCGACGTGGGTCTCCTCGCCGGGCGCGGTCCAGGTCGCGGTGGCGGTGACGGCGCCGGTGCCGCTGGTCCGCACGCCGATCGTGCCCGCCGCCACGCCGTTCTCGCCGATCGTGAGCTCGCCCACGCTCACCCCGAGCACCGAGGTGACCGGGGGCGGCTGCTCGGTGGGGGGAGTGGTGGGCGGCGTCGTGGGTGGCGTCGTCGGCGGCGTGGTCGGTGGGGTGGTCGGTGGGGTGGTCGGCGGAGTCGTGGTCGGCGGAGTCGTGGTCGGCGTCGTAGGCGGGGTCGTGGTCGGCGTGGTGGGCGGGGTCGTGGCCGGTGTCGTGGGAGGCGTGGTGGCGGGGGTCGTGGGCGCGGTGGTGGTGGGCGCGGTGGTGGTGGGCCGGTTCGTCGTGGGACGGCCGCTGGTCGTCGGTGGCTGGGCGCGGAAGGTCGGCGGGCGGGGCGGGTCCGCCTCGGGGGAGGTCTGCGGGACGACCTGCGGCGTGATCTCGGGCCCTGTGACATCTTCGGGCCCGGTCTCGGGCTCCGATCGCGGCGGCGCGGACTCCTCCGTGGTCGGCGGCCCGGCGGCCGGCGCCGTCGTGACCTGGCTGGGCGGCACGACCACCGCCGCACCGACCGGGCGCTCCGGCGGCTGCCGGTTGACCAGCACGACCACCACGGCCACGGCCGCCGCCGCGCTCACGGCGCCGCCCATCGCCAGCCGCCGCCCGTTCGTCCGGACGGCACTGCGCGCGCTGCGACCGAGCCGGCCGCGCACGTTGTCGAACACGGTCCGGGCCAGCGACGTGGCCGTCTCGGGCGGCGCCGCCTGAGGCATGGGCAGCAGCAGCGCCAGCAGGGCGACGAGCGCGGCCAGCCGCCGCCTGCCGCGCTCCTCCCAGTCCTCCCCGTACGCGGCCCTGGCCACGGCCTCCAGCTCCGCCACGAACGTCAGCGCCCCGTCGGGCCGCCGCGCCGGATCCTTGGCCAGCCCGCGCCGGATCAGCTCGCGTACGGGCTCGGGCGCGTCGTGGAAGGGCACCGGGGCGTGCACGTGCTGGTAGCCCAGGACGCTGGGCTCGGTGGAGCGGTAGGGCCGGTGCCCGGTCAGGCATTCGAAGAAGACGGCGGTGGCGGCGTACACGTCGGTCGCGGGCGAGGCGGGGCGGCCCTCCCACAGCTCGGGCGCCATGTACGGGGGCGTGCCCTCGGGGTGGGCGGCGGTGCCCTGGTGCACGGCGATGCCGAAGTCGACGAGCTTGCTGGCCCCGTCGTCGCGGACGAGCACGTTCTCGGGCTTGTAGTCGCGGTGCACGAGCCCCATGGAGTGCGCCCTGGCCAGGCCCAGGAGGGAGCCCTTCAGGACGACGAGCGCGGCCTCGGGCTCGGTCGTGCCGTTCTCGCGTAACAGGGCGCGCAGCGAGACGCCGTTGACCAGCTCCATCACGATGGCGGCGCCGTCGTCGTCCTGGATGTACTCCCACAGGGTGGCGATGTGCGGGTCGCGCAGGGTGGTGAGCAGCCGGGCCTCCGACTGGAACCTGAGCAGGGCGGAGGGATTGCCCACCAGCTCCTGGGACAGGTATTTGATCGCCACCCTGACGCCGGTCTCGTCGTGCACGGCGAGGACGACGCGCCCGCTGGCACCCGCCCCGAGCTGCTTGATCTCCGTGTAACCGGGAGCGCTCCACTCCATTTTGCCTCTCCCATCAGGAGCCGGCCCACCTGATGAGACGTCGGATCAAGGAGTCAGGTTTTCCAGGTGGCTCCGGAAATATGGAACTACTCCCGATGGAGGATGTGAACCGGTGCCTCGATACCTTCTGGGAGCACCGAATCAGGTTCGGGCGTGCCCCACGACGTGACCAGGGGCAGCACGCCGGCCCACACCGGCAGGTCGTAGTCCTCGTCCTCGTCCTTGGGCCCGCCGCGCCTGATCTTGACGGACGCCTCCTCCAGCGACAGCGCCAGCACGGCCGTGGCGGCCAGCTCCTTGCGCGACGGGCGGCGCACGTAGTCCCACTGGCCCGGGGCGAGCTGCTCGGCCAGGGCGCGCAGCCCCAGCAGGCGCTCGTCGGGGTCGGTCACGAGGCGGGCCCGGCCGTAGATCATGGCCGAGCGGTAGTTGACGGAGTGGTGGAAGATCGAGCGGGCCAGCACGATGCCGTCGAGGTGGGTGACGGTGACGCAGACATCGGTGCCGGTGCCGGCGCGCAGCGAGGCGGCACCGGTGGAGCCGTGCAGGTAGAGGGTGTCGCCGACGCGGCCGTAGCCGGTGGGCACGACCATGGGGTGACCGTTCGCCACCACGCCCAGGTGGCAGATGAGGCCGGTGTCGAGCACCTCGTACAGGTCGTCCCTGTCGGTGCTGCCGCGCTCCTTGGAGCGGCCCAGTGTGGTGCGGGGAGTGGTGGAGAGCATGATTCGACCGTAACGACGAAGTGGACTTATCCTGTAGGGCCACTACCAGCACCTTTCAAGAGACCACTTTCATGCGCACCCATGTCGACCTGCCGGTCTCCCTCTCCCGTGAATCGGCCGAGCCGCTCACCGCGCAGCTCGTCGCGTGGCTGCGCGGCGCCATGCTGGACGGCACGCTCGCGTCGGGCGAGCGGCTGCCGTCCACGCGGGCGCTGGCCGCCCAGCTCGGGGTGAGCAGGACGGTGGTGACGGAGGCGTACCAGCAGCTCTACGCCGAGGGCTGGCTCGACGGGCGGCACGGCTCGGGCACGTTCGTGGCCGGCATCGAGGCCGCCGCCGGCACGGCGCGGCAGGGGCCGAGGCCGCCCGCGGAGTTCGTGCCCGCGCCGCCGCCCCCGTCCGGCCTGATCAACCTCACGTCCGGCTCCCCGTGGGTGCGCGACTACGACGAGGCGGCGTGGAAGCGGGCCTGGCGCCGGGCCGCCGACCTGCCGCCCGGCGACTCGCCCGACGCGCACGGCCTGCCGCGCCTGCGCGAGCTGCTCGCCGACCACCTCAGGCGCGCCAGAGGCATGGCCGTCGGCCCGGAGAACATCCTGGTCACCCGGGGCACCGGCAACGGCCTCGACCTCTGCGCGCTGGCCCTGCTCGGCCCGGGGGCCAGAGCCGGGGTGGAGGACCCTGGCTACCGGGTGGCGCGCACGGTTTTCGCGGCCAGGGGCGCCGAGGTGGTGCCGTGCCCGGTGGACGAGGACGGCGTGATCGTGGACGGCCTGCCGGGCGACCTGCGCGTGCTCTACACCACGCCGGCCCACCAGTTCCCGCTCGGCGGCCGGCTGCCGATCCCGCGCAGGGAGCGGCTGCTGGCCTGGGCGGCCGGCACGGGCGCGACGATCGTGGAGGACGACTACGACGCCGAGTTCCGCTACGACGTCGCCCCGCTGCCCGCGCTCTACGGCCTCGACCCGTCCCGGGTGGTGCTGCTCGGCACGCTGTCCAAGACGCTGGCCCCCGACGTTGGGGTGGGCTGGCTGGTCGGCTCGCCCGAGCTGGTCGCCAGGATCGCGCACCTGCGCGGCGAGGTGGGCGACCGCACGAGCGGGCCCGTCCAGCAGGCCGTGGCCACCCTCCTGGAGCGCGGCGACGTCGACCGGCACCTGCGCAGGATGCGCCTGGAGTACGCGCGCCGCCGCGCCGCCGTCGTCGAGCTCCTCGGCCCCGCCTGCCGGCTGCGCGGCGACACGGCCGGGCTGCACGTCCTGGCCGAGCTGCCCGCCGCCCTGGTGCCCGGCGTGGTGGAGGGGGCCAGGCGGCGCGGTGTCCTGCTCGACTCCACCGAGCGGCACCACCACGGCCGCACCCGGCTGCACGGGCTGGTGATCGGTTACGGCTCGGCGTCGCTGCCGGACGTGCGGCGGGGGTGCGAGATCGTGGCGGCGCTCATCCGCGAGGCCCAGGAAGGGGATCGGTGATGGGGCCGGCCGTAGGCGGCTCCAGGCGGCGCAGGACCGGGAGCGAGCGGGCGGTGTACATCGGGTCCACCGGCAGCACGTGCCGGGCCCACCAGCGGGCCGGGGCGGGGTCGGGGGAGTGCTCGGTGAACGCGGGGGCGTAGTCGTCGTAGGCGGGGTCGTACAGGTAGCCGGTGGAGACCCCGTGCCGCTCCAGCTCCTCGATGGCCGCGTCCCTGTCGCGCACCAGCAGCGGCACCCGGAACAGCGGCCGCGACAGGTCGTCGAGCACGGCGGGCGCGACCGTGGGCAGCTCGGCCAGGCGCTGCACGCCGGCCACCCGGCGGGCCCGGTCGCGGGGCACCCTGGCCACGCGCCGCCGCTGGTACCAGCGGACCAGGGCGCCACGGTGGGCGCGGTAGTCGTGCAGGTCGGCGCGTACCCAGGGGTCGAAGGGCGGCAGCGAGGGCACCTGCTTGAGCGCGAGTTCCAGCTCGTCGGCGCGCAACGCGATGCGGTAGCCCTCGCGCTCCTCCTGCATGCCGAGGCGGCGCATGAGCCTGAGCGCGGGGCGGACGAGGTCGAGCCTGAGCGCGGCCTGGCGGGCCATGGAGGTGGCCACGCTCCACAGGTCGGCCCGCAGGGAGCCGCGGGTCAGCAGGTCGTCGCGGGCGCGGGTCAGGGCGCGCAGGTCGGACTCGTGCTCGACGGCGAGCACGCCGCCGGAGCCCGCGCCGGGGTGCTTGGACAGGCTGAAGACCGACGCGTGCCCGAACGTGCCGAGCGGCCGCCCGTCGAGGTCGCTCTCCATGGCGTGCGCGACGTCCTCGATGAGGATCTTCCCGGCGAAGGCGGGGGCGTCGTCGGGCAGGCCGTACAGGTTGGTGGTCAGGACCGCGTCGACCGTGTCGAGGTCCACCCGGGAGACGTCGATGTTGCCGTTCCTGGGGGACAGCGGCGCGATCACCGGGCGCAGCCCGGCCGCCAGCACGAGGAAGAGGATCTCGTCGGCGGAGATCGGCGACATCAGCAGCCGCTGCCCGGGCAGGCACCAGTGGCGTAAGGCCAGATACAGCCCCAGCCGGTTGGACGGTAGCGACAGGCAGTGACGGCCCGTTCGCTCCTCGATGTGTTTCACCGTTGTAGGACGGTACGCAGTCTTCCGTACGTTTTCAAGGTTTTGTCCGCCGTTTTAAGGAGCAGCGGGTTGGCCATGACGGTGGCGCGGGTCTTGCGCACCGGCACGCGCATCACCCAGTGGACGCCCGCCGCCGGGCCGATCCGGGCCACGCGGCCCTCGGCCACCTCCAGCTCGCCGGTCTTGAGCTTGTCCTTGTACTCCTTCTGGCCCCGCCCCATGTCGATGATCTCGATGCCGGCCTCGGAGGCCCGCTCGGCCATCGCCAGGTGGTGGATGAGGCCGGGGGAGTACTTGGCGAAATGGGTGTCGTAGGCGGGGAACCAGCCGGCCAGCGTCGTGCGGGTGCGCAGCCCGAAGTGGCCGGCCACCGGCCGGTCGTCCACGTAGATCATGTCGAGCACCCCGGCGAACGAGTCGGACTGCGTGGCCAGCAGCCGCTCGACCAGCTCGACGATCCACGGGTGCGCGAACCGGTCGGCGCGGCCCGTGCGGCGGTACTGGTCGGTCTTCCAGCCGAGCAGCGTGCGCAGGGGCTCGAGGTCGGTGGTGGCGTAGTCGTGGCGCAGCGGGCCCGCGTCGCGCTGGAGCTTGCGCGACTTGGCCAGAGTGGTCTTGTATGTCTTGCCGGAGTTGCGGCGAAGTGACTCGGTGTAGTGGTGCCAGCCGTTGCGAAGATCGATGATGGGCGACGGGTGCCGCTCGTGGCGGGCGTGCAGGAGCGGCTGCCCGGACACGAGATGGTCGAACTCGTACACCGCCAGGCCGCACTCCTTGAGCAGCCACAGCGGGTCGATGTGCACGTCCTTCAGGTGCACGAGCCCCTGAGCGTCGGTCAGCCCGGCGGCGACCGGCTTGCCGATGCCGAGGGGATGTCGCTCGAAGGGGAAGAAGCCCACGATGTCGGGCCCGTCGTGGATGACGGCGACACGTACGAGATCGCGCAGTTCGCCTACCGTAAGGGTGAACTCGGGGGACAAGAAGGGGTTGTCGAAGGCAGTGTCCGCTTCCTGAAGGGCACGCCAGCGGCTCACTTCGGCTTCGCCCAGCTCACGGGGGAGGGCAAGGGTGACGTGCATGGGCTCCTACTGTCAGCGCACACTCTCTGGACATGCTGAGGGCCAGGGTGTACTGCCACATTAAAGGATCTCGCCCGGTGCCATAGCCCCAGGTGCGGAACGTTACATAACTCCCAGTATGTCTTCAGGACCGAGCAACGTTCTAATGTGGGGGCCATGACCGTACCTGGCATCGACCACCCCCGGCTGGTCGCGTGGATGGGCCGCCACGTGCCCGACGCCGGCGAGCCCCAGTCCGTCTCGCTGATCTCCGGCGGCCGGTCGAACCTCACCTACCTGGTCGAGGGCGGGGAACGCCGGCTGGTGCTGCGCCGCCCGCCCCTGGGCCACGTGCTGCCCACCGCCCACGACATGCGGCGCGAGTGGCGGGTCATCTCGGCGCTCGCGCCGACGCCCGTGCCGGTGCCGGAACCGGTCGCCTTCTGCGCCGACGAGGACGTGATCGGGGCGCCGTTCTACCTCATGGGGTACGTCGAGGGCGCGGCCGTGCGGAGCAGGGAGCAGCTCGGCGACCGCACGCCCGAGCAGACGCGGCGGCTGTCGGAGCGGCTGGCCGAGGTGCTGGCCGCCATCCACGCCGTGGACTACCGCGAGGTGGGGCTCGGCGACTTCGGCCGACCGGAAGGGTACATGACCAGGCAGCTCGACCGGTGGTGCCAGCAGTGGGAGCGGTCGAAGACGGCCGACCTGCCCGAGTACGACCGGCTCGTGACCCGCCTGCGGGAGCGGCTGCCCGCCGAGGCGGCCGGCACGCTGGTGCACGGCGACTACCGGCTGGACAACACGCTGCTGCGGCTCGGCGACCTGGAGATCACGGCCGTGGTCGACTGGGAGATGTCCACGCTCGGCGACCCGCTCGCCGACCTGGGGCTGACGCTGACGTACTGGCACGATCGCGGCGACGAGGAGCGGGCGCGGATCCCCGTGGCGGGGGACGTGACGGTGGCGCCCGGGTTCATGAACGCCGCCGAGTTCGCCGCCCACTACACCAAGGTCTCCGGCCGGGACATCTCGGACCTCGGGTTCTACGTGGCCTTCGGGAACTTCAAGCTCGCCGTCATCGTGGAGGGTATCCACGCCAGGTTCCGCCAGGGTAAGACCGTGGGGGAGGGCTTCGACCGCATCGGCGCGGCCGTGCCCACCCTGATCGCCCGCGCGCACCGCATGCTCGACCAGCACTGAGCCATCCCGACCAGCACTGAGCACCCAGATCGGCACCGAGCACCCAGACCAGCACTGAACACCCCGACCTTCGACCGATCCCCCCGCAAGGAGCGTCATGAGCACTGTTGCACTGATCACCGGAGCCGCGAGCGGCATCGGGGCCGCCGTGGCCCGGCGACTGTCGACGGGCGGAGTCAAGTGCGTCCTCGTCGACATGGACGGCGAGGGGGTCGAGCGGCTGGCGAAGGAGCTGGACGGCGCGTGGCTGGCCGCCGACGTCAGCACCGAGGAGGCCTCGCTGGAGGCCGTCGCGCTGGCCGAGCAGCGTTACGGGCGGCTCGACCTCGTCCATCTCAACGCCGGCATCTCCGGCAGGGTGGACCTGGCCGACTTCGACCTCGCCCGCTACCGCAAGGTCGTCGGGGTCAACATGGACGGCGTCGTCTTCGGCGTGCGCGCCAGTATGCCGCTGCTGCTGCGCTCCGGCGGCGGCGCGATCGTCGTCACCTCGTCGCTGGCCGGGCTCACCGCCTTCTCCGGCGACCCCATCTACACGATGACCAAGCACGCCGTCGTCGGCCTGGTCAGGGCGCTGGCCGAGCCGCTGGCCGCCCAGAACGTACGCATCGGCGCGGTCTGCCCCGGCTTCACCGACACGCCGCTGGTGGCCGACGCCCGGGAGATGTTCGTCAACGCCGGCTTCCCGCTGCTCACCGCCGAGGACGTGGCCGCCGCCGTCGAGTCCGCCTTCTACTCCGAGACCCCGGGCACGCTCCTCATCGTGCAGCCCGGCCGGCAGCCCGTCCCGTACCGCTACGCCGGCGTGCCCGGCCCGGCGGGCGGGCAGCGCCCGCCGAGCAGCGACTGAAGGCAAGCGGCTTGCAAGCGGGACGATTAGCGTAATAAGGGCTGGACTGCTGTCCAGCCCTTGTACGTTTGCGAATCTTGTAGGTTCGTGAATCCCCCAGACGTCTCGCGAGGATGAGGAGCGTTCAGTGATTCCGACCGACGGCCGACACGCGCGCCGACGATCGCCATGGCCGATCGCACTTGGAGCCGGCATACTCGCGGTCGTCCTGGTGGCCGGCATCATGGTCTACGCCTCGATGCGCACGAAGGAACGCGGGGTGTTCAAGGGCAGCGAGGTGGCCACGAAGGCGCCCACCCAGCCCGCGCCCCAGCTCTCCGAGCCGCCGGCACTGGACAACTGGCCCCGCTGGGGCGTCACCCACACCCAGTACAGCGCCGACAACGAGCCGCAGGACGTCGCCGAGCAGGCCAGGGGCGTGCTCGGCCGGGTCCCGATGCTGCAGAACCAGCACATCATGGGCTGGGGCGTCGGCAACCCCGAGCCCAGCCCCGGGCAGTACAACTTCGTCGACCTCGACCGGCGGCTGACGTTCATGGCGTCCTCGCGGGCGGTGCCGGTCATCACGCTGTGCTGCGCGCCCGACTGGATGAAGGGCGGGCAGGCCGGGCGTACGGACTGGAGCAAGAACCACACGGTCGCCCCCGAGAGGGAGCACTTCGACGACTTCGCCGCGCTCGCCGCCCGGGTCGCCAAGCAGTACCCGACGGTCAAGCACTACATGGTGTGGAACGAGTTCAAGGGCTTCTGGGACCCGGCCACCAACCGGTGGGACGCCGAGGCGTACACCGAGATGTACAACAAGGTCTACACGGCGCTGAAGAAGGTCAACAAGGACATCCAGGTCGGCGGCCCGTACGTGTCGATCGGGAGCAGCGTGCGCACCCAGGGCCCGCCGTCCGAGCTGAGCGGCCCCTGGGGGACGGTCGACCAGCGGGCGCTCGACGCCGTCAAGTACTGGATCCAGCACAAGAAGGGCGCCGACTTCATCGTCGTGGACGGCGCCTCGATGACGAACGACCGGGGCAACGTCCCCGACGACTTCGCCGCGCAGGGCAAGTTCAGCGCGATCACCACGTGGCTGCGGCAGGAGAGTGACGACCTGCCCGTGTGGTGGGCCGAGTGGTACGTCGAGCCGGACAACTCGCAGTGGAGCGAGGACAAGCGAACCGCCGTGCAGGCCACCGCGCTCATGGAGTTCGCCAAGAGCGGCGTCACCACCGCCCTGTACTGGAACCCGCAGATGAAGGGCGAAGGCGAGTGCGCCGGGTGCCTGTGGGCGCCCAAGGTGGGCGGGGAGATGCCCATGGCCGGGCTGCTCAGCGGGTTCACCAAGTGGTTCCCCGCCGGGGTCGAGGTGCAGGACGTGCGCAGCTCCGACCCCAAGGTGAAGGCGATGGGGCAGGCGAGCCAGGTCGTCATGGTCAACACCTCCGACCAGGACGTCACCGCCACCGTCGACGGGCGGCAGGTCACGCTGAAGCCCTACGAGATCAAGTGGTCGGGGCGCGGCGGCGCCTGAGCCCGTGAGCGCTCGTACCCGTGGAAGGCCGCCCAGCACGCCGCCAGCGCCACGGCGAACACCGGCAGCCACGCCAGCCTGGCCGCCACCCACGCGGGTGAGTCCGGGACGGTGTGCAGGCCGGGCAGGGCACGGCCGGAGAGCAGGCCGAGAGCGGTGACGGCGATCATGGCGGTCTGGTGCCACAGGAAGATCGTGATCGCGGAGAGGTTCGCCAGCGCGACGGCGGCCCAGGCGGCCGGCCGGCGCAGCGCCTTGCGCAGCGGTCCGAGCAGGAGCACGGCCGCCCCGCACTGGGCCAGGCCGAAGGTGACGGCGGCGAGCGTGGGCGGGTCGAGGTTCGAGATCCTCGCGCCCGGCACGCCCACCATGGCCGCCGGGTAACCCGCCCACAGCACGAGCCCGGCCGTGGCCGCCGCCCCACCGGCCAGCAACGCCCACCCGGACCGCCGCCCCGGCACCCCACCCCGTCCCCAGGACGCGCCCAGGCAGTACGGCACCGCCCAGCCCGCCACCACGTTCACCCAGCCGAGCGCCCCGTCGAGCCACGCGGGGCCGTCCAGGCCGTACCGGACGAGGTCGGCCAGCGCGACGGCGGCGAGCGGCCACGCCGGGTGCAGCCGGGCGGCCAGCGGGGTCGCCGCCGTCAGCACCGCGAAGACCAGCAGGAACCACAGCGGCGACCACACCAGCTTGGCCAGCGAGGCCACGGTCGCCGTGCCCACGCCGGCGGCCAGCATCGCGACCGCGATCACTCCCCACACCAGCACCACGACGGCGACGGGCCGGAACAACCGCACCATCCGCCGCCCCACCCAGACGCGATAGGCCCGCACGGAGGCGAGCCCCCGCACCGCCCCCGAGCCGCGCACCGCCTCCGAGCCGCGCACCGCCTCCGAGCCGCGTGCCGAGTCCAGGCCGCGTGCCGCCACGAAGCCCCCCACCAGGAAGAACACCGCCATCGTCTGGAACAGCCACGACGCGGGCGTGAGTTGCGGCAGCTCCCGCAGCGGGCTGGCGGCACGCACGCTGCCGCTGTCGATCACCAGGGCCGTCACCAGCCAGTGCCCGAGCACCACCCCGAGGATGGCCAGCGCGCGCAGCCCGTCCAGCCCGCGGTCACGGCCGGCGGGGGTGCCGGCTTCGAGGCGTTCGAGCAGGTCACGCATCCGGAGCCGCCCCTGTCACGATCCTGGCGACGTTGCGCAGGAAGGGCGAGCCCGGCCGCAGGTAGTCGCTGTGCCCGCCGCCGCCGGCCGGGACGACGCGGGCGCCGGACGACGGCGCGACGGGGTCCGGGCCCAGGCCCAGGGTGAGGAAGAGCAGCCGGAGCCGGACGTGCGGCACGTTCGCGACCCAGTCGCGGGTGCCGCGCGCCGCCCAGACGGGCGCGGGCGTGCGCAGCGGGCCGTCCGTGCCGGTGCCGGGGGCGCCGTACAGGACGATGTTGGCCACGGGCCCGAGCCCGGCGGCCGCCCGGCCGCACACGACGGCGCCGTAGGAGTGGCACAGCAGCGAGACTCTGGCCGGTCCCAGCTCGCGCACGAACGACCGGAGCGCCGGCACGGCGTCGTCGGCGCGGCCGGTGGTGAGGACGGCGGCGCCGAGCGTGCCCGGGGTCCGGTAGCCGAGCCAGGCGACGACCGCGGCCCGGCCGCCCAGCTCCTCCTGGAGTGCGCGCGCGCCGGCCCGCAGCCGCTCGTAGGTGTCGAGGCCGGTGTCGGAGCCGGGCACCAGCACGGCCACCCGGGAGGCCCCGGCCAGGTCGCCGAAGACCTCCGCCGCCCGCCCGCCGTCGCGGCCGTCGAAGAACAGGAAGCTCCGCCCCGGCTCCGCCATCGCGCGCAGCGCCGCCGCCCGGCGGGCCTGGCCGTGCGCGGCGGCCGTCCGCCCGGCCGCGAGGATGTCCTGGCGGACCGCTTCGTACCGGGCCTGGGTCAGACCTTGGGGCGGCCGTCGCGGCGCGGGAGCGGGCACCTCGGAGCCCGACAGGGGCACCACCACGGAGGCGGCCAGGGCGGCGGCGAGTGCCTGCCCGCGCAGCCGGGCGAGCATGGAGGGACGCGAACCGGTGAACATGCCGCGAACCTACGGATCACGGCACGTCACCGGCGTCGTCCCCGGGAGTGGATCTGTGGCGTAGCTCTGGAGTACTACGGGGTCGCCCCGATCACGCCAGCCCGAAGTGCGGCAGGCAGGGCTCCAGCCCGTGGATCTCCACCGGCACCGGGCAGTCGAAGTCGTCGCGGTCGAGCCGCAGGACGGCGGCGCGCATCTCGGTGCCGAACCCCTTGCCCTGGTGGGCGCGGCCCAGCCACGAGCCCGTGCGCACCTCGCGGGTGACCGCGAAGCCGGTGCCCTTGACGTCCTGGCTGCCGATCACCCGTCCCTCGTGGACGACGACGAAGTCGCAGCACCAGGCGTCGGGCCGCCACCGGGACATGACGCCGAGGTGGTAGAGCGCGACGTTCGTGGGCAGCTCCGCGGCGGGCGCGTCGGTCCACGGCACGCCGAACGGCATGCTGCCGGGGTCGTGCACGCCCGCCCGTCTCACCTGATCATTTGGGCTGGGACGGCCGTCGCCAGTACGTCAGGTACCGCAGCAGCCACTCCACCGGCCCGTACCGGTGGTTCCTGAGCCACCAGCGGCTGTAGACGACCTGGAGGGCGAAGATGCCGAGCGCGATCAGCACCTCCAGCGGCGGGCTGACGCGGTCCACGAGCGCGAGGCCGTACCCGGTGAAGATCAGCGAGCAGATGAGCGACTGCGCGAGGTAGTTCGACAGCGCCATCCGGCCGGGCGCCGTCAGCAGCCGCCCCAGCCGCGGCAGGTACGGCAGCACCCGCAGGAACGTGGCCGCGTACGCCGCCGCCAGCAGCGGCGCCGTCACCAGGTCGACCGCCTCGCCCCAGAACTTGTGCACGGTGCCGTTCCAGGCGCACATCGTGTAGAACAGGGCGCCGCCCAGCCCGATCGTGAACCCGATCCACTGCAGGTTGCGCAGCGCCCTCGTGTGCGCGCCCACGTCGCGCAGCACGCCCAGCCGGCCGACCGCGAGCCCGATCAGGCACGCCGACAGCACGGCGGGGCCCTGGAAGAACACCCGCGCCACGATGATGAACGACAGCTTCCTGAGGTGCTCGGAGATGATCTGCCAGAACATGCCGCCGAGCGCCGAGTTCGAGGCGGCGGCCTGCGCCGACCCGTCGGCGACCCGGCCCGACATGTCCAGGCCCATCGTCGCCAGCATCGCCAGCAGCATGAACGCGGCCGCCAGCAGCAGCGTGAGCGTGATCGCCAGCGCGACCGCCGTCTTCGGCCGGACCCCGCGGAAGATCAGCAGGGCCAGCCCCACGGCGGCGTACGTGGTCAGGATGTCGCCCGGGAACAGCAGCACGGCGTGCGCCAGCCCGAGCAGGAACAATCCCGCCAGCCGGCGCAGGAACATCGGCACGAACGGCCGCCCCTGCCGCCGGGCCGAGTCGACCTGCAGCGTGAAGCTGTAGCCGAACAGGAACGAGAACAGCAGGTAGAACTTGTTCTCCAGGAACAGCGTCACGAACCAGCGCACGCCCCAGTCGAGCGACGAGTTGAACGCGGGCTCCGCCAGCCCGGCCATCCGGTAGCCGGAGGCCAGGAAGGCGATGTTCACGACGAGGATGCCCAGCAGCGAGAAACCCCGCAGGGCATCGACGGACGTGATCCTCGCTGCGGCGAGGCGTACGTCCGGCCTGGCGGGATGTGTCTCCTGTGTCCTCATCGGAGAACATCATCCCGCACAACCTGAGTGTTTCCTGTGAATTCAGTTATTTTGCGCGATATAGATGAATCTCTCGATGATCACTGCTAGCGCCACCGCGAAGGCCGGAACCGCCAGGAACAACAGGCGTTTGCGGGCCTTCGGCGCCCGGTTCGGGCCGTTGAGACGGATGATCTCGTACCCGAAGAGTGCGACCCATGTCACAGCCAGCGCCCCGATGCCCACCGGCGTCCACGGCGACGTGGGGTCGCCGCGGCCCTTGTAGGGGTTCGGTTCGGGGATCTCCGTGCCACGCACGAACGTCTTCCACGTGTAGAGCGCCGCGTCGTCGTTGGAGAAGACCCGCTTCAGATCCGGCGACTTGTCCAGCGCCGCACGGAACTTCTCCCCCCAGTCCGCCGGATACCCCTCGTTGAGCTGCAGATAGCTGACCTGGCCGCGGCTCACGATCAGGTACGAGTTCCGCGACGCCTCCTTCAACGCCTGCACCGCGTCGGAGATCTTCGTCGGATCCTTGTACACCAGCGCCTGAAGGTTGAAGCTCACCTTCTCGACGTCCCGCTCACCCCACGGCAGCGTCGGCGTGACCTCCTGACCCAGCTTCGGCGTCAGGTAGAGCACGCGGGCGCTCGGCTTGTCGTGCGCGTAGACGTACTGCAGCGCCGCCACCTCGCCCGTGGTGACCCGCTCGAACTTCTCGTTGCCGTATCGGGCCAGCAGGAACGCGAACGCGAACATGACCGCGAAGCACGCCGCCAGCACGATCGAGATCCGCTTGGTCAGCTCCGGGTTGAAGCGCACGTTCCGCTTGCGCAGCGGCACCGTCTCCTCGCGCACGTCCGCGCTGTCGGCCGGCAGGTTCGGGAAGAACGCGTACGCCGCCAGCAGGCAGGCGCCCGGCAGCGCGAACATGTAGATCCGCAGCCCGATCTCGCCGCCGTAGCTCTGCAGCCCCAGCGCCAGCACCGGCACGCACAGCAGGATCAGCGCCGACCGGTCGAACACCCCCCGGCGGAAGCGCCGGAACAGCCCCACGGCCGCGCACCCCAGGATCACCGCGAGGATGCCCAGGCGGGCCTGCAGCACCATCGCGTGCGCGGGGTCGCTGCCCTCGATGCGGTCGCCGGTGTTGCTGCGCAGGTTCTGCAGGATGTTGCCCAGGCCGCCGAAGATCGTGTCGATCTGGCTGGCCCAGAACCCCACCGTCATGTAGCTGATCCAGGCCAGCACGATCAACCCGAGGAAGAACGGCAGCGCCCACGTCAGCGTCGTCCGCTTGAAGATCAGGAACGCCGTCACCACGCCGAGCATCATGAACGGCGTGATCTGGTGCGAGGCCACCGACGCCAGGAACAACGCCACCAGCATCATCAGCATCAGCAGCTTGTCGGCCCGGAACGTGCCGGTGTTGGCCAGCTCGCCCGCCGTCATCGCATCCAGCTTGCCGATCAGCTTGCGCAGCCCCTTGGGCGGGATCGGCTTCGTGCGCGGCTCCACCCGTCCGAACCAGCGCAACAGGATCGCCACGAACGCCAGATACAGCGCGAATGTGAACCCCTGCGGCGAGAAGTAGTCCTGGCCGATCCACTGCACCAGGATGAACAGCAGCGCCGCGAACCACCGCGCCCGCGTCGTCGCCACCACCTGGCGCAGGATCAGCACGAACGGGAGCAGGTAGAGCAGGTTCGACAGCAGCGGCGTCCACTGCAGGATCGGCGTCAGATCCGAGATGCCCGCGGCCTTCGTCACGAACGCGAACAACGCGAAGAAACCCGGCCAGCCCATGCGGGCGTCGATGTTGATCGCCGTCTCGCCGGTCCTGCCGATGAACTCCACGAAACCCGCGTGAATGTACGCCGTCGGGAACCGCGGCTCCTCCGCCACCAGCGCGCCCGCCCCGTGCAGGGCGAACGTGATCGCGGCGATCTGGAACAGCAGCAGGAACTTGCGGTCGGTGCTCTGGGTGACCGTGATGAAGAACGACACGATCATGATCAGGATCGCGATGAACGCCGTGGTCGGCAGCGCCGAGATCAGGCCCAGGCCGTCGATGTCCGCCGGATCCACGCCCCGCAGCGGGCCCGGGGGCACCTTGAGGGCCAGGATGTACATGACCAGGCCCTCGACGACCAGCAGCACGGGCAGCCACTTGGGCGCACTCGCCACCAACGCCGAAGCCCTGGCCCTGAGCGACCGCGGCCTCCCCGCCGCCTTCTGCTGCGCCTGCTGCGCCGGCGGCCCGCCCACCTGCTGCGGCGCCGCCTGCTGCGCGCCCTGCGGCGGGCTCTGCTGCGACGGGCTCTGCTGGAACGCGACCTGCTGCGCACCCGCCTGCGGACCCTGGTGAGGGCTCCGCTGCGGGGCCTGCTGCGGCCCTTGCGGTGGCCCTTGCTCCGGTACGGCCTGCGGCCCGGACGGCCCCTGCGGCCGCACACCGGCTCCGGCCGGAGACGCCTGCACGAGGTCGGCCAGCCCCTTGGACCCGCCTACGGGCCTCCCGCCGGCGGAACCTGCGGCGGGAGCACCAGCGGCCCCCGAGGCGGGAGCGCCGGTCCCGGATGCCGAGGCATCGGTGCCGGACGCCGAGGCGCCGGCGCCGGGCGCGGCGGAGGTGCCCGTGCCGGGCGCCGAGGCGGGCTGCGTGCTCATGGGCTGCGTCCCGGCGCCGGCCGTGCTCGCTGCCGAGGGCGCACCCTTGCCACCCGCGCCAGGCTTCGCACCGGCACCGGGCTTCGCGCCCGCAGCGCCAGGCGTGGCGGCGGTCGCACCAGGCTTACCGCCGGCAGCCTCCTGCTCCGGGGCCGGCTGCGGCCCGCTGGGCGGCTGCGCGCCCGTGGCCGGCTTGGCGTCGCCGGTGGGCTTCGCGCCGGTGGCCGGCTTGGCGCCGCTCGAAGGCTGGGGGCCGCTCGGTGGTTGCGGGCGGAGGCTCGGGGCGGTGGTGGAGTCGTCGGAGGGCGGCGCGTCGGGGCCGGGGGCCGGTTGCACGGGCATCGCGACCGTGCCGGCCGCCGAGAGGTCGGCGGCCTCCTCGGGCGTGGGCGGGCGCCCGACGTGGACGGGCCCCGGCAGCCGGATGGCCGTCGTCCTGTCCGCGTCCGGCGCGGCCTGCTCCGAATCCGCTTCGGGGCCCGCCTTCGGGTCGGCCTGCGCGTCGCGCGCCGCGCCCTTCGCGTCGGGCTGCCGGGCACCGCCCGAGCCGGCCTTGCCGCCCTTGGGTGTGGCCGTTCCCTCGCCGCCGGAGCTCTCAGGTGAGTCCTCGGCCGAGCCGGCCTCCTCGCCCGCGGGCGGGAACGTCAGCTTGGGGATGACTCCCGTAGCTTCCGGATCGAAGGGCACGTCTGACTCCTCCTTGTCCCCACGCACGTCCGGGGAGCCGGTGCGCCCCGTTTGCATGCCATCGCCGTCCCGTTGCCTCACGTTGACCATCATGAAGCCCCGGACGACCCCTGGGTGACAGCCGACCTACCGCTTTCGTCGAATTTGAGAATTTTACGTAGATTTCCAAAGATCAAAAGTGCGACAAGTGCCTCGCTGAGGAGCAATCCGTATCCCACCGCGTTCACCCCGAAGTGAGGGAACAGCGTCACGGTGGACACGAGCACGAGCGCCGCCAGCCCGATCTGGACGATGGCGAGCGTGCGCGCCTGGCTCTGGGCCCGCAGCGCGCTCAGGTACACCTCGATCAGCACCCGGGGCAGCACCGCCAGCGACATGAGCCGCAGCAGCGTGGTGCCCTCCTCGGCGAAGGCCGAGCCGAAGATGCGCAGGATCAGCGGCGCCCCGAGGATGGCCACCACGATGATCGGGGTGACGATCATGAAGGCGCGCCGCAGCGCCCGCCGGCAGTTCGCGGCGAGCTGGGCGCGGTCGAAGGAGTTCTCGACGGTCAGCGACACCGCCATGTTCATGGCGAGCAGCTCGATCATGCTGGCCAGCGTGTGCGCCATCGAGAACCGCCCGAACGTGGCCTCGCCCACCTGCGTGGCGATCACCACGGGCACGAGGTAGACGATCGCCAGGATCGACAGCGTGCCGGGGAAGTCGCCGGCCAGGAACCGGCCGACCTCGCGCATCCGGGGCGGCTCCTGGACGGGGTCGGCCCGCTTGATGTGCCGGGGCACGACGACGCCGAAGATCAGCCAGTTGACCGGGATGAGGGCCAGCGCGGTCGGGATCACCCAGGAGACGAAGATCCCGCCGGCGGGCAGCGCCCCGGCCAGCGCGACCAGGAGCCCCATCTTGACGACGCCGAAGACCAGGTTGTTCAGCGGCACGAACGTGGCCCTGCGCAAGCCCGTCAGCACGACGTCCTGGAGCGTGAAGACCGCCCACACCACCACGGACGCCAGGAAGAACAGTCCGGGCCCGAACCCGGCCAGCACCGAGTACGTCTTGCCCCACAGGGGCAGCGTCAGCAGGAAGCCGAGGGCCGCGACCCCGCCGGTGGCGGCGGCCAGGCCGTACCCGCGCAGGATGAGCTCGGGCGTGCGGCGGCCGGCCACCGGCAGGAACCGGGCCAGCGCGCCCACGAAGCCGAGCGCGGTCAGCGACGCGAACAGCCGCATCGCGGTGATCACGGCCTGGCCGCGGCCGAACTCCTCGGGCGAGTAGAAGTGCGCGGCCAGCAGCCAGTAGCCCATGCCGAGCACGCCGGTGACGACGGTGTTCGCCATGAGCGCGTAACCCTGGAGGAACAGCGGGTTACGCAGGTCACGCAGGACCTTTCCCCACAGGTTAGACATTGCCGCGCACCCGCTGCAGCCCGTACCTCGTCCTGCGGACGACCGCGTACCCCTTGGTGAGGATGCGCTCGCGCATGTAGATGAGAGGGACGGAGTTGCCTTCGACGGCGCGCTTGAACATGCTGATGGTCGTGTTCTTGCCGACCGTCAGCCGGGGGATGGCGAGCATGTCGTGACGATCGGCGGCGATCGTGTTGCTCACGGCGCAAGCAGCGAAATAGCCGGCCTTGCGCACTTCGCGGCGCACGCGGGCGCTGGAGTACCCGTACGGGTAGGCCATGGTGGCGACCGGCATGCCGATCTTCTCCTCCAGCAGGCCCTTGTTCCTGCGCAGCTCCTGCCGCAGGTCCTCGGTGCGGAGCTGGTCGAGCTGCGGGTGGCTGTGGCTGTGGCCGCCGATCTCGACGCCCGTCTGGGCGGCCTCGCGGGCCTGGCCCCACGACAGCATGTCGTCGAGGGGCCGGCCCGCGGCGTCCTTGCCAGCGTCGGACACCCAGCCGCTGGTCAGGAAGACCGTGGCCGGAAAGTTGTGGCGTTCCAGCAGCGGCAGCGCGCGGCTGTGGAAGTCGGCGTAGCCGTCGTCGAAGGTGATCACGATCGGCTTGTCCGGCAACGACAGCCCGTTGTTCTTGTTGAAGCGCGCGACCAGGTCGCCCAGCGTGAGCGGGGTGAAGCCGCTCTCCGCCAGGTAGGCGAGCTGGTCGGCCAGATCGGACGGCCGCACCGCGTGCGGCTTGGTCTCGTCGTTGGGCGCGTCGGTGACCGAGTGGTACATCAGGATCGGTACGCGGATCATGACCGGGCCGCCTTCAGCCGTACGGAACCCACGACGTAACCCCAGGTCGTCCAGGCCAGCCCGACCACGATCGCGGCGGCCCTGCCGAGCCCGCCCAGGTCGCCGCGCAGGGCCTCACCGACCCCGCGCAGCGCGCCGAGCGGCAGCGTCTTCAGCGCGTGCGCGCGCTCGCTGGACAGCCCGTCCTGGGTGCCGACCTCCCGCGTCACCAGCGCCTTCGACAGCCCCTCGGCGTAGCACCTGGACCTGAAGTAGGCGAACCGCTCGCGCTGCTTCGACACCTTGTGCCCGATGACCGCGCGCGGCTCGAACAGCATGACCGAGCCCGGCTTGCGCTGGCTGAGCCTGATGCAGAACTCGGTCTCCTCGCACCCGAGCGGGCGCGACTTGCGTCCTTGCACGCTGCGGCCGATGCCGCTGTGGAAGCCGCCCACCTCGGAGACGGCGTCACGCAGGAAGGCGGCGTTGCCGCCCATGACGTTGCGGATCGGCGCCCTGACCGCGGGCATGCCGCGGTAGGTGCAGCCGACCGTCCAGTCGAACTCGTACGGGAACCAGCGCGGCCGCTCGCCCGACGCCCAGATGGGGTCGGTACGGCCGCCCACGCCGACGACACCGGCCTCCTGGAAGCCCTCCTCCAAAGCCTCCAGCCAGCCGGGATCGGCGACCGCGTCGTCGTCGAGAAAGGCGACGATCTCACCGTTGGCCGTGGCCACGCCGGTGTTCTTGCCACCGGACAACCCCTGCTCGTGCGTGTTCTCCACGACGATGGCCTGCGGGTACTCGTGCTTGAGCTTGAGGTGCAGGTCGGGGTTGTGGTCGACCACCAGGATCAGCTCGTGTGCCGGGCGCGTCTGGTTCTCGACCGACTCGACTGCCTGCCTGATGTCCTCCCACCGTTCCTCGGTGTAGACGCAGATGACAACAGACGTGTTCACAACGATCCTTTTTTAAGCGACGCCTCGGTCAGCGGCGGGAGTGGCGGCAGGCTCAGGCTGAGGCGGAGTGGGCTGGCGACGCCACTCCTTCAGGATGGTCTTGAGCACGCGGAAGCCATCTCGTACGACGTGCAGGTTGCTTTCGCCGTGGATGCGGTTGCGCTCGTGGCTGGGGACCTCGTGCACCTTCAGCCCGGCCTTGGCCGCGCGCACGTTCATCAGCGTCTCGACCTCGAAGCCGTCGCAGTCAAGGTTGAGGACATCAAGATGACGCGCCCAGAAGGCGTTGTAGCCGTAGCAGAGGTCGGTGTACTGGGTCTTGTACATCACGTTGACGATGCCGGTGAGCACCTTGTTGCCAAGTCGCCGGTTGAGCGTCAGGTCGTCGCTGCCGCCCCCGGCGGCGTAGCGCGAGCCCTTCACGAAGTCGGCACCGGTCACCAGCGCGCCCACAAAGTTGATGATCTCGCGGCCGTCGGTGGACCCGTCGGCGTCGATCATCACGATGATGTCGCTGGTGCAGGCGGCGAAACCGGCGGCGAGGGCGTCACCCTTGCCCTTGCCCTTCTGCGTCACCACTTTGACGTTGGGGCGCAGCCGCTTGGCCACGGCCACCGTGTCGTCGACGGAGTTGCCGTCGACGAGCACGATCTCGTCAACCCACTGCGGGATGGTGGCGAAGACGTGCGGCAGGTTCTCCGCCTCGTTCATCGCCGGCACGACCACGCTGACCGTCGGGGAGATGGCCAGGTGCGGGGTGACCGGCGTGAAACTCGAGGGCGGCGGCATCGACCGCAGGGGCGAGGAGTGAACCTTGCCGTTGTGCTTGGTTATCTCGGGACTCATGGCGAGGGAAATCCTTCCGGGACCCCGCGCTGCGGGCCGGACGGAACCACCCCCGGGTGCTGCGGGAACGGCGAAGCCGGCAAACGGTGCATCGAAGGGTCCTGTGTGGAGTGTGAGGGTGTTGTGGTGCTGGTGCCGGGGGGTGTTCCGGGATCGCTCAGCGCGCTCCCGTGGGTTCCTGCGTTACTGCGTTGGATGGCTCCTGACGTTGCATCGAGGTGCGCACCCGACCGAAGCCCTTCAGGACACGGTCGGCCGCCTTATAAAGAGACGGTCGGTCCATGACAATTGTTCGGGCTTTGTTGAAAGGAGTTCGGCCCATCCAGTGAACGGCCGCCGAGGCGGACGGACGCGAGACACGGCCTTCGGCGACGTACAGGACCCCGCTCTTCAGCCAGTCCTTGTACTCCTTGCCGCCCTTGCCCATGTCCACCATGTGCAGCCCCGCGTTCGCCGCGGCCTCGGCCATCTGCAGGTGGTGGACGATGCCCGGCGAGTAGCGGGCGTACTCGGTGTCGTAGGCGGGGAACCACCCTACAAGCGTGGTCGCCGTACGGAGGCCGAAATGCCCCGCGACCGGTACGTCTCCGGCATAGAGCATGGTCAGGACGCCCGCGAAGTCCGATGAGTTCTCGGCATGCATCATGTCGGTCAGCTCGACGATCCACGGCTGCGCGAACCTGTCGACCCGGCCGGTCCGCTGGTACTGGTCGGACTTCCAGGCGAGCAGGGTGCGCAGCACCTCGGGGTCGGGCGAGGCCCATTCGAGACGCAGCTCGCCCTGCTCCCGCCCCATCTTGCGTTCCTTGTAGCGGACGGTCTTGAGGTTCTTCGGCGAGTTGGCCTTGACCTGCTCGATCCAGGCCTCGAAGCCGGAGGTGAAGTCCATCACAGGTGCGGGGCGCACGTCCGACTCGTACTCGGCGAACGTCGGCTGCCCGGCCACCAGGTGGTCGAAGTCGAAGACGCTCAGTCTGCAGGCGCGCAGCAGCGCCTTGGCGTCGAGCTTGAGGTCGGGGGCGGCGATCAGGCCGTGGCACGTGGTCAGGAAGCCGCCGAGCGGCTTGCCGATGCCGAAGCTGTGCCGCTCGTACGGGAAGAACCCCCGGATGCCGCCGCTGTCGGAGATGACCGCCACCCTCACGTAGTCGCGCAAGCGGTCCATCGCCACGGCGAACTCGACGGACAGGAACGGGTTGTCCAGACTGCGGTCGGCCTTCTGCAGCTCCCGCCATCGGGCCCGCTCGGAGTCTCCGAGCTCTCTCGGCCGAACTACCTGGATGTTCACCTTGCCCTGGCCCCCTGTTCGGTTTGCATGCTCTTCCCCCGGTACAACACGCGAAGCACGTACATGAACCCGCCGAGCACGGCGACCGTCGCGACACCGGCTCGGGGCGACCAAGCGTTGAAGAGCAGCATGGCCTCGGCGAGGAGCACGTTGAGTACGAGACTCGCCGCGGCCCCTACGGATAGGGCGGCGAGGGGGTCACGATCGCGCAACAGTCCCACCACTGCCGCTCCTGGTACGACCAGAAGGAACAAGGAGATGAGGAACGGGCGCAGCGGTGTCTCGATATCGAACAGCGCAATGACCGCTCCCGCTATGCAGGCGAGCGCGACCAGCCAGGCCAGCGCTCTGCGGTGCTGCTTGAGCATCTCCTGATCTCTCTCCTGCCTTGCTGGTTGAAGCGCGGTTGATCGCAGTTCATGGGACCAATCCACGCTACGACACGTCAATGCCGACGCTTGGCCACGCGCTCCGGTTTACAGGCATGCCGAAGTTTCTCATGTGACCTTCGACACACGGTCAAAAGATTGCCTTGCCCCGGTGCGGTTCCCAAGCACACCAGAATGCCCTATGTAGCCTAGGGTTCACGAGTCAGGGTCCGATTTATATACGTTTGTCGTGTTAAATGTGTGAAGTCACTGTGAGTTCGGGCTCGGCTCCCGCACGGGAGCGCCGCCCGGCGTGGTGGCCACGCCGGGGCCCGGTGCCCCGGTCGGCTCCTCGGTGGCCGTCGGGCCGTCGGTCGGGGGCTCGGGGCCCTCGTCGCCCTCCCAGGACAGCGCGCACGTGGCGGTGCCGCCGTTCGAGGTGAAGGTGACGCGGCCGCTGCCGGAGACGTCCGGCTCGGCGACCGCCACCGTCACCCATACCGACCCGCCCGCCCTGATCGAGCCGCTCGCCGGGCGCACGTCGAGGCCCTGCGAGGCCGTCGCCACCCAGGACACGGCCGCGTGGCGGGCACCGAGCCCGATCCGGGCGACGCCGTCGACCGCGCCCGGGCACGAAAGCGCCAGCCGGGCGCCGGGCACGGGCCTGCGCCGCGTGACCGCCGGAGCGGGGGCCCGCCTGGCGCTCCTGCGCGGGGCCGCCGCCGTCGGCGTGACCCGGGGGGACGGGGTGCGGCTGGGGCTCGCGCTCGGCGTCGGGCTGGGCTCGTCCTCCGGCGTGGGGCTCTCCTCCTCCACGGAGAGCGTGGGCGCGGGGGAGTGGACCGGCCGCAGGGCGGTCGTCCCCGACGTGCCGCTCCCGTTGACCATCACCACCGCGCCCGTCGCCGCAAGCAGGCACGCGCCCGCCAGCACGAGCGGCGCCAGCCGCCGCGACCGGCGCCGCCGCGAGCGGCGATCGGCCGGCACCGGGAACCCCGACCGGTCGAAGCTGTCACCCCGATCCGTGATCAGGACCCGCGTCTGGTCCAGCTCCGGCCGCACGCACGTGTCGATCACCCGGCGGCGCAGCGAGATCGGCGGGTACGCGACCGGCGCCAGGTCCAGCAGCCGCGCCGCCGAGACCTGCCGGTGCCGCCCCTCGGTGCACACCTCGCACCCGCCGATGTGCCCGGACAACCTGCGGCGCAGCAACGGGGTGAGCGGGCCCTCCCAGGAGTCGAGCAGCGCCGACAGGTCGGGGCAGTGCGCCCGGCCGTTCCTGGCCAGGAGCACGGCCGCGGCGGCGTTCTCCAGATGGTCGCGGCCCCGGCCCAGCCGGGCGGCCGACTGGCGAGAGGTCAGGCCGAGCACCGCCCCCACCTCCGCCGGGCTCAGCCCATGACGCAGCGACAGCCTCAGCACCTCGCGCTGACCCCTGCTCAGCTCGCCCAGCGCCTCCCGGACCAGGCTCGCCAGCTCGGGATCCGCGGGCTCGTCGAGCTCGGGCAGCGGCATGCCGCCGGACGGGGTGCCGGGGCGGCGCGCCATCCTGGCCCGTACCTGGAACCTGGTCAGCGCGTACAACCAGGGCCGCAGCCGGGCGGGCTCCCTGAGCCTGGCCACGCACCCCTGCGCGGTGACCAGCGCGTCGTGCACGGAGTCGGCCGCCACGTCGCCGTCCCCGCACAGGGAGAAGGCGTAGTCGTACAGCCGTTCGCCGTAGGAGTCGTAGAGCGTGGCGGGAGCGGCGGTCTCCGCGCGACGCAGAGCCTCGACCAGCTCCTGATCGCCCGCGCGATCGACGGTCGGCCATCCAGGCACGGATTTCCCTCCCCGCAGGTCGGACGCTCACTCGAGCCCCACGCGGAGAGGACGCCGCCTCGATCGTCCGGGTTTTCCCGCCATGCCCAACGAGCATGGCGGGCCCGATGGATCAGCCGTCGCAGTTCGGCATGCAGAGGCGGCGTTCCATGCCCTGGAGGAAGAAGTCGCGGACCTGGAGGATGTTCTCGGCGATGTACGCCTCGCCGCCCGTGGCCTTGGCCACCGCCTCCATCTGCGCCTTGCCCTTCTTGGCGTCCGGGCCGAACGCGATGAGCAGGATGGTGAGCGGCCGCTTCGGGTTGTAGGTCTTCTTGAGGAACTGCAGGAGCTCGGCGTTCTTGACGCCGCCGTCCGGGTCGTCGTTGCCCGCGCCGTCGGTCAGGATCAGGAGGGTGTTGACCTTGTCCTCCTGGAACGTCTTGGTCAGCTCGGTGTAGGCCGCCTTGATCGTGTCGTTCAGGCCGGTGTCGCCGGTGGCCTTGGCCTGGAGCTGGGCGAACGTCCCGACGAGCTGCTCCTTGCGGGTCGCCCCGTTGATCGACTCGCTCAGCGGGCCGACCGACACGAGCTCCTTCCAGTCCTTGCCCCGCCCGTCCATGTGGGTGGAGAACGACCACAGGCCCATCTCGGAGCCGGCGGGGAACAGCGCCAGGCCCTCGGTGGCGATCCGGTTGATGGCCTGCATGCGGGTCATGTTCGTGCCGGGGACCGGCAGCGCCATCGTGCCGGAGACGTCGAGCAGGGTGAGCAGGCGGGTGCCGAGGTTCAGCCGGGTCCAGGTCTGCACCATGCGGGCCACGGTCGCGCCGTCCGGCGGGTCCAGCGCCGCCGGGGTCTCCGGGGTGAAGCCCTTGTCCTCCGACAGCGCGTCGCCGGCCTTGCCGTCGGTGCCGCGGAAGCCGGCGTCACGCAGGACCTTCTTGGCCGACTCGGCGGTCAGCGCCTGCTTGAAGTCCGTCGCGGCCTTCAGCACCTGCGGGTCCTTGGTCAGGATCGTGACCGGGTAGTCCAGGCTGAGCGTGCCCTCCTTGGGATAGAGGGCGACCACCGGCGCCTCGGGCTTCTTCGTGTTGTGCGCGTAGATGGCCTGCTCGGAGGTGACGCCCACCGGCACCCGGCTGCCCGACTTGACGGTGAGGCTGGCCAGCAGCGCGGTCGAGTCGGAGGCGAGCTGGCCCGACAGCTCCTTCAGCGCGCCCACCAGCGCCTTGTCCTGCTTGGCCGCCTTGGCCGTGCCCGCCGCGGCCAGCAGCGCCGCCAGGCCCGCCGAGTTCTTCTGCGGGTCGAGGGCGAGCACCCGCACCTTCCTGCCGGGGCCGTCCACGTTGGCCACGTTCGCCGCCGAGATCATGGACACCCAGCTCGGCTGGAGCGAGCCGGACAGCTTCGACGCGGCCGACTTCGCCGCCGCCAGCACCACGGGGGAGGTCGCGATCGACCCCTCCACCTGCGGCAGCGCGGCGCCGCCCTCGGTGGCGCGCATGCTCTCCATGAGCAGGCTGGAGTCGGCCACCCAGAAGTCGGCGCTGACCTTGCCCGCCGCCAGCGCGTTCGCCGTCCTGGCCGCGGCCTCCTTGGCCACCGTCACCTCGACGCACTTGCTGTCGATCGAGTGCAGGGCCTTGTTGTAGGTGCCGGCGATCTTGTTCAGCGCCGGCTGGATGTCGGGGGTGGCGACCACGCGCAGCGCCAGCTTGCCGCCTGAGCAGTCATGGTCACGGTTGAAGATCACGAACGCGGCGACGCCGAGGAGCACGGCCAGGGCGACGGCCCCCGCCAGCGGTACGAGCACCCTCCCCCGGCCGCGCCTGGCTCTCCTGCGCGGTGGTGGTTCGCTGGCTCTGTATCCGCCGTCGAGATCGTCTGTCCGGTGTCGCCCCACGATGTCCTCTTAGGTGTTCTCGTGACCTTCCGGAGACCCTAGCGGGAGATGCTCCGCAATACTTCGGAGACGATACTCGGTGCGGTGGATGCGGCAAAACAGCCCTTTTGATGCGACGATTACCCTCCGCAGTGGCCAATCGCCACGAGCGTGACGATTGTCACCATGGGCATCAGTGGCAGCAGGCGTGGCCGTGCCAGGCCCGCCGGCCCTCCCGTACGGCGACGGCCGCCAGCAGCACCGCCACCATCGGATCCACCCACCACCAGCCCACCGTGGTCAGCCACAACCCCGCCAGCACCCCCGCCGCCATGACCGCGCACAGCAGGTTCTGGGTGCCCTCGCCCGACGTGGCCGCCGACGCCAGCCGCACCCCGAGCCGCCGCTTGACCACCCCCAGCACCGGCATGCTGACCAGGCTGACCGTCGTCACCACGATCCCCAGCACGCTCGGCAGCGCCCGGTGCCCCGCGTCCAGATCGTGCGCGACGTGAAGGACGAGATACGGGGCCAGGAGCCAGAAGCTCACCGCCACCGCCCGCCTGGCGGTGCTCTCCGCGCTCGGCGACAACGTGCGCGCCCCCGTGAACCGCCACACCACGATCAGGCTCGCCGCCGCCTCCACGAAAGCCGACAACCCCCACCCGATCAGCGCCACCGAGTGCGCCGCCAGCCCCGCGGCCAGGCCGAGCGTGCTCTCCACGCCCAGCCAGGCCAGCGTCGCCACGGAGAGTGAGCGTGCCGCGCGCGCGGCACGCAACCATTCGGCTGACGCGGCCGGAAGCTCCTGAATCCGCTGATCAGGCACCATGAACCCCCGAACTCCCGGCTGTCCGGCCGTCGACAGCGATGAGTACCGTACCCACTACCGCCCGTGACCTGGGCAAACGCCGGCAAAGCAAGGTCAAGATTCGGCCCGCATAATGATCGCTGGGGGATGTCAACGAGGGGGAGACGACACCGTGCCGTTCACGCCCAGCCATGTCGCCGCCGTGCTGCCGCTGATCGGCTCCCGGCGCATCCGCAGGTACGTCGACCCGTGGGCGCTGGCCATGGGCGCCATGGTGCCCGACCTGCCGGTCTTCCTGCCGTTCATGCCCGACTACACCGACACGCACTCCTGGCTCGGCGTCGTCACCATCGACCCGCTCGCGGTCCTCGTCCTGCTCCCGCTTTTCCACGCCGTCCTGCGCGACCCGCTCATCGCCCTGCTCCCGCCCGGCCTCGCCGGGCGGGCCGCGCTCCTCGTGCCCGACCGGCTGCGCCTGCTCCCCATGGCGGCCGGCGCCGTCATCGGCGCCGCCACCCACGTCTTGTGGGACTCCTTCACCCACTCCACCGGCCCCGCCGAGTGGGGCGCCTGGCTGGGCGTCTCCGTCCTCGGCGTGATCAGGCTCTTCCGCCTCCTCCAGTACGCCTCCTCCGCGATCGGCCTGGCCGTGGTCGTGTGGTGGGGGTGGCGCGGGCTGTCCCGCATGGCGGCGGCACCCGTACCGGAGCGGCTGCGCCTGCCCGCCCGCGCCCGCTGGACCGTGCTGGCCGCCTCCGCCGCCGGCATCCTCGCCGGCGCCCTCCTGTGGCCCCTGATCGACGAGCCGAACCCGAAGTTCGGCATCGCGTCCGTCATCACCAAGACGGGCGCCGGCACCGTGATCGGCCTGGCCGCGGTGCTGCTCTGCTACGCCGTGGTCTGGCAGGTCAGGCGGCGCGTGGCAGTATCGGAAGGTGCTTGAGTACGTCACCGACGCCGCCGACCCCCGCCTGTCCGACTACACCCGGCTGCGGGACGTCGAGCTGCGCAAGAGCCTGGAGGCCGAGCGCGGCCTGTTCCTCGCCGAAGGGGAGAAGGTGATCAGGCGGGCCATCGGCGCCGGCTACCCGATCCGCTCGGTCCTGACCACCCGCCGCTGGCTCGCCTCTCTGGAGGACGTCCTCGGCGACGCCACCGTCTACGTCGTCAGCGACGAGATCATGTCCGGCATCGCCGGCTTCCAGGTCCACAGGGGCGCCCTCGCCTCGATGGAGCGCCTCCCCCTGCCTGCCCTCGACTCCCTCCTCAAGAGCGGCGCCCGCCGCCTCCTCGTCCTGGAGGACCTCGTCGACCACAGCAACGTGGGCGCGATCTTCCGCTCCGCCGCGGCGCTGGGCGTGGACGCCGTCATCCTGTCGCCCCGCTGCGCCGACCCCCTCTACCGGCGCGCGGTGAAGGTCTCGATGGGCGCGGTCTTCTCCATCCCGTACGCCCGCATGGACGACTGGTTCACCGGCCTGGCCCAGCTCCGCGCCGCCGGCTACCGGACCCTCGCCCTGACCCCCGACCAGAGCGCCGCCCCCATCGACTCGGTCGAGCCGGCCGACCGCGTGGCCCTCCTGCTCGGCGCCGAGGGCGACGGCCTGTCGTCGCACTGGCTGGAGGAGGCGGACCAGGCGGTCTGCATCCCGATGAGCGCCGCCGCCCTGTCCAACGGCGTCGACTCCCTCAACGTGGTGGCCGCCGCCGCCATCGCCTGCCACGGGCTCATGCGCGCCGAGAGGTGATCCATCCGGGGGTTTAAGCGGCTGGCACGGGGCACGGGCAGACACCACGTCAACGTAAGGAGATGCCATGCAACCGGTAGAGAAGGTCACGTCGCTGGGGATGGGTCTGCTGGGTGGTGCGCTGGCGTCGGCGCTGTTCAAGCGGGCCTGGAAGCTGGCGTCCGGTCAGGACGACGCGCCGGACGCCGACGACCTCGAACGCGGCTGGACCGAGGTCCTCGTCGCCGCCGCCCTGCAAGGGGCGATCTTCGGGCTGGTCAAGGCCGCCGTGCACCGGGCCGGGGCGCAGACGTTCCACCAGCGGGGCCACTGAGGGGGCGTGCCTACGACTGGCCGTCCATGAGCCAGTCGGGGTAGCCCTCGAAGTCCTGGATCACCGGGCGGCAGTCGAGGGGGGCGGTGGCGCCGGTGCTCCTGAGGTGCCCCTCCAGGGCGGGGACCTGCTCGTTCGTCGTGATGAGAGTGAGCTGCCAGGTGGGCGTGTCGCGGTGGACGGGCTGGTGCGGGGCTTCCGCGATGTCGATCGACGTGGCCAGGCCCGCGAGCAGGATGCCGTGCGCGAGCTCGGCCGCCCTCTCGTGACTCTCGATCGTCATGCGGATCTCGACGAATTCCGCCATGAGGGTTCCTTTGTGGAGAGGTGTGCACCTCACCCTACGTGGGCGGCGCGGTATTCGCGGGCATTTCCGGCGGTGTCCGGGGCGCGGGCGTCAGGGGCGGGGCGGGGCGGTGGAGGTGCGCACCACCAGCTCGTACGGGAACAGCAGCCGCTCCGGCGCGGCCGTGCCGCCCGACAGGAGCAGCCGGCCCGCCGCCGCGCCCATCTCCTGCTTGGCCTGGCGGATCGTGGTGAGCCCCGCGTCCTCGGCCGCGCTGTCGGAGAAGCCCACCACCGACAGCTCCTCGGGCACCTTGAGCCCCAGGTCGGCGGCGGCGTCGAGGACGCCGAGCGCCAGCACGTCGGTGTTCGTGAGTATCGCGGTGGGGCGGGGGTCGCGGGCGAGCAGGGCGTGGCCCGCCCGCCGCCCGGCCTCGCGCGAGTTGCGCGCCACTTCGTAGAACGGCACCTGCCGCCAGTCGAGGCCGGCCTCCTCGCAGGCCCGCTGGTAGCCCTCGCGGCGGGCCCGCATGGCCGCGAACGTCGCCGCCCGCTGCCGCTCGGGGCCGGCCCAGCCGGTGTGCCCGTCTTCGTGCAGCCCGACCATGGCCACCCCCAGGCGGCGGTGGCCGAGCTCCAGCACGTGCCGCGCCGCCGTGGCGCCCGCCGCCGGCTCGTCGATGCCGAGGAACGGGTGCCCCGGCACGTACGGCTCGTCCACCACCACGACGGGCAGCCTCCTGGCCAGCACCTCCGCCAGCGCGGGGTGCCCGTCGGGCAGCGACATCACGCAGAACGCGTCGACCACGGCGTCTCTGACCGTGTCGCTGCGCCGGTCGCCGTGCGGCAGGGGCAGGATGAGCAGGCCCACGCCCGCGTCCTCGGCGGCGGTGGCCAGGCCCTGGAAGAAGCCGATCGCGTACGGGTCGGCGAACGCGTAGGCCAGGGTCTCGCTGAAGATCAGCCCGAGGGCGCCGGCGCGGCCGAGCCTGAGTGAGCGGGCGGTGGGGTTGGGGCCGGCGTAGCCGAGCTCGTCGGCCACTTCCAGGATGCGCCGGCGCAGGCCGTCGCTGAGCTGGTCGGGGCGGGAGAAGGCGTAGGAGACGGTGGCCCGGGACACGCCGAGGCGGTCGGCGATCGTCTGCAGGGTGACCTTGGCCATGGTGCAACGGTAGCGAAGAGCTTGCCCGGCCATTCTTAATCAATTAAGCTCTTAATGGATTAAGGAGGATCGGATGGATGCCATGCAAGTCCTCGCCCACCAGACCGCGATGGGATACGAAGGGTCGCTCGGAGCGGCCCTGCCAGGAGCGCCGCGGCGTCCCGAACGGCCACGGGCCAAGGTGCGGGTGCGGCTGGCGTACTCGCTCAGGTGGACCGCCGACCGGCTCGATCCCGCGTGCCGCGCCGCCTGATGGTGCACAATGTGATCGATCGGACACGGTGAGTGCGCGTGGGAGGGGCTCTGTGAACGTGGCCTGGGTGATCGCGTTGGCGGTTGCGGCGGGGACGCCGGGTTCGGCGGCGTTCTGGCCCGGGGCGGGGACGCCGGGCTCGGGGGCGTTCTGGCCCGGGGCGGGGACGCCGGGCTCGGGGGCGTTCTGGCCCGGGGCGGCGGAGGCCGTCGCGCTGAGCTGTGCCGCCGCCACGCCCGCCGGGCGGCCGCTGGTGTTCCAGCCCAAGGTCGGGCTCACCCCCCGGCGGGTCGAGGCGCGCGGGCACCTGGAGCTGACCGGGTGCACCTCGCCCGACGGCTCGGCCACCGCCCTGCGCTCGGGGTGGGCGAGCGTCAAGGCCACCGCCCAGGCGTCCTGCGCCAGCGCCCGCCAGGTGCGCGGCAGCGCCGTCATCACCTGGTTCGGCACGAACGGGCGGCCCGTCGGCACCTCGCGGCTGAGCGTCCGGGCCGACCGGCTCGTGGCCCAGCGCCCCGCCGACACGCTCCTCACCGGCAGCGTCACGGCGGGCCGGATGGCGGGGGAGCGGGTCAAGGGCGGCATCAGCCCCGCCACGGCCCTCCTCGACTGCGCCACCCGGGGCATGGCCGCCCTCCCTGGGAGCGGCCGCATCGTCTTCGGCTGAAGGGCCGGCGGGCGCACGCGAGCCCCCGGGTGGCAGGGGTCCTCAGCCGAGGGTGATCTGCTCCTCGGCGTAGTTCAGCAGCTTCTTCGCCGCCGTGAAGCGGCTCGGGTCCTTGCCGTCGCCGAGCAGCGCCCCCACCACCTGGAGGCCGCCCCGTTCGGCGGCGAACAGCAGGCAGTGGCCGGCCGCGTTCGTGTAGCCGGTCTTCACGCCCAGCACCCCGTCGGCCTGCGCGAGCAGCTTGTTCGTGTTCTTCCAGGTGTGCGCCCGGTGCACGCCCGTCTTGGCGACCTTGTGCGAGGTGGTGCCGACCACCGTCGTGAAGACGCTGCTCCGCAGCGCGAGCCGGGCCAGCTTGACCTGGTCGACGGCCGTGGAGTAGCCGCCGTTGGCGGGGGTGGGCATGCCGTCGGGGTTGGTGTAGCGGGTGTCGGTGAGGCCGAGTGCGCGGGCCGTGCTGTTCATCTTGGCGACGAAGGCCGTCTTGCCGGGCCCGTAGTGGCGGGCCAGGGCGTTGGCGGCGTCGGCGCCGGAGGGCAGCATGAGCGCGTACAGCAGGTCCCGGGTCGTGAAGCGCTCGCCCTTGCGCAGCCCGGCGGTGGCGGCGCCGTTCTTGGCGGCGTACTTGACGTCGGTCGCGGAGATCGTGATCGTGTCGCTCAGCCTGCCCTCGCGGAGCACCACGTACGCGGTCATGATCTTGACGAGGCTGGCCACCGGCATCCGCTTCGTCTCCCGCTTGCCGAAGTGGACCGTTCCTGCCGAGTCGATGACGTACGCCGCCTTGGCCCCCACGGTCGGCTCGTCGGCGGCCATGGCGGGGGAGGAGACCCCCACGACCAAGGCGATCACGACAGAGCTCATCAAACGCCCAATACGCATGCCCATCATGTTGACAGAGCCAGAGCCGCCGTTTGCCGGACTTCGCCGCGCGTCGGCCTCAGATGGGGGTAAATCATTGATAGATCCGATATGGCGGGGGGCGGCGGCCATGGCAGGAAGATTCATCATCAGCGAGGACGGTCAGGGCGGGTACCGGTTCGCGCTCGTCGCGAGCAACGGGCAGACGCTGGCGGTCGGCGAGGGCTATCCGAACAAGGTGGCGTGCGTGAACGGCATCGAGACCGTGCGCAGGAACGCCCCCGACGCGCCGATCGACGACCGCAGCGGGGAGCCGGAGGGCGGCTGACCCGGCCGCGCCAACCGATCAGGAATCGAGAAGCGCCGGCCGTCGAAGCCCACCTAACCTGCAGATACACCGCCATCCGGGCGGTGCGCGCCGATCCGCGACTGCAGGAGGAACCATGGCCGACTCGTCCACCCAGGGCATCAAGACCGTGCTGCACCCCGTCTCCGACCTCGACGCCGCCAAGGCGGTCTACACGGCCCTGCTCGGCTTCCCGCCCCAGACCGATGAGCCGTACTATGTCGGGTTCGAGGCCGAGGGCCAGCACATCGGGCTGGTCCCGGGCGGCGCCGCTCAGGGCATGACGGGGCCGGTGGCGTACTGGCAGGTGGCGGACATCGAGGCGAAGCTGGCCGAGGTGACCGCCGCCGGCGCCACGGTCAAGGACAAGCCGCGGGAGGTGGGCGGCGGCCGCGTGGTGGCCACGTTCACCGACCCCGACGGCAACGTCCTCGGCGTGCTCCAGGACCGCTGACGCGCCGACGGGGACCGTGAGAGCCGGGTCTTGAGGAAGAAGGAGACACGATGAGCATGGAGACGACCACGGACACGCAGCCGGCCGCGCCGCACGTTGCCGACAGTCACGGCTTGATCCGCGTGCACGGCGCGCGCGAGAACAACCTCAAAGACGTCAGCATCGAGATCCCCAAGCGCAGGCTGACCGTGTTCACCGGCGTGTCCGGCTCGGGCAAGAGCTCGCTGGTGTTCAACACGATCGCCGCGGAGTCGCAGCGGATGATCAACGAGACCTACAGCGCCTTCGTGCAGGGTTTCATGCCGACGCTGGCCAGGCCCGAGGTCGACGTGCTCGACGGGCTGACCACGGCGATCATCGTCGACCAGCAGCGGATGGGCTCGGACCCCCGCTCCACGGTCGGCACCGCGACCGACGCCAACGCGATGCTGCGCATCCTGTTCAGCCGGCTCGGGCAGCCGCACATCGGCTCGCCCAACGCGTTCTCCTTCAACGTCCCCACCGTGCGGGCGAGCGGCGCGATCACCGTCGAGCGCGGCAACAAGAAGGCCGAACGGGCGACGTACACCCGCCTGGGCGGCATGTGCCCGCGCTGCGAGGGCCGCGGCACGGTCTCCGACATCGACCTCACCCAGCTCTACGACGACTCCAAGTCGATCGCCGAGGGCGCGTTCACCATCCCGGGCTGGAAGTCGGACAGCTGGTGGACGGTGCGGACCTACGCCGCATCCGGCTTCCTCGACCCGAACAAGCCCATCCGGGACTTCACGAAGCAGGAGATGCAGGACTTCCTCTACAGGGAGGCCACGAAGGTGAAGGTCGAGGGATCGACGCTCACCTACGAGGGGCTGATCCCGAGGATCCAGAAGTCGTTCCTGTCGAAGGACCGGGAGGCGATGCAGCCGCACATCCGGGAGTTCGTGGACCGGGCGGTGACCTTCACCACCTGCCCGGAGTGCGACGGCACCCGGCTGAGCGAGGCGGCCAGGTCGTCGCGCATCGCCGGGATCAACATCGCCGACGCCTGCGCCATGCAGATCAGCGACCTCGTCGCGTGGGTGCGGAGCCTCGATGAGCCGTCGGTGAAGCCGCTGCTCACGGCGCTGCTGCGGACGCTGGAGTCGTTCGTGGAGATCGGGCTGGGCTACCTGTCGCTCGACCGGCCCGCCGGCACGCTGTCCGGCGGCGAGGCGCAGCGCACGAAGATGATCCGGCACCTGGGCTCCTCGCTGACCGACGTCACGTACGTCTTCGACGAGCCCACCGCCGGCCTGCACCCGCACGACATCCAGCGCATGAACACGCTGCTGCTGCGGCTGCGCGACAAGGGGAACACGGTGCTCGTCGTGGAGCACAAGCCGGAGGTGATCGCGATCGCCGACCACGTCGTGGACCTCGGCCCCGGCGCCGGTACGGCGGGCGGCACCGTCTGCTACGAGGGCACCGTCGAGGGCCTGCGGGCCTCCGGCACGATCACCGGCCGCCACCTCGACGACCGGGCCGCGCTCAAGCCGGCGGTGCGCCCGCACACCGGCAAGCTGGAGATCCGCGGCGCCACCACCCACAACCTGCAGAACGTGGACGTGGACCTGCCGCTCGGGGTGCTGACCGTCATCACCGGCGTGGCCGGCTCGGGCAAGAGCTCGCTCGTGCACGGCTCCATCCCCAAGGGGGCGGGCGTGGTGTCGGTCGACCAGAGCCCGATCAAGGGCTCGCGGCGCAGCAACCCGGCGACGTACACGGGGCTGCTGGAGCCGATCCGCAAGGCGTTCGCGAAGGCGAACGGCGTGAAGCCGGCGCTGTTCAGCGCCAACTCCGAGGGCGCCTGCCCCGGCTGCAACGGCGCCGGCGTCGTCTACACCGACCTGGGGATCATGGCCAGCGTGTCCAGCACGTGCGAGGAGTGCGGGGGCAAGCGGTTCCAGGCGTCCGTGCTGGACTACCGGCTCGGCGGGCGCGACATCAGCGAGGTGCTGGCGATGTCGGTGACGGAGGCGGAGGAGTTCTTCGGTACGGGCGAGGCGCGCACCCCGGCCGCCCACGTCATCCTCGAACGGCTCGCCGACGTCGGGCTCGGCTACCTGACCATCGGCCAGCCGCTCACCACGCTGTCCGGCGGCGAGCGGCAGCGGCTCAAGCTCGCCACGCACATGGCGGACAAGGGCGGCATCTACGTCCTGGACGAGCCGACGAACGGCCTGCACCTCGCCGACGTCGAGCAGCTGCTCGGGCTGCTCGACCGGCTGGTGGACGCCGGCAAGTCGGTGATCGTCATCGAGCACCACCAGGCGGTGATGGCGCACGCCGACTGGATCATCGACCTGGGGCCGGGCGCGGGGCACGACGGCGGCCGGGTCGTCTTCGAGGGCACGCCCGCCGAGCTGGTCGCGGCCCGCTCCACGCTCACGGGGCAGCACCTGGCCGACTACGTCGGCGCGTAGACCCTGCCGACCACGTCGGCGCGTGAATCAGGACGCCAGGGCCTCGTCCTCGGAAGCGGCGGCGGCGCGCCGCCGCTTCCGCCGCCGCCGGATCACCAGCCAGGCGACCAGGGCGACCACGGCCACGGCGACGACCGCGGCCGTGGCGGGCGAGCGCCTGGCCAGCTCCAGCCAGCCGAACACGGCCGCGGTGCCGCCGAACCACCACAGCGGCGCCCACGTCAGGCAGCCCAGCGCGCTGGCGACGACGTACCAGGGGTAGGACACGCGCAGCGCCCCCGCCACCCACGGCAGCGTGTGCCGCAGCATGGGCACCCAGAAGCAGCCGTAGACGGCCAGCGCGCCCCACCGCTCGACGACGCGCTCGACCTTCTGGATGCGCTCGCGGCCGAACCTGACGCCGACGCGGGAGTCGTACAGCCGCTCGCCGAGCCTGCGCCCGACCCAGTAGTAGACCTGGAACGCGCCGAACAGCGCCAGGATCAGGATGGCTCCCACCAGCCAGTAGGGCAGGTTCAGCCAGTACGGTTCGGTGGGCGCGGGGACGGCGATCAAGGCGTGCCACATGTCCGACCCACCATCCCTCCACAAACCTTAGGTCAGCCTTACCTTACCCCTCAGGTGTCGGCGAAGGCCACACCGCCCTGCAAGCCCCCCGCAAAGGGGTGCAACCCGCCGACAACCAGCACTCAACCACCCGGCCGCACCCTGAGCGTGAGCCAAAAGGGGTGTGGAGAATGCCGACCAGAAGCGCAGCCGTCCTGACCAGCGGGACCGCCAGCGCCGCCCGGATCTTCGTGGCGGCCCTCGCGTTCACCAGCGCGTACGTCGGCTTCTCCGCCTACAGTAACGCCAGCTCCGCCCCGGAGCCCCCCGCCGCCCGGGTCACGCTGTCGGCCCGCGAGCTGCCCGTCACCGCCCCGGCCCAGCAGGCCGCCACGCCGGGCCAGGTGACCGTGAGCGTGCTGACCGGCGCCGGAGCCGGCTGCGCCAAGTCGTACGTGGCCCGCAGCCTCGTGGTCAACGCCGACCCGGCCGAGCCCGTCTCCTACCACTGGCGGCTGGCCCGCTGGAGCCCGTCGGCCAGGACGTGGCGCACGTACCTGGCCGACCATGACGGCTTCGCCGCCCCCGAGCGGACGGTCGAGTGGCTGCCCCAGGTCTCGGGGAACCCCGGGTGGTACCGCGTCGAGCTCGAGATCGACGGCGGGAAGACCCTCAGGAGTGACCGTTTCCAGGTGAGCTGCTGACCGACTGCCTGGCCGCCTCCACCCAGCGCGGCACGCCCACCCGCTCGGCCACCTCCAGAGCCTTCTGGTAGTGCTCGCGCGCGGCGTCGGGCTGCCCCAGGCGGATGGCCAGGTCGCCGAGCGTCAGCGCCACGGGCCACAGCGCCACCACGCCGGTGCCCGCGCCCGCCACCCGGTCGGAGAACGGCTTCAGCTTGTCGTAGCAGTCGACCATCCGCTCGCGGTCGTCGAGCAGCATGCCGGCCAGCGCCCGCCAGGTCATCGCCAGCTCGTACAGGAAGTCGGGGCGCACCGGCGGCCGGGTGGCGGCCACGGCCTTGGCGTCGTTGCGGTGCCCGGCCGAGGCCAGGGCCAGCGCGTACGCGTCGAGTGTCCACTTGGCGCCGCGCAGGTGCGCCTCGGCGAGCGGGTCGACCATCTCGGCGGCCCGCCCCGCCACCAGGTGCAGGCAGAACGTGGTGATCAGCGGCAGGTCTTGGCGGCCCTCCAGCATGCCCGCCCGCGCGGACACCCTGGCCGCCTCCCGGTAGGCCCGCTCGGCCCCCTCGTAGTCGCCGGCGATCATCAGCCGCTGCCCGGAGTACCAGACGACGACGGCGGCGGGCGCCGACAGGTCGTACTGCTTGGCCAGGCGGTCGGCCGCGGCCGCGTGCTCGTCGGCCACGGCGAAGTCGCCCCTGGCCGCCGCGCACTCCAGCAGCACCAGATGGGCCAGCGCCTGCGTGGCCATCTGCCCGGAGCGCTGCGCGACCTCCAGCAGCTCCCTGCCGATGCTCTCGCGGGTGTCGACGGCCGGGATGTCGTAGGACTGCCGCAGCCGCCCGCTCAGCGCCGCCGCGATCAGGGTGGGGTCGCCGCTCTGCCGGGCCAGCTCCAGCGCCTCCAGCGACGCCTGGCGGCCCCGCTCGGGCGAGGAGGAGCCCTCCAGTTCCAGGGCCAGCGTGGTCAGCAGGCTGGCGCGCAGCCGCTGCTCGCCGGCGGGCAGCTCGATGAGCGCCTTCTCGGTGACGTCGACGATCTCCCACGCGGTGCGGGTGAAGTCGCGCGTCATGCCCTTGTGCGGCACGGCCAGCGACGCCGCCACCTTCGCGGTGATCTCCAGGTCGCCCAGGGGGAGTGCGGCGTCCATGGCCTGGCGGCGCAGCAGCCGGGCCGCCGTCATGTCGCCGCACAGGGCCAGGGCCCTGATCTGGCGCAGCATGAGCCGCAGGCGCTCCTTGGCCCGCTCGGGCCGCTGCTCGCCGCTCTGCTGGGCGGCGGGGGAGCGGTCGAAGGCGGCGATGGCCTGCTCCCACAGCGTGGCCGCCTCGCGGTGCGCGAAGCGCCGCTCGGCCTGCTCGGCCGCCAGCCCCGCGTAGTGGACCGCCTTGTCGGCGGCGTCGGCCAGGTAGTAGTGGTGCGCCAGCGCCGCCACGTCGGACGGCGCGCGCTGCTCGATGACCGCGGCCACGGCGGCGTGCAGGCGGGTGCGGCGCAGCCGGGAGGCGTCGGAGTAGATCGTGTCGCGGACGAGGTCGTGATCGAAGCGCAGCAGCCCGGGGCCCGGCTCGGTGACGAGCCCGGCCAGCAGCGCCGCCTCGACGGCCTCGATCACGGCGTCCTCGTCGCCGGAGACCGCGATGAGCACGTCGAGGTCGACGTCGCGGCCGATCACGGCGGCCTGGAGCAGGATCTGCTGCGCCCCGGCGGGCAGCCGCGAGATGCGCCGCCGCAGCACGTCGCGCACGCCCGAGGGCACCCGCGAGAGCACTTCGGTGGCGCTGGCCCGGTCGGCGGCGCCCTCGGCGTCGAGCAGGCGCACGGTCTCGCGGACGAAGAACGGGTTGCCGCCGGTGCGCTCGACGATCGACTCGACCGCGTCCTCGTCGATCTCGCGCACGCAAGTGGCCTTGACCAGCTCGGCCACGGCCTTCGGGTCGAGCCCCGACAGGCCGACCCGCACGGGGCCGAGCCGCGCCAGCGCGGCCAGCACGTCGGACTGGCGGTCGTCGAGCTCGCTCTCCCTGCACGTCACCACGAGCAGCACCCGGCTGGTGGCCAGCAGGCTCGGCAGGGCGCGCAGCAGGGCGAGCGTCTGGTCGTCGGCCCAGTGCAGGTCTTCGAGGGTCAGCAGGACGGGGCCGCGCCGCGCCACGCCCGCGAGGTAGCCGCCGACGGCCCGGTGCAGCCGGAACCCGCCGGACGCCTCGTCCTCGTCGGGGTCGGGGGCGGCGTCGTCGAGCAGCGGCGCGAGGAGCTGGGCGTACTCGCCGGCGCCCGTCATGCCGATGAGCGTGCGCAGGATCTCCACCCACGCCCAGCCGGGCGGGGTGGCGCTGGAGTCGGGGCAGGCGCCGGAGGCGGTGGTCCAGCCGTCGGCGCCGAGCCGGCTCTCCAGCTGGCGCAGCAGCGTGGTCTTGCCCGCGCCGGCGACGCCGGTCACGATCGCGACCTGGAAGCGGCCGGTGCGCGAGGCGGCCGTGGTGAGCCTGGACAGCTCGGCGTCGCGGCCGACGAACGGCTCAGGCTCCAGCGGCGGCGGCTCGATCGGCGTGGCCGGGCGGGGCGGCCAGGTGTCGCTGACCGGCGCGGCCGGCCTGGGCGCCCGCGCGGGTGGCGGCGCGAGGTCCAGCTCGGGCGACTGGGCCAGGATGTCGGACTCCAGCTTGCGCAGCGCCGGCCCGGGGTCGATGCCGAGCTCGTCGGCCAGGATGTTCCTGGCGCGGCGCAGCGCGGCCAGCGCGTCGCCCTGCCGCCCGCAGCGGTAGAGGCCGAGCGCCAGCAGCCGCCAGCCCTCCTCGCGCAGCGGGTGCTCGGTGGTGAGCGCCTCAAGGTCGGGGACGGTCTCGGCGTGCAGGCCGAGCCGCAGCCCGGTGTCGGCGTGCCGCTCGCGGGAGACCAGGCGCAGCTCGGTGAGCCGGTTGACCTCGGCCTCGGCCCACGCCTGGTCGGCGAAGTCGGAGTAGGGGGTGCCGCGCCACAGGCCCAGCGCCTTCTCCAGGCGGTCGCGCGCGGACTGCGGGTCGCCCTCTTCGAGGTGCTCGCCGGCCGCGCGGACGAGCTGCTCGAAGCGCAGCGCGTCGACCTGGTCGGGGGCCACGCGCAGCGCGTAGCCGGACGCGACCGTCACCAGCAGCCGGTTGGGGCCGCCGCGCGGGCGGCCGGGCTCCAGCACCCTGCGCAGGCGGGAGATGTAGACCTGGAGCCCCGACTGCGCGCCCTTGGCCGCGTCGTCGTCCCACAGATCGTAAAGAAGCGTGTCAACCGGCACGACCTGACCTCTGGCCACGAGAAGTCGGGCGAGGACGGCCCGCTGCCGCAACCCGCCGAGGTCGAGTTCGTCGTCGTGTTCGTACGCCTCGACTGGCCCCAGAACTCGGAACGCCACCATGTCAGCCGCCACGCTATGCGGGCCTGCGAATCACGCACAAGGCCCGTGGTCGATTAGGAGGCGATGGGTTTGGGATTGTCACTGGGTGGCCTTCGAGATCGCGGACGGGGGCTCCGCGCCGGCGTTCCGGCCGTTGCGCCTGCGCAGCAGTGCCCATGCGCCCAGTGCCAGGCCGCCGAACGGGATCTCGATAGTGTAAGTCCAGAACCCGAAAAGCAGTGCGGTGGCTATGGCCGGGGTGTCTCCTGCCCCGAAGTAGATGAGCGAGGCGGCCACGCCGGTCTCCATGATCCCCGCGCCGCTGGGGGTGACGAGTGCGCTGGTCAGCACCCGTGACAGGGCGAAGACCGCGATCGACTCGGCGAGGCCCGGCCAGGCGCCGGTGGCCTGCATGCAGGCCGCCATGATGGCCCACTGGAAGCCGAGGAAGAACACCATGCCGAGCGACAGCCCCGGCCACCGGCCCCGTACGACGTCGGCGGTGTCGGCGCGCAGCCGGTGGAACGCCTCGGAGGCGTGGATCTTGAGCCGCAGCAGCCGGGTCACCTTGTCGAGGCCCCTGCCGAGCACGACGGCCGCGCGGTCCCAGTAGAGCGCGACGGCCACGACCACGCACAGCACGAGGATGGAGATCGCGCCCGTCCAGCCCGCGTTGGCGACGGCCGCGTTGGGCACCCGCCCCGCGACGAGCAGCGCGATGATGCCGACGGCGGGCAGAATGAACCTGAACAGCGTGTTCCACACGCCGCTGACCAGCGTCATCACCACGAAGGGGCGGCTGGTGAAGCCCCAGCCCTTGGTCATCGCCCACGACAGCGCGACGCCCACCGCGCCGCCGAAGGGCACCAGGTTGCTGACCGCGCTGCCGGCCGCGTTGAGCGTGAGCGCCTGGAGGTTGTTCAGGCCGGGCAGGGAGTTGGTCAGCACGAACGTGTACGCCAGCAGGCTCAGCAGCCACAGGCCCGTCATCAGCGCGATCTGGCCGGCGCTGATCGAGCCGAAGAGCCTGCCGATCTCGGCCCACGAGACCTGCTTGCCGGTGAGTGCCTGCACGAGCTGGGGGAGGTAGATCACGAGCAGCACGGCCAGCCCGAGCGACAGCACGGACAACGCGATCTGGAGCCACTTGTTCTTCATGAGGAGTCCAGTCTGCCGGGTCGGGGGGTGCGGCCTCGTCGTCCTCAGGTACTAGGTGGGCCACCGGTCGAAGGGATGAGTGAGGCGGGCGCCGGGGGGAAGGTCGCGGCGGACGTACCACTCGGTGCCGAAGACGAAGCGGTAGAGGGGGCGGGGGACCTTGAGCATGACGGCGAGCGTGCGGTCGCTGTCGCCGCCGCTGGCCTGGGAGGCGTGCGCGGCCATGGAGGCCCGCTTCTGCTTCGTGTACTTCCGGACGTTGACGCGGTGGGTGATCACCTCGCCCGGCGAGTACGCGCTCTCGAACGTCCGCACGTCGAACTCCGGCGGGAACTTGTAGAACCGGCCCGCCACCCGCAGCAGCCACAGCAGCGGATCGCGGTTGACCGTCGCCTCCAGGACGATCTCCGTTCCGGCGATCTTCGCCGCGCGCTTGCCCACCCGGTGCACCTGCACGTGGTCGGGATGCCCGTAGCCGCCGGCCGGGTCGTAGATCGCCAGCAGGTCGGCCCGCTCCTCCTGGAGGATCGCGGCCAGCGCCTTGGCCGCCGCCTCGGTGTCGGCGTCGATGAAGGCGTTGTCGGGCCGCTCCTCGGCGCTGCCGCCCTTGGGGCTCAGCCCCGAGTCGCCGTAGCCGAGACACTCGACGCGGGCGCACCCGAGCAGCGCCGCCGACTTGTAGAGCTCTTCGAGCCGGGTCTCGCCCAGAGCCTCGCCCGGCTCCATCTCGGCCAGGCCGCGCTCGCCCGCCGTGGCCACCACGAGCACCACGCGGTGCCCCTCGGCCGCGAGCATCGCCATGGTGCCCGCCGTCAGCAGGGCCTCGTCGTCGGGGTGGGCATGGAAGAACACAGCGGTACGTGGAGGCACACGCCCAGATTAGTCTGGGAGGGGTGCGGATCTTTCACGTGAGTGACTGTTACCTGCCGCGACTCGGAGGGATCGAGGTCCAGGTCGCCGATCTCGTGCGCACGCAGCGGGAGGCGGGGCACGAGGTGTCGGTGGCCACGGCGACCAGGGGCGAGCCGCTGCCCGGGGTGCACAGGATCGTCGCGAAGATGCCGTTCGACCTGCCCGTCCACCCGTTCGGAGTGGGGCATCTCACGTGCGCTCTCACCTCGGCGCGTCCCGACGTGGTGCACGTGCACGCCGGGGCCGTCTCGCCGTTCGCGTGGATGGGGGTGCGGGCCGCGTGGCGGGCGGGGCTGCCGTGCGTGGTGACCGTCCACAGCATGTGGGATCCGGTGACGCGGGGGATGTACCGGCTGCTGCGGCTGGCGTACGGGTGGCAGCGCTGGCGGCTGGTGGCCACCACGGTCAGCAACGCCGCGGCCGCCCCCATCCGCGCGGTGGCGGGGCCGGGCGTGCCCGTGCGGGTCGTCTCCAACGGGCTCGACCTGTCGGGCTGGGCGCCGCCCCCCGGCACTCCCGACCGGCGCGAGGAGGTGCACATCGTGGCCGTGGGCCGGCTGGCCCCGCGCAAGCAGCCCGTACGCCTGCTGAAGCTGCTCCAGGCGGCCCGGGCGCGCGTGCCCGCCCGGATCCCCATGCGGGCCACGATCGTCGGCGACGGGCCGGCTCGGGGGCAGATGGAGCGCTTCCTCGAACGGCACGGCATGACCGGCTGGGTGTCCCTGCCGGGTCGGCACACGCGGGAGGAGATCGCGAAGGTGCTGGCGTCGGCCGACGTGTTCGTGGCGCCCGCGCCGCGCGAGTCGTTCGGCATCGCGGCACTGGAGGCGCGGGCCGCGGGGCTGCCGGTGGTGGCCAGGGCCGAGAGCGGGGTGGCCGACTTCGTCAAGGACGGGGTGGAGGGGCTGCTCGGGCGCACCCTCGGCGACCTGGCGCGGGCGGTGGCCCGCCTGTGCGTGGACGCGGAGCTGCGCGAGTCCATCGCCGCGCACAACCGGGCGACCCTGCCCGCCGCCGGGTCGTGGCCCACCGTGCTGGAGGGGTTCGAGCGGGCGTACGAGCAGGCGCGCGAGCTGCGCGCCTCCCGGAGATAGACGCCCGGGACAGACGCCGGAGACACACGCCCGGGACAGACGCCCGGGACAGACGCCGGAGACACACGCCCGGGACAGACGCCAGACAGACGAAGGCCACCGCGGCGCTCGACGCGCGCGCGGTGGCCGGACGTTCGTGACGGGGAGGTGCCGCGACGCGCCCCCACGCGCGCGGCCCCCTTCTCACCCCCGTCACGACGCGGCCGCCGTCGCTCCGACCTGCCCCCCACAGGCGGTCGCGGGCGACGGCCGCGAGCCTGGTCAGCTGCAGGCAGCCGTGATCTTGCTGGTGAAGCCGTTGATCTTGGTGCTGAACTCCGTCAGGCTGGCCGCGTCGCCCGGCTTGATGGCGCTGTAGGCGTCGGCCAAGTCGTTCAGCGCGGCGGCGACTTCGCCGTCGTACTTGCCGGCGAGCTCCTTGGTCTTGTCGGAGGCGGTCTTCGCCGCGCTCTCCACGGCGCCGGCGTCGGCGGTCATCGAGGAGCTGAACTCTGTGGCGATCTTGGTGGCGTCGCTGGCGGCGGTGTTGCAGTCGACGGCCTGGCCGATCGCACCACAGGCGGTGGTGAAGGCGGCAAGAGTCAGCGTCGCGGCCGCGACGGCGAGGCGACGAGGGGGAGTCATTATCCGTGCCCTTCGTAGGTTTAGCGAACGAAGGGAACATTATGGGCCCTAACTTGATCGTCACTTGCACCCCGCTAACACCAGAGGTGTCAAGCGGGCGTAAAGCCGTGCAGGAGGACCTGCACGACCTCCTCCGGCTCGGGCAGCGGAAGATCCAGGAGCCCCCGGTAGGCGACGAACCCGACGAACAGGTCCGTCAGCATCCACAGGTCGGCGTTCGGCGGCAGCTCGCCGCGCTCGATCGCGCGCTCGTACACGACCCATGACCGCTCCATCCGGGTGCGCATCGAGGTGCGGATGAGCTCGGCCACGGCCGGGTCGCGGCCCGCCTCGCCGTACACCTGCCTGGCCATGCGGGCGACGCCCGCCTGCTGCCACATGGCGAGCGTGTCGGCGATCACCACGCGCAGGTCGCCCTCCAGGGAGCCGGTGTCGGGGATGGCGACGTGCGCGTTCATCAGGCCGGTGAGCGTTTCGAGCAGCATGTCGCGCTTGGAGGCGTAGCGGCGGAACACGCTCGCCCTGCCTACGCCCGCCGCGGCGGCGACGTCGTCCATGGTGAAGTCGAGCCCGTGGGAGAGCACCAGCCCGGCGGCGGCCTGCCTGATGCGGTGATCGACCGTGGGGTCGGGCTTGCGGCCGCGCGACGACATTGTGATACTCCTAGTATCTGATATTCGGGGTCTCACAGTGGGGAGACGTAATGAGGGTAATCGTGATCGGCGCGGGCGTCGCGGGGCTCGCCCTGGCGCGCGGCCTGCTCGCCGCGGGCCACGAGGCCGAGGTGTACGAGGAGGCCCCCGAGCTGCGCACGGCCGGCGGCTCCGTCTCCCTGTGGCCCGGCAGCACCGCCATCCTGGAGGAGCTCAAGGCCGACTATGCGGGCGTCGGCCGCCGCCTGGAGACGCTGGAGTCGTGGGGCAGCGACGGGCGGCGGCTGCTCACCGTCGATCTGACCGTGCCCGAGCGCCGCTACGGCCACCCCGTCGTGCACGTGGCCCGGCGCGAGCTGGTCGAGCTGCTGTCCGACGGCGTGCCGGTCACCTACGGCGTGCGGGCCGAGCAGGTGGCGCCGGAGCGGGCCGAGGCACGGCTGTCCGACGGCCGCACGGTGCGCGGCGACGTGCTGGTGGGCGCCGACGGCCGCCGCTCGGTGGTGCGCGAGGCCCTGTGGGGCGACGACCGGGCGAAGCTGAGCGGCTGGGTCACCTGGCAGGGGTTCACCACCGTCCCGACCGCGCTGACGGAGGACCGCCGCGCCGTGATGATCGCGGGCCGGCAGGGGTTGTGCGGGCTCATCCCGGCGGGGCGGGGGCGGCTGCTGTGGTGGTTCGACGTCAAGGCGGCGCCCGGCGGGCCCTTCTGGGCCGACGACCCGCACGTGGTGGAGCGGTTGCGGGAGCGCTTCCGCGGCTGGGCGGACCCGGTGCCGGGCATCCTCGACACGATCACCGACATCGACTTCTTCCCCCACCACAAGCAGCCGATCCCCGAGGTGTGGGGCAAGGGTCCGACGACGCTGGCCGGCGACTCAGCGCACACCATGCCGCCCACCATGGCACAGGGCGCCAACCAGGCGCTGGAGGACGCCTGGCTGCTGGCCCGCTCGCTCGGGGACCTGCGCGCGTACGAGAGGGCCAGGTCGAAGGTGGTGCGCAGGCCGGCCAGGATGGCCGGCACGGAGCTGACCGACCGGCAGGGGCCGATCGTGCGGCTGATCCCCGACGGGCTCGCGACCACGGTGTACGCGTCCATGCTGCGCCGCTACAGCACCTACCTCTTGACAGCCTCCTGAGGCCGCCTGACGATGTCGCATATAGAGCAACTCGGTGCGTAATACGCAACAAGGGGTGTCGGTTGACCACCACGTCGAGCTTGATCTCCACGCTTCCCGGCCGTGCCTACACCGACCCCGAGATCTTCGCCGAGGAGCAGGCCAAGATCTTCGAAAGCCTCTGGTTCTGCGCCGTCAGGGCCGCTGACCTGCCGCGTCCCGGCGCGTTCAGGACGGTGCAGGTCGGCCGCGAGAGCGTGATCGTGGTGCGCGGGCGCGACGGCCTGCTCCGCGCGTTCCTCAACGTCTGCCGGCACCGCGGCGCCCGCCTGTGCCTGGAGGAGGCGGGCGAGGTCAGGCGCACCATCAGGTGCGCCTACCACGCCTGGTCCTACGACCTCGACGGCCGGCTCGCCGCCGCCCCCAACCTCGCCAAGATGCCCGACATCGACCGCGTGGAGTACGGGCTGGTGCCCGTCCACCTGCGCGAATGGCTCGGGTACGCGTGGGTGTGCCTGGCCGCCGAGCCGCCCTCGTTCGAGGAGCACGTCACGTACGCGGCCACCGAGCGGCTCGGCGACCCCGCCGCCATCGAGCACTACCAGGTGGACCGGCTCGCGCTCGGCCGCCGCATCGTCTACGACGTCAAGGCCAACTGGAAGCTCCTCGTCGAGAACTTCATGGAGTGCTACCACTGCGCCACCATCCACCCCGAGCTGACCGCCGTGCTGCCCGAGTTCGCCGGCGGCTACGCGGCGCAGTACTACGTGGGGCACGGCGCCGAGTTCGCCGAGCGGGCCGAGGGGTTCACCGTGGACGGCAGCCCCGGCTTCGGCCGCCTGCCCGACGTCTCCGACGAGCAGGACCGCCGCTACTACGCGATCACCGTCAAGCCCCAGGTGTTCGTGAACCTGGTGCCCGACCACGTGATCCTGCACCGGATGTTCCCCATGGCGGCCGACCGCACGGTCGTGGAGTGCGACTGGCTCTACCACCCCGACGTCGTCGCGTCGGGAGCCGACCTGACGCTGTCGGTCGAGCTGTTCCACCGGGTCAACGAGCAGGACTTCGACGCCTGCGAGCGGACGCAGCCCGGCATGTCGTCACGGGCGTACCGGGAGGGCGGGGTGCTCGTGCCGAGCGAGCACCACATCGCCCTGTTCCATCAGTGGGTGAACCAGCGCCTGCGCGGATAGCGCACGGTGAGGCCGCCGTACTTCGCCCGGCCGGTGATCACCACGCTGAGCACGCCGGGGCGGGGCCGGCTCGGCACCTTGGACGTCGGATGGCCCCAGTCGCTCTGGAAGCCGTCCACGTTCGCCACGGCGCCCTCCGGCAGGATGATCTTCGCGGAGCCGTACGTGAGGTCCAGCTCGATGTCCACGACCTGATGGGGGACGACGGCCTCGGTGAAGTCCAGCTCGACGCTGCCGTACTTGGAGGAGACCCGCAGCCGGCGCGGCACGGCCCAGTCGCCGGAGCGCTTGACGTTGCCGTTGCCCGACCCCAGCTCCACGACGTCGCTGACCTGCGGCTGCGGGCTCGGCAGATCCGCGACCAGCTCGAGCAGGTCGCCGTACGTCTTCGCGCTCAGCGCCAGCCCGAGCCGCTCATCGAGCTCCGAGGGGGTCAGCCGGCCCTCGGAGAACGCCTGCTGGAGCTGCTGCGTCGTGCGCTCCCGGTCCTCGTCGGAGACCCGCATTTGCAAATCCGACATGTGCCGAGCATAGGCGCGACGCGGTCAGAACGGGAGGCGTCGCCCGGAAGGGGTGCGAAGATCGAGAGGGGACGGACGGCGTTCGGGACGGGGGCGGCGGATGAGCTGGACTCTCTTCACATCTCAATAGGTACCCAACAGATTGCCGTGAAGTCCTCAACGTTAGGTACCGTGGTGCTGATGTGGGCGGAACCGTTCGTGCATCCGGCGCTCTTCTACAGGGGCGACGGCGAGTACGTCTCTGCCACGAGCGCGTTCGTCCTGGAGGGCCTGGCGGCCGGGGAGCCCGTCGCCGTGTCCGTCCCGCCACGCAACCTGGCGCTGATCGAGGCCGCACTCGGCGACCAGGCCAAAGACGTGCTCCTGCTCGACATGACCAAGGCCGGGCGCAACCCCGGCCGGATCATCCCCGGGGTGCTGCGGGCCTTCGCCGACCGGCACCCCGACCAGCACGTGCGGATCATCGGCGAGCCCATCTGGCCGGGCCGCACCGCGACCGAATACCCCGCCTGCGCCCAGCACGAGGCGCTGATCAACCTGTCGTTCACCGGCCGCAGGGTGACGATCCTGTGTCCGTACGACCTCGACGGGCTGACCGACGAGGTCATCCGCGAGGCCGCGCGCACCCACCCCGTGCTGCGCGACGCCACGGGAGAGTGGGCCAGCGCCGACTACGCCCCCGAGCTGGTCGTCGACGGCCACAACCGGCCGCTCGACGAGCCGGAGAAGTTCGTCTCGCTGAGCTTCGACCACACCAACCTGTCGGCGGTGCGGGCCCTGGCCGCCCGGGAGGCCATCGCGGTCGGCTTCCAGGGTGACCGGCTCGACGACATCCGGCTCGCCGTGGCCGAGCTCGGCGCCAACAGCCTCGACCACGGCGGCGGGTCGGGCGTCCTGCGGGTCTGGATCGCGGACGACCGGCTGGTGTGCGAGGTCAGCGATTCGGGCCACATCACCGACCCGCTCGTGGGGCGCAGGCCGGTCGATCCGCGTGACGCGGGCTCGCGCGGCCTGCTCATCGTCAACCTCCTCAGCGACCTCGTACGCCTGCACACCCGCGAGGGCGCCACGACGGTGCGGGCCTACTTCGACCTGCCGTAGCCCCAGCCCTCAGCGCTCGACCTCGACCTGCCGTAGCCCCGGCCCTCAGCGCTCGACCTCGTTCATGCTGAGGTAGCGGGTGCCGCGCACGGCGTCGGCGGGCACGGCCGCGGCCAGCGCGTCGAGCTGCTCCGGCGTGAGCGTGATGTCCGCGGCGGCGGCGTTCTCCTCCAGGTACTTCAGCCGCTTGGTGCCCGGGATCGGCACGACGTCCTCGCCCTGGGCCAGCAGCCAGGCCAGGGAGAGCTGGGCGGCCGTCACCCCGGCCGCGTCGGCGATCTTCTTCACCTCGGCCGCCAGCGCCCGGTTGTGCTCGGCGTTCTCGCCGCTGGTGCGCGGCAGGTGGCGGCGGAAGTCGTCGGCGGGCAGCTCCTCCGGCCTCGGCAGCGCGGCCGACAGCAGGCCGCGGCTGATCGGCGAGTACGCCACCAGCCCGACCCCCAGCTCCCTGGCCGCCGGCAGGATCTCCGCCTCCAGGCCCCTCGTGAACAGCGAGTACTCGCTCTGCAGGGCCGCGATCGGGTGCACGGCGTTCGCCTTGCGCAGCGTGTCGGCGCTCACCTCCGACAGGCCGAGGTGGCGGACCTTGCCCTGCTCCACCAGCTCCGCCATGGCCCCGACCGACTCCTCGACGGGGACGTCGGGGTTGCGGCGGTGCATGTAGTACAGGTCGATGTGGTCGATGCCGAGACGCTGGAGCGAGGCGTCGCAGGCGGCCCTGATGTACTCGGGGCTGTTCTCGATCGTGCGGGAGTCGCCGTCGCGCTTGACGCCGAACTTGGTGGCCAGGACGACCTCGTCCCGGCGGCCCTTGATGGCTCGGCCGACCAGCTCCTCGTTGGCGCCCCTGCCGTACATGTCGGCGGTGTCTAGAAAATTCATGCCAAGGTCGAGGGCGCGGTGAATGACCGCGATTGACTCGTTCTCGTCGCCCTGGCCGTAGAACTCGGACATGCCCATGCAGCCGAGCCCGAGCGCGGAGACCTCCAGGCCGTCGCGGCCGAGAGTGCGCTTGTTCATGCCTGCCCCCTGCGGTAATTGTCGATCTTGTAGTCCAGGACCTCCAGGTCCTGGCTGAGCTGGGCGATCCTGGCCCGGACGCGCTCGCGGTGCAGCTCCAGCATCCGCCTGCGCTCGTCCGCGGTGCGCTGCCCCATGCGGCGCAGCTCCGCGTACCGGCACATGTCGGCGATCGGCATGCCGGTCGTCCGCAGCTTCGTCAGGAACTCCAGCCACTGGAGATCCTGCTCCGCGTAGTCGCGGTGGCCGCTGCTGTTGCGCCCCACCGAGGGGATCAGCCCGATGCGCTCGTAGTAGCGCAACGTGTGAGCGCTCAGGCCGGACCGCTGCGCGGCCTCCTGGATCGTCATGTGTCCAGGTTGGACCTTAGAGCGCGCTCTAAGTCAAATCACCCCCCGGACAACCGCCTCCACCCTGAGGGGGCTCTCCCTACCAGGGGTCACGAACCGGCAGGTCAACGGTGATTCCTAGGGGTCGGTCCGACCAAGGTATTAGGGGGTACTTCAGGGCCGCTTCGGGTCCATCTCCGATGTTCGCAAAGCGCGTGTTCCACGAGCTTAGGAGGCATGAAGGGATTGCTTGTCAGTGGTTTCGCCGCGATCGGCGCCGGCAGCGGCGCCATGCTCACCCTGCACGCCGGATCCGACCTGGACCCGCTGCACAGCGTGATCAGCGAGTACGTGTGGCAGTCGGCCGGATGGCTCCTGCCCGCCTCGCTGACCCTCTTCGCCGCGGGCGCCGCGCTCATGGCCGAGGCCATGCGCCGGGCCGGCGTGAACCGCTGGGTCGTCGCCTTGCTGCTGGTGTGGGGGGCGAGCATGTTCCTGATCGGCGCCTTCCCGACCGACCGGCCCGGCGTGCCGCTGTCGATGTCGGGCGGCATCCACCGCTACGCCGCCTTCGTCGCCTTCCTCGTGATGCCGGTCGCCGGGATGCTCCTCGCCAGAGCCAACATCCGGTACGCCGCGGCGATGCGCGTCCTCAGCGGGCTCGCCCTGGCGGCACTGGTGCTGGTCGTGATCCCGTACGTGGTGCGCATGTTCGGCATCCCGCTGACCAACGACGACATCCCCGCCGGGCTCACCCAGCGGGCCGTGGTCGTGACCGAGCTGGCCGTGCTGACGCTGGCCGGGCTGTCGATGCTCAAGCCCTCGGCCCGGCGAGCCGTGTCCCCGGCCCTCGCCTGAGGCCGTAGCAGGGCGCCTCACCAGGCTTGAATCCCGCCGCTCTGGAAAGAGGAGGACCCCGACCTCGCATTCAGGAGTGGCTGAGATGACGATTTTGATTGCTTATGACGGATCCGACGACTCCAAGGCCGCCATCGCCTTCGCCGGCAAGCTGTTCCCCGGCCGGCACGCGGTCGTCCTGACGGTGTGGGAGCGGCTGGCGATGACCTCGGCCAGGGCCTCCGCCGGCCTCATGGTGGCCGTCGACCAGTCGGGGGTGGAGGACGAGGCCATCGGGCAGGCGATGAGCGAGCTGGCCGCACGCGGCGCCGAGCTGGCCCGCGACGCCGGCCTGGACGCCACCCCGCGCTGCGACGTGGACGCCGTGGCCGTCTGGTCGACCATCGTGGACGTCGCCGACGAACTGGACGCCGAGCTCATCGTGACCGGCACCAGGGGGTTGGGCGGGGTGCGGTCGCTCCTGCTGGGCAGCACGTCCGACCGCGTGCTCCACCACGCCCACCGCCCGGTCCTGGTGGTGCCCGGCCCCAACGGCAAGGGCGGCTGACCCCTCCGCCCATTGCGTTCAGTCGCCCGCCCCGCTCGCACCCTCCAGACGCCAGCCCCGCACAGGGGAGGCGCCCGCCTTCGGGCGTTGGCCCCCGCAAAAGCACGGGAGGCGGCCGATTCTCCCGCACCTCGCAGGTGCCGTGCGGCGTTCATCCGGGCGTTGATGCGGGTTGTCGGTGGGATGCGGCAGAGTGGGTGCCTGCCGACGAGGTGTGCGGGAAAGGGGCGGGGCGGTGCCGGAGGAGCTGGCGAGGAGGCTGGGCACGGCCGATGCGGTCGTCGTCGGGCTGAGCGCGATGATCGGCGCGGGTGTGTTCGCCGCCTTCGCGCCCGCCGCCGCGGCCGCCGGCCCCTGGTTGCTGGTCTCGCTGGCGCTGGCCGCCGTCGTGGCCTACTGCAACGCCACGTCCTCGGCCCGCCTGGCCGCCCTCTATCCGGAGTCGGGCGGCACCTACGTCTACGGCCGCCGCCGCCTCGGCCCCTTGTGGGGTTACCTGGCGGGCTGGGGCTTCACGGTGGGCAAGACGGCCTCGTGCGCGGCCATGGCCCTGACGTTCGGCTCCTACGCCCTGCCCGGCCTCGAACGGCCGCTGGCGATCGTCGCGGTGGCCGTGCTGACGGTGCTCAACCTGTTCGGGGTGCAGCGCTCGGCGGGGGTGGCCCGGATCATCGTGGCGTTCGTGCTGGCGGTGCTCGTCGCGGTGATCGTGGTGGGGCTGACGGGCGACGACTCGGTGACGTTCGGCTGGTTCGCCTACGCGCCCGGCACGGGTCGCGCGCCCGGCTCGTACCCCTTGGACGTGTGGGGGGTGATGCAGGGCGGCGGGCTGCTGTTCTTCGCGTTCGCCGGCTACGCGCGGATCGCCACCCTCGGCGAGGAGGTGCGCGATCCCGCCCGCACGATCCCCCGGGCGGTCGGCATCGCGCTGGCCGTCACCCTGGTCGTCTACGCGCTGGTCGCCGTGGCGGCGCTGCGGACGCTCCATCCCGAGCTGCTGGCCAGGTCCGGCGCGCCGCTGGCCGATCTGGTCAGGGAGGCGGGGGCCGGGTGGCTGGCGCCGGTGGTGCGGGCCGGGGCGGCGGTGGCGGCGCTGGGCGCGCTGCTGGCGCTGCTGCTGGGCGTCTCGCGCACGGTGCTGGCGATGGCGCGCGAGCGGGACCTGCCGGGCGTGCTGGCCGCCGTTGCCCCGGTGCGGCAGGTGCCCAGGCGGGCGGAGCTGGCGGTCGGCGCCGCGGTGATCGTGCTGCTGGCGGTGGCGGATCTGCGGGAGGCGATCGGGTTCTCCTCGTTCGGCGTGCTCGTCTACTACGCGATCGCCAACGCCTGCGCATTCACGCTCCGCCGCGACGAGGGCGCGCCGCCCCGCGCCGTCCCGGTGCTGGGGCTGGCGCTGTGCCTGCTGCTGGCGGCCACGCTGCCGTTGGCGTCGGTGGTGGCGGGCCTGGCGGTGTTCGCCGTCGGCCTGGCGATCTACGCGGTACGGCACCGGTGACCCAGCGCGTGTGACTGTTGACGGAGGTCGTCGAACAGCCTAGGTTGGCGCCCACACCGACCAGCCGGTATGGAGGCGTGCATGCCCACCGTCGAAACCCTGCGCGGCCCTGTGGACGTCGACGAGCTCGGGCAGACGCTGATGCACGAACACGTCTTCGTGGTGGCCACGGAGCACCTCGACAACTACGGCAAGGGCGCCTGGTGGGACGAGGAGTTCCGGGTGGCGGACGCGATCGCCAAGCTGAACGCGGCGGCCGCGAAGGGCGTGCGCACGATCGTGGACCCGACGGTGTGGGGTCTCGGCCGCTACATCCCCCGGGTGCGGCGGGTCGCCGAGCAGGTCCCTGACCTGCACATCGTCGTGGCCACCGGCATCTACTCCTTCGAGGAGCTGCCCCACCAGTACGAGCACCGCGGCCCCGGCCTGTTCATCGACTGCCCCGACCCGATGATCGACGACTTCGTCCGCGACCTGACGGTGGGCATCGCCGACACCGGCGTGAAGGCGGCCTTCCTCAAGTGCGTGGTCGAGGCGAAGGGGCTGACACCGGGCGTCGAGCGCATCTGCCGGGCGGTGGCGCAGGCGCACGTGCGGACGGGGGCGCCGATCACGGTGCACACGAACGCGTTCACGCAGAGCGGCCTGATCGCGCTCGACCTGTTCGCGAAGGAGGGCGTGAACCTGGAGAAGGTCGTGGTCGGGCACGCCGGCGACAGCAACGACCTCGACTACCTCATGCGGCTCGCCGACACGGGCGCAATCCTGGGAATGGACCGATTCGGTCTGGACGTCTACAACCCGACGCCGCAGCGCGTCGCCACGATCGCGGCCCTCTGCCAGCGGGGATACGCCGATCGCATGGTGCTCAGCCACGACACGGCCTGCTTCATGGACTATTTCGGCGGGGCCTGGGACGAGGCCCGCCGTACGCTGGCGCCGAACTGGCGCTACGATCACATTCACGACGATGTCTTGGCCGCCCTGCTCGACGCGGGTGTGACCGATGACCAGATTGAGCAGATGCTGGTGTTCAACCCGAAGCGCTACTTCTCGTAAAGTAAGTGGATCGGGAGAGCGACGCGGGTAGGTGGAGCTGGGTGACTTCGGAGCAGGCCTTGTCGATCAGCCTCGGACTCCAGGGACCCTGCGTCATCGCGCGGCTGACGGGAGATTTCGACTTCGGCTCCGCGGCCGAGGTGCGTGACCGTGTGACCAAGGCGCTCGATCTCACGCAGCCTCCGATGCTCGTCATCGACATGCAGGCCGTCAGCGTCTGCGACTCCTCGGGTCTTTCGGTGCTGGTCTATCTGCACAAGGCGGTCACCGCCTCGGGCGGGCGGCTGCTGCTGTCGGGGCTGAACGGCCGGTGCAAGCATTTGTTCGCGATCACTGCGCTCGACAAGTTCTTCGATATCCGCAGTACGGCGGAGCTGGCCATCGCCGAGCTCAACGAAGAGGGGAATTCGCCGCCGTTTACCGGGTAGTTGCTCGGGCATGTCGGCCGAAGAGCCCGATCTGCTCGGTACGTACCTCGAACAGATCGGAAAAACCCCCTTGCTCTCCGCCGCGGACGAAGTGGAGCTCGCCCGGCGGATCGAGGCAGGCCTGTACGCGGGCCATCTGATCGAGCGTGGTGAGGGCACGCCAGAACTCGAACTCGTCGCGCTCGATGGCAAGCGCGCCAAGGACCTGTTGATCAGGTCCAACCTCCGGCTCGTGGTGTCCGCCGCCCGGCGGTACTCCTACCGGGGGCTGCCGCTGCTCGACATCATCCAGGAGGGCAACCTCGGGCTGATCAGAGCGGTGGAGAAGTTCGACTACACGCGGGGATACAAGTTCTCCACGTATGGGATGTGGTGGATCCGCCAGGCCATCGAGCGCGGGATCCACGACAAGAGCCGTACCGTGCGGCTGCCGATCCACGTGGCGGAGGAGTTGTCGCGGCTGATCAGGGTGGAGCGGCAGCTCGCCGCCGAGCTGGGCCGGGAGCCGACGGACGCGGAGCTGGCCAGCGCGGCGGAGCGCTCGGCCGCGCAGGTGGCGGCGTTACGCAGGCTGGGCCAGGACATGGTCAGCCTCGACGTCCCGGTGGGCGAGCACGGCGAGGGCCGGATCGGGGACATGATCGCCGACGAGGACGGGCTGCAGGTGCAGGAGCTGACCGAGCTTCGCGCGCTCAGCGCGGAGCTGCGCGAGGTGGTCACGACGCTGCCGCCGCGGGAGGCGTTCGTGATCAGGCTCAGGTACGGGCTGACGGGGGAGGAGGTCCGGACCTATACGGAGATCGCCCAACATCTCGGCCTCACAAGGGAGCGCATCAGGCAGCTGGAGAAGCAGGCGTTGAGACGGCTCAGGCAGGGCAAGCCGTTGCTGGCGTGGGCGTCCTGACCTGGTCAGGTTGCGGGCAGATAAGCCCGAAATAAAGGGATAACCGTTTCGTATCGGATCAAGCCCGACGAACCCGGACGAGCGGGATGCCTGGTAGTAGTCGGACACGTACGTGTCGCTGCCACAGGGGGGAGCGACAGTGTCTGTCTCGACTATGGGGGCGAAATGTTCAAGCGCCTTGCCGCCACGGCATTAGTGGCCGCCGCTGCCACCACGCTCATGTCCGCGCCGGCCGAAGCCGCGACGACCAGCGCTCAGCTCATCAGGACGAAGTCCTCCTGGGGTCACTGCGAGGACACCTGCCGCGTCAAGGTGCGGATCCAGAACATCTCCCGCAAGAACCTCTTCAACGTCAAGCTCAACGTCACCCTCAAGGTGAACGGCCGCAAGGTCGGCTCGTGCTACGACAACGTGGGCAGCATCGGCGCGCGCAAGGTGCGCTACGCGTCCTGCACCGTGCGGACCGCCAGGCTGTCGGAGGCGTGGAACGACTACGTCGACGGGTACGGCAACTTCCGGACCTACGCCAAGACCTCCGTGTACTACCGGTACTACCGCTGACGACGGCTGAAGGGGCCGGGCGGACCGGCCCCTCCGGCTCACGCGGTGACGAGGAGCGCGACTCCGATCAGCACCACGACCGGGACGAGCCACATCACGACCTCGCCGGCGAACTCCTTGTACATCGCGCAAGTCTCCTCAAAGTCAGGGGGCGGGGCAAACGTCAATGCGCAGCATAGCCGTCCCCGCCCGCTGCTCGATCCTCAGGCGGTGACCGCCCCGTCGGAGGCGGAGCCGACCGTGGCGACGTACTTGGTCAGCACGCCGCGCTCGACCTCCCGCTCGGGCCGCACCCACGCGGCCCGCCGCTCGGCCAGCTCGGCCTCGGGCACCAGCAGGTCGAGCGTCCCGGCCGCGCTGTCGATCACCACCGTGTCGCCGTCGCGCACCAGCGCGATGGGCCCGCCGTGGTACGCCTCCGGCGCCACGTGCCCGATCACCAGCCCGTGCGAGACCCCGCTGAAGCGGCCGTCGGTGACCAGCGCCACGGACGTCCCGAGCCCCCGGCCGACCAGCGGGCCGGTGATGGAGAGCATCTCGCGCATGCCGGGGCCGCCCGCCGGGCCCTCGTACCGGACCACGATGACGTCCCCGGCCACGATCCGCCCCTCCTGGATGGCGACGTAGCAGTCGGCCTCGGAGTCGAACACCTTGGCCGGGCCCTCGTGGCGGAAGTCGTCCTTGCCGCCCAGCTTGAGCACGCACCCGTCAGGGGCGAGCGAGCCGCGCAGGATGGCCAGCGCGCCGCGCCGCTTGAACGGCTCGTCCGCGCTCCCCACCACCTTCTGCCCCGGCGTCTCCTGGGCCTGCGCGGCCACGTCCGCCAGCGAGCGCCCGTCCACCAGCGTGACGCTCTCCCGCAGCAGCCCCGCCTCCAGCAGGCGGCGCACCACCAGCGAGGTGCCGCCCGCCTTCCACAGGTCGAGCGCGGTGGCGTCGCCGCCGCTCGGCTTGAGCCCGGTGATGATCGGGACCTCCCGGCAGACCTCGCCGATCCGGTCGATCTCCAGCGGCAACCCGGCCTCGCGGGCGATGGCCAGCAGGTGCAGCACGGCGTTCGTGGAGCCGCCCATGGCCGCCACCGACACGATCGCGTTGTGCAGCGCGTCCTCGGTGAGCACGCGCGACGGGCGTGCGTCGGCGGCCAGCGCCCGCATGGCGATCTCCCCGACGCGCCGGGCCGCGGCGTTCTTCTCCCCGGCCACCGCCGGGATGTCACCGATCCCGAACGGCGCCAGCCCCAGGAACTCGGCGACCGTGCCCATGGTGTTGGCGGTGTACTGGGCGGCGCAGGTGCCGGCGCCCGGGCAGGCGTGCCTGGCCAGGTCGTCGAGGTCGGCCTGGTCCATGCGGCCCACCTCGCGCTCGCCGAGCGCCTCCCACATGTCCTGGATGGTCACGTCGCGCCCGCGCCAGCGGCCCGGCATCATGCTGCCGCTGTAGAGGACCACGGACGGCACGTCCAGCCGGGCCAGCGCCATGATCGCGGCCGGGACGGTCTTGTCGCAGCCGACGATCGCCACCAGCGCGTCGAACTGGTGGGCACGGCCCATCAGCTCGATCGAGTCGGCGATGACCTCCCGGCTGATCAGCGAGGCCCGCATGCCCGGGGTGTGCATGGTGAGGTTGTCGGAGACGGCGATGGTGTTGAACTCCATGGGCAGCCCGCCGGCCGCCCGCACCCCCGCGGCCACCTCGGCGGCCAGCTCGCGGTGGGTCAGGTTGCACGGCATGGTGCCGGTCCAGGTGGAGGCGATGCCGACCACGGGCCGGCGCATCTCCTCCTCCGACATGCCCATGGCGTACAGGTGGGAGCGGGCCGGTGCGCGGTCGGGGTCGTCGGCGATGCTCAAGAGGTTCCTCCGATGTACGGGTTGCGGCACCTCAATGATCCAATGTCCGGATCGGGCGGCGGCTCCCGGCCCCCCTCACTGCTCCCGCAGGCCCCACGGTGAGCCGTACTCGACCAGCAGGTCCAGGAACGGGCGCGGCTCGAACGCCTCCGGCCCCAGCACGCCCGTGCCCCGCCACACGCCGCCGGCCAGCAGCTCCAGGGCGATCACCGGGTTGACCGCGGTCTGCCAGACGACCGCCTGCGAGCCGTACTCGCGCATCGACCACTGGTTGTCCACCACGTGGTAGAGGTACACCTCGCGGGGCCGGCCGTCCTTGACGCCCTTGACCCAGGTGCCGGCGCAGGTCTTGCCGTGCATGCGCGCGCCCAGCTCGGCCGGGTCGGGCAGCACGGCGGCGACCACGTCCCGGGGCGACACCCTGGCGGTGCCCTGGTCGGTCCTCACCGCGACCGGCTCCGTCCGGTCCACGCCCAGCGCGTGCAGCGTCTTGAGGGTGCCGATGAACTCCTCGCCGAGCCCGTACTTGAACGTCACCCGCTGCGCCGGGATCCACCGTGGCACCAGCACGACCTCCTCGTGCTCGACGTTCACGCACTCCACGGGGCCGATGCCGTCGGGGAAGTCGAAGATCTCGGGCTCGCTGAACGGCTCCGTCGTGTACCAGCCGCGGCCCTGCTCGTAGATCAGCGGCGGGTTGAGGCACTCCTCGATCGTGGTCCAGATGGAGAAGGAGGGGGCGAAGTCGTAGCCGTCGACAGTGAGGTTCGCGCCGTCCCTGATCCCGATCTCCTCGATCTCGTCGAAGAGCTCGTCGGCGGCGTAGCGGGCGAAGACGTCGGCCAGGCCGGGCTCGACGCCCATGCCGACCAGCGCCAGCCTGCCCTTGGCGGCCCACTCGGGCGCGCGGGCGAACTGCTCGTCGCCCAGCTTCACCCCCACCTCCTCGTACGGGCGGTCGGGGTGCGGCTTCGACATCGACATGGCCATGTCGAGATAGTCGGCCCCGGCGGCGAGCGCGGCGTCGAACAGCGGCAGCACGAAGCGGGGGTCGGTGGCGTTGAGCAGGACGTCGCAGCGGTGCTCGGCCAGCAGCGCCGTGACGGCGGCGGTGTCGGCGGCGTCGATCCGGACGGGGGTGAACCGGGCGGCCTCGTCACCGAGCGCGGCGACGGCGGCCTTGGCGCGGGGGAGGTCGTAGTCGGCGACCACCATGTGGTCGAAGAAATGTCGGCGGGCGGCGATCCGGGTGATGGCGGTTCCCACACCGCCTGCTCCAACGAGAAGGATACGCATGACGATAGATCCCCTTTTATGGCTTTTTTGGGGGGTGTGTCGTACATCAAACGCTCGTATGCTCAACAACGTCAATGGCGTTGGCATAAGGAGGCGTTCCATGGCCAAACGCGTCGTGCCGGAAGCGGCCCGCCGGCGGCGGCGTCCCACCAAACAGGGACAGGTGCTCACCCACGCCCACATCGTCGAGACCGCGCTGCGCATGCTGCGCGAGCACGGCCCCGCCGGCCTCACCGCCCGCCGCCTCGGCCTCGCCCTCGGCGCCGACGCCAGCACCGTCTACCGGTACTTCCGCGGCATGGACGACCTGATCCTCGCCATCGCCGACGAGCTGTTCGGCCGCGCCATGGCCTCCTTCGCGCCCAGCGGCGACTGGCGGGCCGACCTGCGCGAGCTCGGCCTGCGCATCCACAACGCCTACCTCGCCCACCCGCAGGCCGCCGTCCTCACCGCCAGCCGCGTCACCGGCCGGCCCAACGAGGTCGCCAGCGACGAGACCATCCTCGGCATCCTGCGCGGAGCCGGCTTCCCCGACGCCGACGCCGTGCGCATCTACCACGCGTTCATCGACCAGAGCCTCGCCTTCGCCATCCTCGACGCCGCCACCCTCGCCCTGCCCAAGGCGGCCCGGGAGGCCGACGAGGAGGTGTGGCGCGCCACGTACGCCCGCCTGCCCGCCAGCACCCACCCCAACATCGCGGCCACGGCGCCGCTGCTGGTGGCCAGGATGAACGACAGCGCCTACCCGACGGCCCTCGACCTGCTGCTCGCCAGCGCGGCGGCCCAGCTCGCGCGATAGCCGTTCGGCGCGGCGGGCCGGGGCGCGGGATAGCCCTTCGGCGCGGCGGCGCAGCTCGCGGGATAGCCCTGTCATGGCGGGGTGGCCGTTCGGCGCGGCGGGCCGGGCGCGGGGTAGACCCTTTGGCATGCCCGAAGGTCACCTCATCCACCGGCACGCCCGCGAGCAGCACACCGCCCTGTCCGGCCGGACCGTCCGCGCCTCCAGCCCGCAGGGCCGCTTCGAGGCGGGACCGTACGACGGGCAGGCGCTGACGGAGGTGGAGGCGCTCGGCAAGCACCTCCTGTACCACTTCGAGAACGGCCTGCCCGCCATCCACGTGCACCTGGGCATGCGCGGCATCTACCTGCGCCACGACGACCCCGCGACCCCGCCCCGGCCCGGCACCCGCCTGCGCCTGGCCGCCGACGACGTCGCCTACGACCTCATCGCCCCCATCCGCTGCGAGCCCATGGACGCGCCGGCCGTCGCAACGCTGCGCGACTCACTCGGCCCCGACCCGCTACGCGACGACGCCTCCCCGTCGGAGGCGGTGCGACGCCTGACCGCCTTCCGCGGCCCCGTGGGGGCCGGCGTGCTCGACCAGGGGGTGTGGGCGGGCATCGGGAACGCCTGGCGAGCCGAACTGCTGTTCCTCGTGGGCGTCCACCCCGGCACGCGCAACGTGGACGCGGCCACGGCGCTGCGGCTGTGGGAGGCGGCGGCCACGTACCTCGCCCTGGGGAGGGACGCCGGGCAGGTGGTCAGCGACCCGTCGGCGCCGGACGAGCGCTGGGTTTACAAACGCGAGCACTGCCGCCGCTGCGGCACCCCGGTCGAAACCTGGCGACTTGCCTCCAGAACGGCCTACGCCTGCCCCCACGACCAACCACCGTAAGCCCGCCTCCTCCCCCTACCGCCGCCTCCTGCACTCGCCTTGCCTTGCCCCCGGGCCCGCCGCGCCCCACCCTGCCCCACCCTGCGCTCGTCGCTCCCTCACCCCTCCCTCCCTCCTGCCTGGCCTCGCCTCGTCTGGGCATCGTCCGGGCCATCTGACCAGGGCGGGTAGTCTGACAAGTGACATGGCCACCACGATCCGTAACCCTCTGCTGGACATCCGGCGCATCTACGTCGAGCCGGCCGCCACCGAGCTGCCGCGCGGCCAGGAGATCCTGGCCCGCTACCCCGACGCCGACCGCGTCGAGATCGAGAGCCACCACCGCATCCCGGAGCTCTACGGCGACGAGGCGAACGTGGCCCGCTGGGTCCGCATCAAAACCGAAGCGCTCGTGCTCGGGATCAAGAAGTCGCTGACCGCCCGCCCCAACGGCCGCTCGGCCGACTTCATCGCCCCCTCCACGGCGAACGGCTGCGCGATGGCCTGCGCCTACTGCTATGTCCCGCGCCGCAAGGGCTACAGCAACCCGATCACCGTCTTCGCCAACATCGACAAGATCCTCGGGTACGTCGAACGCCACGCGTCCCGCCAAGGCATCAAGCCCGAGCCGAACCAGGTTGACCCGCACGCCTGGGTCTACGACATCGGCGAGAACTCCGACTGCTCGGTGGACGCCACGGTGTCGGACAACGTACGGGACCTGGTGGACCTGTTCGCCCGCCTGCCGAACGCCAAGGCCAGCTTCGCCACCAAGTACGTCAACCGCGACCTGCTCGACTGGAACCCGCGCGGCGGCACCCGCGTCCGCTTCAGCCTCATGCCGCAGGCCGACTCCAAACTCCTCGACATCCGCACCTCACCCATCGCCGCCCGCATCGAAGCGATCAACGACTTCGTCGCGGCCGGCTACGAGATCCACGTCAACTTCAGCCCGGTCGTCGTACGGGACGGCTGGCTGGAAGACTGGTCCACCCTCCTCACCCACCTGGACGACACCCTCAGCCCGGAGGCCAAAGCCCAACTGGCCGCCGAGGTCATCTTCCTCACCCACAACGACCGCCTCCACGAGGTCAACCTAGGCTGGCACCCGAAGGCGGAAGAGGTCCTGTGGCGCCCAGACCTTCAGCAGGCAAAACGCTCAGAAACAGGCGGCTGGAACGTCCGCTACCGCACCGGCCACAAGGGCCGCTACGTCACCGCCCTGACAGACCTGATCGGCGACCGTCTGCCGTACTGCCACATCCGCTACGCCTTCTGACCCCGGCCACCCACCCCGTGACTCGATGGGGTGGTTGCCCGTCGAATGCCCACCCCGAAAGGGCTTCGCAGGGGGCGCTTACGCGCAATGGGGCTCAGGCGCTTCGCCCAGGCGCCTGACGGCGCACCCCCCGCGCCTCCGGCGCACTCGCGAACCCACGGCCCGTTCACCAACGGCTACAAGACAAGACCGTGGAACCAAGGTCATCGGAAGACTCAATCCCCATAGGTGCTGAGCTCGATGAGGTTCCCATCCGGATCCCGGACATACACGCTGAGAATCCCCCCAGCCGCCCCCGTCCGCCCCACCGGCCCCTCCTCGATCTCAACACCGTGCGCCCCCAGCTCAGCCACGATCGTCTCCATCGACTCGGCGACGATGAAGCACAGATCGGCACTCCCCGGCACCGGCCGAGCCGCCCTGGGCTCGAACTCGCGCCCGGCCTCATGCAGGTTGATCTTGCTGCGCCCGAACCTGAGCGCCCGACGCCCCTCGCCGAACGTCACCGCCTCCATCCCCAGAACCTGGCTATAGAAGGCGATCGTCGCATCAAGATCGGATACGGTCAGCACGAGATGATCAAGCCGGTCAACCTCCACATGAGCACCGTACAAGGCCGCCCTTGTACGTCAGGCGACACCTCCGCTGCACACAACACAACAGCCCTCAGTCATGCCCCGAACGCGCATCGGCCGCCTGAGCCAGCCGCTTCTGCAGAGACGCCAGCGACTCGTCAGCCATAAGCCCAGGCAAGCGCGGTGCCTCCTCATCGACCTGCCGCAACACCTCCGGCTGCCCACCCTGCTGCCGGCTCCAGGCCCGCACCACCTCCGGCATCGCGGCAATGGCCTCCTCGCTGAGGATCGCCTCCCTGGGCAGCCACCGCGTCAGGAACTGCGACACCCGAGCCGGGCTCCACCACAACGGCCGATCACCCACGAACTCGACCAGCTTCCCGAACGCCTCCCGCGCACCGGGCACGTCAGGCAGCCCCTCCAGGGCGATCTCCGAGGCGGTGTCTCTCGCACGTCCAGGCACACCACCTTCGGCGTGCCCCGGCGAGGCGTCGTGCGTACGGGTGCGCAAGGACCGAGCGCGGGCGATCGCGAACGGCCGCACACCCGGCAACGTGTCAGCCACCTGCGCCCCCAGGACCCGCTCGGTCAGCTCGAACGCATCCAGGATCCGCGCCGCCACACTCTCCGGCGGCGTAGGCCGCAGCTCCAGCTCATCAAGGAACTTCGCCTCTTCGACCACCGCGTCCACGGCCAGCCCGCCGCTGGGCTGATCGATGCCGACGACCACGACATGCGGCTCCTTGCCGTTGTCGTACCGGAAGGACAGGGCCGCCAGCACCTGCTCCCCGTACGGATCGCCCTTCCCGTACCAGCCGCCGTCGCAGGTCACGCGCCCCATCCGCGCCACCCACCCGGGCAGGCTCACCGCCACACCCTCCCCGGCCATCGTGTAGGGCCGCTCCTCACGATCTTCCGGCTCGGCAGGACCGTTCACGATCGCCAGCGCGGCAAGGGTGAGCCGCGCCTCCGGACTCCCGTCCTCCGCCAGCCGCCGCAGGAACGCCGCCACCCGGCCGGGCACATCTTCCTGCTCCGACGCCTCCAGCTCGGCCGTGAGGCGGGCGGCCCAGAGCTCCGTGCGCAGCGGGGAACGCCATCGGAGCAGGTCGCGGGCCTGAGTGATCGCGGTGTCGAACATCGTCGTGCTCACCTCTAGACCGTATCGCCACCCCACCACCCTGAGGCTCGGCTACGCGCTCAGCCCCATCACGATGGCGGGTCGAGAACCACGGATGGTGGACGCGGCCCCTCGCCCTGGCCGATCCGCCGCGAGGCGATGATGCACCGAACCCCTGCCGCGGGCGTCGAGGATCATGCCTGCGACGCTGACCGAGTGGCAGCCACGGTGATCCATGTCCCGGCACCTCAGTGCGGCGTACTGCCCTGGCAGTGGAGATGCCGGGGCAGTACGCCGTTCCGCTTCCGGGCCACGTCGGTCAGCGGTTGTCGCCCGTCAGGCCGGCCTTGCGGAGGGCTTCCGCCATCGCGCCGGTCGGGGCGGGGCGGTCCTGGCGGCGCTGGCCACCCCGGCCACCGCCACCGTCGCCGCGACCGCGCTGCCCGCCGTCGCCGCCGCCACGCTGCCCGTCGCCCTTGCCGCGACCGCCGTCACCGCGACCACCGGCCCCGCGGCCACTGTCACGAGCACCGTCGCCGCGACCGCCACCCTGACGGCCGGCGCCCGCGCCCCGGCGGGGGCCGTCGCCGTTCTGCTGCTGGGCGGCGGTCTCGTCCTCAAGGCGGAGGGTCAGGGAGATGCGCTTGCGGGGGATGTCCACGTCGAGGACCTTGACGCGGACGATGTCGCCGGGCTTGACCACGTCGCGCGGGTCTTTGACGTAGGTGCGGGACATGGCCGACACGTGCACCAGGCCGTCCTGGTGCACGCCGATGTCGACGAACGCGCCGAACGCCGCGACGTTGGTGACGACGCCCTCCAGGATCATGCCGGACGCGAGGTCGGAGATCTTCTCGACGCCTTCCTTGAAGGTGGCGGTCTTGAAGGCGGGGCGCGGGTCGCGGCCGGGCTTCTCCAGCTCGCGCAGGATGTCGGTGACCGTGGGCAGGCCGAAGGTGTCGTCGGTGAAGTCCTCGGGGCGCAGGGTGCGCAGGGCCGCCGTGTTGCCGATGAGCGACTTGAGGTCGGTCTTGGCGGAGGTGAGGATACGGCGGACCACCGGGTACGACTCGGGGTGCACGGCGGACATGTCGAGCGGGTCGTCGCCGCCGCGGATGCGCAGGAAGCCGGCGCACTGCTCGAACGCCTTCGGGCCGAGCCGGGGCACGCTCTTGAGTGCCGAGCGGGTGCGGAAGGGGCCGTTGGCGTCGCGGTGGCGGACGATGCTCTCCGCGAGCGTGGAGCCGATGCCGGACACGCGGGTGAGCAGCGGCGCCGAGGCGGTGTTGACGTCGACGCCGACGGCGTTCACGGCGTCTTCCACGACCGCGTCGAGCGAGCGGGAGAGCTTGGACTCGGCCAGGTCGTGCTGGTATTGGCCGACGCCGATCGACTTGGGGTCGATCTTGACCAGCTCGGCCAGCGGGTCTTGCAGGCGGCGGGCGATGGAGACGGCGCCGCGCAGCGACACGTCGAGGTCGGGCAGCTCCTGCGAGGCGTAGGGGGAGGCCGAGTAGACCGACGCGCCCGCCTCGGAGACCACGATCTTGGTGAGCGACGGCATGTGCTTGACCAGCTCGCCGGCCAGCTTGTCGGTCTCGCGGGAGGCCGTGCCGTTGCCGATGGCGATCAGCTCGACGCCGTGCCGCTGCGCGAGCGCGCCCAGCACCGCGAGCGACTGGTCCCACTGCCGCTTGGGCTCGTGCGGGTAGATGGTGGCGGTCTCGACGACCTTGCCGGTGGCGTCGACCACGGCGACCTTCACGCCCGTACGCAGGCCCGGGTCGAGACCCATCGTCGGCCGTGCGCCGGCCGGGGCGGCGAGCAGCAGGTCGCGCAGGTTGGCGGCGAAGACGCGCACCGCCTCGTCTTCGGCGGCCTGCCACAGGCGCATGCGCAGGTCGATGCCCAGGTGCACGAGGATGCGGGTGCGCCAGGCCCAGCGCACGGTCTCGGTGAGCCACTTGTCGGCCGGGCGGCCCTGGTCGGAGACGCCGAACCGGGAGGCGATGCGCAGCTCGTAGTCGGGGCTGTCGTCGGGCTCGAGCGTGACCGACAGCACCTCCTCCTTCTCGCCCCTGAACATCGCCAGGATCCGGTGCGAGGGCAGCTTCGTGAACGGCTCGCCGAACTCGAAGTAGTCGGAGAACTTGGCCCCCGCCTCCTCCTTGCCCTCGCGCACCCGCGACACCAGCCGCCCGCGCTCCCAGAACTGCTCGCGCAGCCCGCCGATGAGGTCGGCGTCTTCGGCGAAGCGCTCGATCAGGATCGCCCTGGCGCCTTCGAGCGCCGCGCCCGCGTCGGCCACGCCCTCGGTGACGAACGCCTCGGCGGTGGCCACCGGGTCGAGCATGGGGTCGGCGAGGAGCTGGTCGGCCAGCGGCTCCAGCCCCAGCTCGCGCGCGATCTGCGCCTTGGTGCGCCGCTTCGGCTTGTAGGGCAGGTAGATGTCTTCGAGCCGGGCCTTGGTCTCGGCGGCCATGATCTGCTCGCGCAGCTCGTCGTCGAGCTTGCCCTGAGACTCGATGGACTCCAGGATCGCCGCCCTGCGCTCCTCAAGCTCGCGCAGGTAACGCAGCCGCTCCTCCAGCGTGCGCAGTTGCGCGTCGTCGAGGGCGCCGGTGGCCTCTTTGCGGTATCGCGCGATGAACGGCACGGTCGCGCCGCCGTCGAGCAGGTCGACGGCCGCCTGCACCTGCCCTTCGCGTACGCCGAGCTCTGCGGCGATCCGCTGGTGAATAGAGAGCACTTGCCTGCCTTTCGATGGTCCCGCCGGTCAATTGTGCAGGACGACGCCGTCCTTCATGACCAGAGTGCGCGCAGGGTGAACGACCACGGCCTCCGCCGGGCTCCCGGCGGGCACCACGACGAGGTCGGCCCGGTCACCCGGAGCCAGGCCGTAGTCGTCGAGCCCGAGCGCCCGCGCGCCGCCGACGGTGGCGGCCTCCAGCGCCAGCTCGATGTCGTCGTCTCTGCGGAACGTGCTGCGGTAGGCGACGTGCATGGCCCGCTCCAGCATGTCGCCGCTGCCGTAGGGGCCCCACAGGTCGCGGATGCCGTCGTGGCCGCACGCGACCGTGACCCCGGCGGCCCGCAGCTTCTTGACGGGCGGCACGGGGAAGTCGTAGACGGCCGCCGTGACGATGGCGACCCCGGCCTCGGCCAGGCCGTCGATCAGGCGGGCCTGGTAGGCGCCGTCGAGCTGGCCCAGCGCGTACGCGTGGCTGACCGCGACCCGGCCGCCCAGCCCGAGCGCCTTCGTGCGCTCGATGATCAGCTCCAGCTCCCACCCGCCCAGCGAGCCACCGTCGTGCAGGTGGAGGTCGAGGTGGGTGCCGTAGCGGCCGGCCAGGCCGAAGACCAGGTCGAGGTGGCGCACAGGGTCGCGGTCGATGCCGGCCGGGTCGAGCCCGCCGATCGCCTCGACGCCGCCTTTCAGCGCCTCCTCCAGCAGCTCGGCGGTGCCGGGGTTGGTGAGCACGCCGTGCTGGGGGAAGGCGACCTGGCGCACGTCGACGGGGCAGCCGGCGGCGGCCTCGCGCACGGCCTCCACACCGCGCAGGCCCACCTCTGGGTCGATGTCGGTGTGGGTGCGGACGTGCGTGGTGCCCGCCGCGCTCATGCGTCTGAGCAGCGCGGTGATGCGGGCCACGCTCGGCACGCCCAGCTCGGCGCGGCGGCCGAGATCGTTGGAGATGCGGCCGGCGAGCGTGTCGTCGGCGGAGTGGGGCACCCACGGGCCGCCGAAGAGGGTCTTGTCGAGATGGCAGTGGGCCTCGACCAGGCCGGGCAGGACGAGCTGCCCCGGCACGTCGATGACCTGGGCGCCGGGCGCCTCGATCGGGTCGGAGGAGACCCGTGCGACGCGGCCGGCGCGGACCAGGATGTCGGCAGGCGCCCCGAGGCCCCAGGGGAGCCCTCCGCGGAGCAGCACGTCGGTCATGTCCAGCACCCTAAAGGGTGGGACCGACGATTTCCCTGCCTCCGGTGTGACGGGTGGCTGTCCCGGGGGTGCGGCCGGCGGATGGGCGGCACCCTCCGGGGGTGCGGCTGCCCGGTCGGTGGCTGGCCGATGGACGGTTGTCCGCGGGTGCGGTGCGAATGCGGTGCGGGTGCGAGTGCGGTGCGGGTGCGAGTGCGGTGCCGGACCGGTTGGCGGGCCTACTCGATGACCAGCTCGACCGGGATGTTGCCGCGGGTGGCGTTGGAGTACGGGCACACCTGGTGGGTGGCCTCGACGAGCTCCCGTGCCACCTCCGGCGCGATGCCGTCGGGCAGCTCGACCCGGAGGGTGGCGTCGAGCTGGAAGCCGCCCTTGCCGTTGGGCGACAGGCCGACCTCGGCGGTGACGGCGGCGTCCGAGACGTCGATCTGCTTGCTGCCCGCGACGAGCCGCAGCGCGGAGGCGAAGCAGGCCGCGTAGCCGGCGGCGAAGAGCTGCTCGGGGTTGGTGCCTTCCCCGTCGCCGCCGAGCTCCTTCTGGAGGGCGAGCTTGACGTCGAGCCGCCCGTCGGAGGAGACGGCGCGGGCGTCGCGGCCGGAGGACGTGGCGATGGCGGTGTAGATGCTCATGTTCGGGTGACCTCTCCTAGGTAGACAGACCTGTCTGTCCGTCTGAGAAGAAGAGTAGACAGGTCTGTCTGGTATCGTCAACAGGGTGAGCGCAGAAACCCGGCAGAGCCCCGCACGGACACGGGTGCTCGAGACCGCCACCCGCCTGTTCTACGGCGAGGGCGTGCACACGGTGGGCATCGACCGGATCATCGCCGAGGCGGGGGTCGCCAAGGCGACCTTCTACCACCACTTCCCGAGCAAGGACGACCTGGTCAGGGCGTACATCGTGGAGCAGTCCACCATGCAGCGCGGCCTGGCCGAGAGCTTGCGCGAGGGCTCACCGAGGCAGCGGCTGGAGGCCATCTTCGCGTTCATGTGCGACTTCGGCGCCGGCCTCACCTTCCGCGGCTGCCCGTTCGTCAACACGGCGGCGGAGTACCCCGATCCGGAACATCCCGTGCGCAAGGCGATCGAGGCGCACCGGCGCTGGAACCGCGACCTCTACCGCGACCTGCTCACCGCCGCCGGCCACCCCGACCCGGCGCGCACCGCCGACGTGCTCATGCTGATCAGGGACGGCCTGGTGGTCGGCTTCGACCTCGACGACCCCGCCACCGTCAAGGCCGCCGTCGAGGAGGCCCTGCTCCGCGTGCTCGGCCCCTGAAGCGGGGCTGGGATCCTGAGGTCCTGAGGTCCTGAGGTCCTGAGGTCCTGAAACGGGAGGCTCGGGTCGTGGAGCGGAGGCTGGGGACCTGCACGCAGAGGCTGGGGTCGTGAACGCGGACGGTCAGATGGCGTCGACGTGGGCGACGTTCGCGACGTCCGCCGGGTCCGTGCTGGGCCGCCCCGCCAGCCACGCGTCGAGGATCTCGTCGAGCACCACCTCGGAGGTGAGCCGGAGGCTCAGTGCCAGCACGTTGGCGTCGTTCCACTTGCGGGCCCCGTCGGCGGTGTAGGCGTCGACGCACAGGGCGGCGCGCACGCCCGGCACCTTGTTCGCCGCGATCGAGGCGCCCGTGCCGGTCCAGCAGCAGACGACCGCCTGCTCGGCCCGCCCCTCGGTGACGTCGCGCGCGGCCAGCTCGCAGGCCCACGCCCAGTCGTCGCGCTCGCCGTCGTTGAGCGCGCCGTGGGTCACCACCTCGTGCCCGCGCCGGCGCAGCTCGGACACGACCCGCTCGGCCACGCCGTCCTTGCTGTCGGCGGCCACCGAAATCCGCATACGCACCAGAGTAGGGGGTGGCACAAGGCGCTGAGACTGGCGTTGTGCGGCGGTATGTGCTTGGTTGTGGCGGCATATGAGAATTGACGCGAACGATATTCCGGCCCTCGCCCGCGGCTGCGCGGTGCTGGGCACCGGTGGCGGGGGAGACGTGCGTACGGGGTCGCTGGCGGCGGTCAGGGCCATCCGCGAGTACGGCCCCGTGCCCTTGCTGACGCTGGACGACCTGCCGGGCGACGCGCTGATCCTGCCGCTGTCCGGCATCGGCGCGCCGACCGTCAGCCACGAGATGATCCACGGCGAGGACGAGCCGAAGCGCATCGCCGAGGAGGCCGAGCGGATCTTCGGCCGCCCGCCGAGCGCGATCATGTCCTCGGAGATCGGGGGCGCCAACGGCGTGGCGCCCGTCGCCTGGGCCGCGCAGCTCGGGGTGCCGCTGCTCGACGCGGACGGCATGGGGCGAGCCTTCCCCGAGGTGCAGATGGTCTCGATGTACGTGGCGGGCATCCCGGCCGACCTGGTGATCATGTCCGACGTGGCGGGCAACGTGGTGACGATCCGCCCGGTGGACGGGCTCTGGTCGGAGCGCATCGCGCGGGCCGTCTGCGTGGCGGCAGGCTCACATGCGCTCATGTCCGACTATGTGCTGACCGCCGACCGGGCCAGGGGCGCGGTCATCGAGGGTACGGTCACCCGCGCCCTGGAGGTGGGCCGGGCCACGGAGGGCGCGGCGGACCCGCTCGGAGCGCTGAAGGAACGGCTGGGCGCCGCCCGGCTGATCACCGGCAAGCTGACCGACGTCGAGCGGCGCACCACGGGCGGCTTCGTCCGGGGCACGGCCACGATCGAGGGCACCGGCGACGACCGCGGCCGCCGCCTGACGCTGGAGCTGCAGAACGAGAACCTGGTCGCCGTCGAGGACGGCCGGACCCGCGCCATGGTGCCCGACCTGATCACGGTCGTGGACACCGAGACCGCCGCCGCCGTCCAGACGGAGGGCCTGCGTTACGGCCAGCGCGTCACGGTGCTCGCCTGGCCCTGCGACCCCCTCTGGCGCACCCCGAAGGGCCTGGAGACGGCCGGGCCGCGGGCGTTCGGATACGACCTGGACTACGTACCCGTCGAGGAGCTGACGCATGGCTGACCTGCACATCGGGATCGACGTCGGCGGCACGAACACCGACGCGGTCGTGCTCGACGCCGGCGGACGGGTGATCGCCAAGGCCAAGCGGCCGACCACCCCGGAGGTGACGGACGGCCTGCGGGCGGCGCTGGACGCCGTCCTGGAGATGATCGAGGACCGGGCGCGCGTCGGCCGCGTCATGCTCGGCACCACGCACGCCACGAACGCCATCCTGGAGCGGCGCGGCCTGGGCCGGGTGGCCGTGGTCCGGCTGGGCGCGCCCGCCACCACGTCCGTGCCGCCGCTGTCCGACTGGCCGGACGACCTGCGCAAGGCCGTCTCGGCGGGTGAGGCGATCGTCCCCGGCGGCCACTACGTGGACGGCCGCGAGATCAGCCCGCTCGACCTGGACGCGGTCCGCCGCTTCCTGGACGGCGTGCGGGCCGACGCGGTGGCGGTCACCAGCGTGTTCAGCCCGGCCGACGACGGTCACGAGCGGCGGGTGGCGGAGCTGGTCAGGGCCGAGTACGGCCTGCCGGTGTCGGTGAGCTGCGAGATCGGCTCGCTGGGCCTGCTGGAGCGCGAGAACGCGACCGTGCTGAACGCCGCCCTCTACGGCGTCGCCGGGCACGTGACGGAGGCCCTGGTGACGGCGCTGGCGGAGCGGGGGCTGGGGGCGCGGCCGTACCTAGCGCAGAACGACGGCACGCTCATGACGCTGGAGCACGCCGCGCGCCTGCCGGTGGCCACGATCGGCTCGGGCCCGGCCAACTCGCTGCGCGGCGCCGCGTACCTGTCGGGGGTGGCGGACGCGGTGGTGGTGGACGTGGGCGGCACGTCCACGGACCTCGGGGTGCTGGCCGGCGGGTTCCCCCGGGAGTCGGCGGCGGCGGTCGAGATCGGCGGCGTGCTGACCAACTTCCGCATGCCGGACATCCTGGCCATCGCGCTCGGCGGCGGCACGGTCGTGCGCCCGCACGGCCTCGGCCCGGACTCGGTGGGTTACCGCATCAGAAGCGAGGCTCTGGTGTTCGGCGGGGCGACGGCGACGATGACGGACGCGGCGGTCGCGGCAGGCCGGGTCCCGCCGGGCGGTGACGACTGGCGGGACCGCCTCATGGGTGACATGTCGGAAGAAAAGGCAGACATTCTGGAAAGCGCGGTTACCAGAGCCGACGAGATGGTGATCGACGCCGTGGACCGGATGACGCTCGGCCGCAGCGACCGGCCCCTGGTGGCGGTGGGGGGCGGCGCGTTCCTGCTGCCCGATCACCTCCCCGGCGTGAGCCGCGTGATCAGGCCCGAGCACGCCGAGGTGGCCAACGCCGTGGGCGCCGCCATCGCCCTCGCGAGCGGCAGAGTCGATACGATCTTGCCAGCGGGAGACAGCCGGGCCGACGCGATCGAGAGCGCCAAGGAGGAGGCGCGGGCGCGAGCCGTGGCGGCGGGGGCGGACCCCGCCGGGGTCGAGATCGTGGACCTCCTCGAGGTGCCGCTGAGCTATCTCTCCGAGCCCGCCGTGCGGGTGCACGTCAAAGCAGCCGGACCCCTCGCCCGGTGACACATCGAAAGGACCCCCCACCATGCACTGGCACAAGCGTCTGCTCGTCGCCGGGGTAGCCGGTCTCCTCGCCCTGTCCGCGTCCGCGTGCGGGGGCGGCCAGGTGCGCGGCGCCGGCGGGACACCGAAGCCGCAGGCGAGCAGCGGCAGCCCGGCCGGCCAGACCGGCGGGCCGGCCAACGACGCCACGTTCGTCTACGCGCCGAACCACGACGTGGTCACCGACTGGGACCCGGCGACCTCCTACTCCAACGAGATCATCGCCCTGTCGAACATCTACGAGGGCCTGACCAGGTACAACTCCCAGACCAAGCAGGCCGAGCCGCGCCTCGCGACCGAGTGGACGTCGTCGGCCGACGGCAAGGAGTGGACGTTCAAGCTGCGGCAGGGCGTGAAGTTCCACACCGGCGACCCGATGGACGCCGAGGCCGTCAAGAAGTGCATCGAGCGCACGATCGAGAAGAAGGGCGGCGCCGCCTACATCTGGGACCCGGTGGACAAGATCGAGGCGGTGGACGCGAGCACCGTCAAGTTCACGCTCAAGTACGCCGCCCCGCTCGACCTGTCGGCCTCCTCCGGCTACGCCGCCTGGATCTACGACGCCGACGCCGTGGACGCCGACGGCAAGACGACCGCAGGCACCGGCCCGTACACGATCGACTCCTGGCAGAAGGGCAAGGAGACCGAGCTGACGCTGAAGGCGTTCCACGACTATTGGGGCGGCTGGAAGCCGGAGCAGTACAAGAAGGTCGCCTTCCGCGTCACGCCCGAGATCACCACCGCCTGGCAGCTCGTCCAGAAGGGCGAGGTGAACTTCGTCGAGCGGCTCAACCCGCAGCTGTTCGCGCAGGCGGGCAGCACGCAGGGCGTGCAGACGGCGCAGTCGCCGTCGTTCCAGAACCTGCTGGTGCTGTTCAACACCGCCGAAGGCGCCACCAAGGACGTCAGGGTGCGGCAGGCGCTGCAGCTCGCCATCGACTACGACGGCCTGGTGGCGGCGCTGGAGGGCGCCGGGCAGAAGGCCAGCGGCCTGGTGCCGGACGGCCTGCTCGGCCACACCCCCGGCATGGCGCCGAAGCAGGACCTGCCCAAGGCGCAGGCGCTGCTGGCCGAGGCCGGGTACGGCCCCGACCTGGAGGAGCTGAAGCTCAGCCTGACCTACGGCATCGGCGACGAGGACCAGAAGCTGCTGGTGACGCTGCTCAGCTCGACGCTCAAGCAGCTCAACGTGACGCTGCAGGCCAAGCCCATGAACTGGGGCGCGCAGTGGGACCTGGGCAAGAAGAAGGGCCAGGACGTCTTCGTCATGTACTGGTACCCGGACTATCCGGACGCCTACTCGTGGTTCCGCAACGTGTTCAGGAGCAACGACAAGCCGCAGTTCAACCTGTCGTACCTGAAGGACCCGGCGATCGACGCGGCCATCGACAAGCTGCCCGAGCTGACCGCCACCGACAAGTCGGCGGCCGAGCAGGAGTACCTGAAGCTCCAGCAGCAGATCATCCAGCAGCAGGCGGCGGTGGCGGTGCCGTATGTCCAGACGTACCAGCGGGCGCTGACCGCCGACGTGCAGGGCTACCAGGACAATCCGGCCTATCCGAACGTCGTCTTCTTCTACGACCTCAAGCGCGCAAGCTGACGCCATGCTCGCCTATCTGGCCCGCCGGCTCGGCCAGGCCCTCCTGGTCGTGGCCGGCGTGGTCGTGCTCACGTTCGCGGTGATGCGGCTGGTGCCGGGTGACCCGGCGGTCGCGTTCGCCGGGCCGAAGGCCACGCCCGAGCAGCTGGCCGAGGCCCGCGCCCGGTTCGGCCTGGACGACCCGCTGCCCGTGCAGCTCCTCACCTACGCCCGCGACCTGGTCACCGGCGACTGGGGGACGAGCCTGCGCACCAGGCAGCCGGTGCGCGACGACCTCTACCTGGCCTTCCCCGCCTCGCTGGAGCTGGTGGGGACGGCGCTGCTCGTCGCGATCGCGCTGGGCGTCCCGCTCGGTGTGCTCGCCGCCCGCCACAAGATGCGGCTGCCCGACTTCGGGGTGCGGCTCGGCAGCATGCTGGCCGTCTCGGTGCCGGTCTTCTGGCTGGCCCTGGCGCTGCAGACGGTGTTCGCCAGCAACCTCGGCTGGTTCCCGATCGCCGGCGAGTACGACACCACGCTCGACACCACCAGCCCGCTCACGCTCTGGACGAACATCACCATCGTCGACGCCCTCATCACCGGCAACTGGCCCATCTTCACCAGCACCCTGGAGCACCTGGTGCTGCCCGCCCTGGTCGTGGCCGCCTACCCCACGGGGGTGATCGCCCAGATGACCAGGGCCGCGCTCATCGAGGAGTCGGGGCAGGACCACGCCCGGCTGGAGCGGGCGCTCGGGTTCGGCGAGACGTCGATCCTGACCAGGTTCGCGTTACGGCCGGCGCTGAGCCCGGTGCTGTCGCTGATCGCGCTCGTCTTCGCGTACGCGATCGTCAACGGCTTCCTCGTCGAGGCCGTCTTCAACTGGCCGGGCCTGGGCCGCTACGCCGCCGAGTCCATCCGCTCGCTGGACACCCCGGCCATCGCGGGCGTCACCCTGCTGGTCGCCCTGGTGTACGTGCTGGCCAACCTGGTCGTGGACGTGCTCCAGGGCTTCGTGGATCCCCGTACGAGGTCGCGATGACGGATGTGCAACCGCTGCGCCGCAGCCTGCCGCGGATCCCGGACCGGTTCGCCGCGTTCGGGGCGGTGCTGCTGGCGGTCGTCGTGCTGGCCGCGCTGCTCGCGCCGTGGCTGGCGCCGTACCCGCTGGACGAGCCGCGCCCGCTGGAGCGGCTGCTGCCGCCGAGCGGGGCGCACTGGTTCGGCACCGACCAGGTCGGGCGGGACGTGCTCACCCGCATCCTGTACGGCGGGCGCACCTCGCTGACCATCGCCGTGGCGGTGCTGGGCGTCTCGGCGGCGGTCGGGGTGACGCTGGGCGTGGTCGCCGGGTACGCGGGCGGCTGGGTCAGGGACGTGATCATGCGGGTCACGGACGTGTTCCTGGCCTTCCCCGCGCTGCTGCTCTCGCTGGCGCTGGCCGTCGTGCTGCAGCCGAGCGTGAACACCGTGATCCTGGCCATCGCGGTGACCTGGTGGCCGTGGTACACCCGCCTGGCCGCCTCCGTGGCCGCCTCGATCGCCACCCGCCCGTACGTGGACGCGGCCCGCTGCCTCGGCGTGCCCGCCCCGCTGATCATCGTGCGGCACGTGCTGCCGAACTCGCTCACGCCCGTCCTGGTGCAGCTCTCGCTGGACGCGGGCGGGGTGATCCTGACCTCGGCGGCGCTGTCGTACCTGGGGCTGGGCGCGCAGGAGCCGACGGCGGAGTGGGGGCTCATGGTGCAGCAGGGGCAGACGCTGTTCACCACGAACTGGTGGGTGGTGACGTTCCCGGGGCTGGCGATCCTGGTGACGGCGTTCGCGTTCAACGTGCTGGGTGAGGGGCTGCGCAACGCGCTCGACCCGCGGAGGGCGGTCAAGTGATGATCTCGGTGCGCGACCTCCAGGTGCGCTACGGCGGGCGGCTGGTCGCCGACGTGCCCGAGCTGGACGTCGGCGCGGGGGAGTGCGTGGCGATCGTGGGGGAGAGCGGGTCGGGCAAGTCGACGACGCTGCTCTCGCTCCTCGGCCTCACCGAGAACGCCGACATCTCGGGACGGGTGCGCGTGTGCGGCGTGGACGTGCTCACCGCCTCCCAGAAGGCCCTGCGCGAGATCCGCGGCGCCCGCGCCGCCCTGGTCATGCAGTCGCCGCAGGCGGCGCTCAGCCCCGCCACCCGCCTCGGCACGCTCATGCGCCGCGCGCTCACGCTGCACGGCCGGCAGGGCAACGACGTGGACGCGGCCCTGGAGGCGGTCGTGCTCGACCGCGAGATCCTGCGCCGCTACCCGCACGAGGTCTCCGGCGGGCAGGCCCAGCGCTTCGCGATCGCGCTGGCCATCGCCCTGGGCGCCGAGGTGATCCTGGCCGACGAGCCCACCAGCGCGCTCGACGTGACCGTCCAGGCGGAGGTGGTGGGCGTGCTGCGGCGGCTGCGGGCCGAGCGGGACCTCGCGCTCCTGCTGGTCTCCCACGACCTGGCCCTGGTCTCGACGATCGCCGACCGGGTGCTGGTCATGAAGGACGGCGCGGTGGTCGAGTCGGGCCCGGCCGCCGAGGTGCTGGCCAGGCCCGCGCACCCGTACACCCGAGAGTTGCTGGAGGCGCTGCCGTGACGATGCTGAGGGCCGAGAGGGTGACGCTCGGGTACGGCCGCCGCCCCGTCGTGCACGAGGTGAGCCTGGACATCACCGAGGGCGGCGTGGGCCTGATCGGGGAGAGCGGGTCGGGCAAGACGACGCTGGCGCGCGCGTTCCTGGGCCTCCTGAGCCCCATGTCCGGAAACATCTGGTACGGGGATCGCCCGCTGCGGAAAGCCGACCTGAGGGCGTTCAGGAGGGACGTGCAGCCCGTCTTCCAGGCCGAGGCCCTCGACCCCCGGATGCGCGTCGGCCGCTCCGTCGCCGAGGCGCTGCCGCGCGCCGCCCGCTCCCGCGTCGGCGAGCTGCTCGAACAGGTCGGCCTCGACCCCGCGCTCGCCGACCGCCGCCCCCACCAGCTCTCGGGCGGCCAGCGCCAGCGGGTGGTGATCGCCCGCGCCCTGGCCGTCGGGCCCCGGCTGCTCATCCTCGACGAGCCCACCAGCGCGCTCGACGTCACCGTCCAGGCCAGGGTCCTCGACCTGCTGGTGTCGCTGGACACCGAGCGGCTGCTCATCACGCACAACCTGGCCGTGGTGGAGCGGCTCTGCCGCACCTCGCACGTGCTGTTCGCGGGCCGCGTGGTCGAGTCGGGCCCCACGGCCGAGCTGCTGGCGAGCCCGGCGCACCCGTACACGAGGGCGCTGCGCGACGCCGTGCCGAAGCTCGGCGGCCCGCCGCCGCAGGCCAGGGGCAGGACCGAGGCGGTGCCGGCCGCGACCGGCTGCCCGTTCAGGCTGCGCTGCCCGCTGGCCGTGCCGCAGTGCGAGCAGGCGCCGGCCCTGCGGGACCTGGACGGCCGCCGGGTGGCCTGTCACCGCGCGGAGGACGTCCTGTCGAGCTGAGGCTTCAGATGGACGTACATGTCGTCGGCGAGCTTGTCCATCAGCCGCGCCAGCTCCGCCTGGTCCGACTCTGACCAGTCCTTCAGCGCGCCCTCGAACCAGTCGGAGGTGACCCGGCGGCACGCGGTGGCGGCCTCGGCGCCGTCCTCGGTGAGCGCGATGCGCCAGGCCCGCCCGTCGTCGGGGTCGCGGACGCGTTCGAGCAGCCCGCGCCGCTCCAGTGCGGCCACGTGCCGGGTCACGTGCGGGCTCTCCACCTGAAGAGCCTCGGCGATCATGCCGATCCGGCGCGGCTCGCCCGCGTCCAGCAGGGTGACCAGGATCTGGACGTCGGGCCGGTCGAGCCGGATGCCCGCGGCCTCGGTCAGCCGTTCGTGGGTCTTGGCGCGGTTGAACATGGTCGCGAGCCGGCGATAGGCGTTCACCGTGCGGTGCAGATTCTCGTCCATCCGCTTGCTTACCTAACTTACGTATGTATTATCGGTTCTCGGTTACTTACCCAAGTTATCTAAAGGAGCCGACATGGCGACAGTCGTCGTGCCCGAGTCGCGCGAGACCACCCGCCTGAACCCCTGGCCAGGGGTGATCTCCCTGGCCTTCGCGGCCTCCATCGCCGCCTTGCAGAACACCGCGGTCGTGCCGCTGCTTCCCGTGCTCCAGCGGGAGCTGAACACCTCGCTCACCGCCGTGAGCTGGACACTCACCTTGAGCCTGCTGGTCGGCGCGGTCTCCACCCCGCTGCTGTCCCGCTTCGGCGACATGTACGGCCGGCGCCGCATGATCCTCGGCGCCCTGGCTCTCCTGGTGGTCGGCTCCGTGATGGCCGCGCTGGCGACCTCGCTGACCTGGCTGATCGTGGCAAGAGTGCTCCAGGGCTTCGTGGCCGCGCTGGTGCCCCTGTCGATCGGCGTGGTACGCGACGCGCTGCCCCGGCAGCAGCTCGCGACCGGCATCGGCGTGCTGAGCGCGACGATGGGGTTCGGCAGCGGCGGCGGGATGATCCTGGCCGGGCTCGCCTCCGGCGACTTCCACCTGGTCTTCTGGATCACCGGCGGCATCTCGCTGGTGGCCGGGATCGTCGTGGCCTTCCTCGTGCGTGACGCCGCCCCGCCCGTCAAGGGCCGCCCCGACCTGCTCGGCGCGGCCCTGCTGACCGCCTGGCTGGTCGCGCTGCTGCTGGCCGTCAGCGAGGGCGGCTCCTGGGGCTGGACGTCCCCGGGCGTGCTCGGGCTGCTCGCCGCCGCGGCGGTGCTGGCCGCCGTCTGGGTGCTCGTCGAGCGCAGGGTGGCCGAGCCGCTGGTGCAGATGGCGATGCTGGTGCACCGGGGCACGGTCGGGGCGACGGTGTCCTCGCTGCTGCTCGGGTTCTCGTTCTTCACCCTGCTGACCGGCATGTCCGGCTTCGCCCAGGTGCCCGCGGCGGCGGGCGGCTTCGGCGCCACCACCCTCCAGGTCGGCATCTACCTGCTGCCCAGCACCTTCTTCATGCTGGTGATCTCGCTGTTCGCGGGACGGATCATGCGCCGGCTCCCGGCCTCCGCCATGGTCGCGACCGGCTCGGGCATCACCGCGCTGGCCGGGCTCTGGCTGGTGATCGAGCACACGGCCCCGGTGCACCTGTACGTGGCGTCCTCGCTGATGGGGATGGGCCTCGGCGTCGGCTACGCGGCGCTCGGCACGATGGCGGTGGAGCACGTCGCCGCCGACAGGACGGCCGTGGCGGCCGGGGTGAACGCGCTGGTCAGGATCGTGGGCGGCAGCGTCGCGGGCGCCGCGATCGCCGCCGTGCTGGCCGCGGGCGGCGGCTACCCCTGGGTCTTCGGGGCAGCCGCCGCGGCGGGCGTCGTGGCCGCGCTGTTCGCGGCCGGGTACGGCTATCTCAACCGCGGGCTGGTCACGGCGTCTTCAGGCCACTGACTCAGCCGCGGGCTGGTCACAGCGCCTTCAGGCCACTGATCACTTCGAGCAGCACCTTGGCGTCCGGGGCCGGCGGCGGCAGCTCGACCTGCACGAGCTGCTGGGCGTGCAGGTCGCCGACCAGCACCCGGACCACGCCGATCGGCAGGTTCAGCTCGGCCGCCACGTCCACGAGGCGCGTGGGCTGGGTGCACTTCTGCAGGATGATGAGGTGCTCCGGGTCGAGGCCACGGGGCGGCGTCAGGCCGCCGGCGGTGATGATCACCGCGATGAGGTCGATGGCCTCGCTCGCGGGCACCGTCCGGCCCCTGGTCAGCAGGTAGGCGGGGACGATCGGACCGGCGTCCTCGTCCAGCCAGCGCTCTTCAGTCACTTCGCACCACCCGCATGGGGCGAGCGGCGGGCTCCTTCTGCACGGCCTTCGCCGGGGCGTCGGGCTCCGGCTCTGCCACGTGCTCTTCCGGGATCAACACGATCGCGGTGGTCCCTCCATATGGTGAACCGCGCAACGTCACGCGGATGTCATGCCTGGCGGCCAGGCGGGAGACGACGAAGAGGCCGAGCCGGTCACTGTCGGCCAGGTCGAACTCCGGCGGGCTGGCCAGCCGCTCGTTGTACTCGGCCAGCTCTTCTGGTTCCATCCCGAAACCCCGGTCCTCGACCTCGAAGGCGAAGCCCCGGGCCGCCCCTTCGCCGCGCACGATGACCGGCGTGTGCGCGGGGGAGTAGACGGTGGCGTTCTCGATCAGCTCGGCGATGAGGTGGATCACGTCGCCGACGACGGCTCCGGCCAGGCGCTGGCCGGACATCGGCTCGACCACCACCCGCTGGTAGTCCTCCACCTCGGCGGCGGCGCCGCGGGCGACGTCGAGCAGCGGCACCGGCCGGCTCCATCCGCGCCCCGGCGTGGCCCCCGACAGGATGATCAGGCCCTCCGCGTGGCGGCGCATGCGTGTCGTCAGGTGGTCCAGCTTGAACAGGTCGTCGAGCTGCTCGGGGTCGGTGGCCCGGTGCTGCATGTCCGCGAGCTGGATGCGCTGGCGGTGCAGCAGCGTCTGGCTGCGCCGCGCCAGGTTGCGGAAGACGTGCCCCACACCCTCGCTGAGCTGCGCCTGCCCGACCGCGGCCTCCACCGCCGTCTGCTGCACGGTGGAGAACGCCTTCCCCACGTCGTCGATCTCGACCGTGGTGCTGGCCACCGACAGCTCGGGCATCTCGACCTTCTCGCCCTTGCGCAGCTTGGCCACCACGTGCGGCAGCCGCTCCTGCGAGACCTCCAGCGCCGCCAGCCGCAGCGCGCCGAGCTCCTTCGACAGGCGGGTGCCCATCCGCAGCGAGAACGCGATCGACACGATCACCAGCGCGAGCGCCGTGCCCGCCAGCAGGAACGCCCGCGACAGCACCTCGTCGGCCACCGGCTCCGCGCGCTCGTTCAGCAGCGTGCTGGCCCGCATCTGAGCCTCGTTGAACGCCTTGGCCAGCCCCTCGGTGGTGCTCAGCCAGCCCATCGGCGTGCCGCCCGCGATGATCTGGTCCTCCATCATCCGCATCCGCTGGTAGGCGGGGGAGCTGATGAGGGCGACCTGCGGGTCGCGCAGCGCCGGGTCGAGCTCGGCCAGGCCCTGGTCGATGAGGAAGCGCCGGTTGCCGGCGAGCTGGGTGAACAGCCTGCGCTCCGCCGCGCTGACCGTGCCGAGGCCGAGGGCCTGCTCCCTGCTCAGCAGTTCCCGCGCGTAACCCATGTCGATGACCACGCGCGACTGCTCGTAGATCGGGATGTCGTCGATCAGCGCGACCTTGCGGTGCAGGCTGTACAGGGTGTCGATGACCGAGTTGTACGCCTCCACGCTGTGCAGACGGTCCGACAGACCCGCGTCGATCTCCCCACGGACCGAGTCGAGCCTGTCGAGTTGCGTGTACACCGCGTCCACCTGTGTGCGGATCTCTTCCGATCTGTCCTTCGACTTGCTGGAAAGCTGGGCGAACGAGTCCCGGGCGGCGTCGGTCTTGGTGCGCTGCGCGGCCACGGCGGACTCGTCCGCCACGTTACGCAGGAGCTGAGCCGAGATGAGACGTTCGCGCTGGATCTCGCTGATCAGTTTGTACGCGGGAAGACGGAGGTTCGTCCAGACTGTCTTGTATTCGCGTAGCTCCAACCCCTCGCCGGCAGTGACGGCGGTGATGACCCCCCACAACACCACCATGGAGGTCAGTGGCACCAGTAGTAGTCCGATGATCTTCATGCGGATCGTTCGGCTACGACCCATGGCACCTCACTCCGGTCGGTCCCAAGCTGGCAACCCCGGACGGGACAAGCCCCGAGAATAGCAATTCGATCACCAGAATGCCCAATTTTTCGGGACTTTTGGACACGTGTCACGTCTCGGCTTGATCTTGGAGTAGGTTTCCCGGGAATCACATCCGCCACAGAGGGAGCCGCGTTGGGCCGTCGACTCGTAGCGGCCGTCGCGCTGCTCGCGCTCGCCGCCTGCTCGACGCCCCCCGAGCCGCAACGCGCACCGGCGGGCGAGTCGCCCTTCGTCTACGTCAAGAACACCGACATCGTCACCGAGTGGGACCCCAGCCGCTCCTACTCCAACGAGATCATCGCCTTCCAGAACGTCTACGAGACGCTCACGCTCTGGAACCCCGTCACCAAGAAGTCCGCCCCCCGCCTGGCCACGTCCTGGCGCTCCTCCGCCGACGGCCGCACCTGGACCTTCACCCTGCGCTCCGGCGTCACCTTCCACACCGGCCGGCCCCTGGACGCCGAGGCGGTCAAAGCCTCCATCGAGCGCACCATGAAGGCCGGCGCCGGCGCCTCCTACATCTGGGACGCCGTCTCCTCCATCAGGGTCGAAGGACCGCTCACCGTCACGTTCGCGCTGAAGTACCCCGTGCCGCTCGACCTCGTCGCCTCCGCCGGGTACGCCGCCTACATCTACGACACCAAGGCCGCCCCCGACCTGAACGCGTTCTTCCGCCAGGGCCGGGACGCCGGCTCAGGCCCGTACACCGTGACCAAGTGGAACAAGGGCAAGGAGGACGAGCTCACGCTCTCCGCCTACGACGGCTACTGGGGCGGCTGGCGGCGGCCCCACTACAACACGATCAAGTACAAGGCCGTGCCCGACACCGAGCGCGCGTACCGGATGCTGCAGGACGGCGAGGCCAGCTTCGTCGACCGGCTCGACCCGAAGCTGTTCGCCCGCGCCGCCGCCGCGCCCGGGCTGCGCACCTCCGACCGGCCCTCGTTCACCACCGCGATGATGCTCTTCAACACCGCCGCCGGCCCCATGAAGGACATCCGGGTGCGCAAGGCCGTCCAGAAGGCCATCGACTACCGCGGCCTGATCAAGGCGCTCAAGGGCTCCGTGATGCCCGCCAGCGGCATCGTCCCGGAAGGGCTGCTCGGCCACGTGCCGGGCCGCGAGCCGAAGCAGGACCTCGCCGCCGCCACCCGGCTGCTCCAGCAGGCCGGCTACGGCCCCGGCGGCCGGCCGCTGCGGCTGCGCCTGACCTACGGCGAGGGCGAGGCCGACGAGCAGGTGCTCGTCCGGCGGCTGCGCGCCACCCTGCGCACGCTCAACGTCACCCTCGAAGCGCGCGGCATGCACTGGAACGAGCAGTGGGAGCTGGGCAAGAAACGCGGCCAGGACATCTTCGTCATGTACTGGTGGCCCGACTACGCCGACGGCTACTCCTACTTCGGCCAGGTCTTCCACAGCGCGAACCCGCCCGTCATGAACCTGTCGTACCTCAACGACCGCACCCTCGACGCGCTGCTCGGCACGCTGCCCGAGCTGACCGTGACCGACAAGCCGGCCGCCCAGCGCGCCTACGAGCAGGCCACCACGCGCGTGCTCGACCTGCGCGCCGCCGCCGCGCTGCCCTGGGTGGTCAAGGCGCGGCGGGCCTACCTCGGCGGCATCCAGGGCTACGACGACAACCCCGCCTACCCCGACGTCGTCTTCGTCTACGACCTGCGGCCCTCCGGCTGAGCGTCGTCGGCGCGGGCGCTCTCCACCCGCTCCCGCAACCGGGTCCTGATCTCCTCCGGCGTGTACGCGCGGCGCCGCCGCTCGGCCCGCGCGATCACCACCCCCGTGGCCGCCACACCCATGATCCCGGCCAAGCCGAGCATCTTCCACCAGCGCATGTTGCCTAGGCTAGCCCTGTGCTGACTCTCGACGAGGCCGTCAAGGTGACGAGAACGGGCGATCTGTGGATCTTCCGCGGGCGTTCCGTGCCCGACCGTGCCATTCAGACGATGACCAACAGCCCGGTCAACCACGTGGGCATGGCCATCGTGATCGAGGACCTGCCGCCGATGATGTGGCACGCCGAGCTGGGCAAATCCCTGCTCGACCTCTGGTCGGGCACCCACCAGCGGGGCGTGCAGCTCCACGACCTGCGCGACGCCGTCAAGGTGTGGGCCGACCGCTACGACCAGCGGGCCTGGCTGCGCCAGCTCGACCCCGAGGCCACCCCCGAGATGGAGGACGCCGCCCTGCGCACCGTGGCCAGGCTCGACGGCACCCCGTTCCCCTCCACCGCCCGCCTGGCCGCCCGCTGGGCGAAGGGGCGCGTCCCGCGCCGCAGCCGCAAGGAGGCGACCCTGGAGAGCGCCTACTGCGCCGAGGTGGTGGCCGTCACCTACGAGGCGATGGGGCTGCTGCCGGGCGGGCGCCGGCCCAACTGGTACGACCCCGGCCGGTTCTGGAGCGGCGACGACCTGGAGCTGCTCCTGGGGCGGCGGCTCGGCAACGAGATCACCGTGGGAGTGGAGCGCACACGGCGTTCCTGACCTCCGGCTCAGGCACACCGCGCGAGGGCCTTGACCCGGGCTTCGGCCCTGGTCAGCGGCAGCGTCACCGCGACGATCAGGGCCACCAGCCCGAACCCCGCCGCGTACCCGGTGTGCCCCAGCACCAGCCCGAACCCCATCGCCCCCACGCCCATCCCTGCGTCGTATGCCAGGTTCCACAGGGCGCTCACCCGCGCGGCCCCGCCGCGCTCGAACATCAGCGCCAGCGTCGCGTTCTGCAGCACCCCGAACCCGGCCCCGAACAGCGCCATCCCCGCCACCACCACGACCGGGCTGCCCGCCCAGACCTGCAGCGCGACACCGGCGGCGCAGGCCAGCACGCCGGGCGCCAGCAGCCCGGCCGAGCCGCGCCGGTCACCGTGCCGGCCCGCCCACCAGCGGGCCGCCGGGGTGGCCAGGGACTGGACGAGCAGCGCGCCCGAGGCCAGCTCCGGGGTGCCCGCCAGCGGCAGGAACGTCACCAGGACGCCGGTCGCGGTCGTCACCGCCGCGAAGATCAGCGCCAGCCCCGCCACCCCGCCGGTCGCCGTGGGACCGGCGGCGGGCTTCGCGGCGGGCCGCGTCGCGGGCAGGCCCAGCACGGCCGGCAGCCCCGCCAGCGGCACGAGCCCCGCCACCGCGAACACCGGCCCGAACCCCAGCGCGTGACTCGCCCACAACCCCAGCGGCAGCCCCAGCACCGACGGGATCCCGACCGCCACCCCGTACAGCCCCAGCCCCTCGCCGCGCCGCTCCGCCGGCACCAGCTCGGCCGTCAGCGCCGTGCCCGCCACCACCAGGACGCCCAGCCCCGCCCCGCGCAGCACGTTGACCGCCAGCACCCAGCCCAGCGCCGCCGACAGCGGCAGCAGCAGCGCCGGAAGCCCGAGCAGCGCCAGCCCGAGCCCCATCACCGCCCGGTAGCCGAGCCGGGACAGCAGCCACGGCACCGCCAGCTCCGCCGCGACCGTGGCCAGCATCATGGCGCCGGTCACGGACCCGGCGCCGAGCCCGCCACCGCCGCCGGTCGCGGCGTACAGAGGGGCGGAGGAGAACAGCAGGTAGAAGCCCAGCAGGCCGGCCGTCGACGCGGCCATCATCAGGTTCATCTCGCGCGTCATCATGCCTACGACGGTCGCGGAAACCGCCTCAGGACACATCGGGCATGATGCGTAGCCGCCTCTTCATAATGGGGGCGTGTTCGTAGGACGTGCGGCCGAACTGGCCCGGCTGGCGGCGGCGCGGGAGCGCACGCCCGGCCTCGTGCTGGTCGTCGGCGAGGCCGGCATCGGCAAGTCGCGGCTGGTCGGCGAGTTCGTCTCGGGGCTCGACGCGTTCGTGGCCGAAGGCGGGGCCGACCCCGGGTGCGTCGCGTACGCGCCGTTCGTGCCGGTGCTGCGCGGCCTCGTCCGCCAGTACGGTGCCGGCCTCGTGCCTGGCGGCGGCCACCGCGGGCTGGCCCGGCTGCTGCCCGAGCTGGGCGAGGTCGAGGAGCTGCCCGGCCTGGGGCGGGCCCGGCTGTTCGAGGAGGTGCTGCTCCTCGTCGAGCGGTCGGCCGAGCGGCGGCCCCTCGTCCTCGTGCTGGAGGACCTGCACTGGGCGGACCAGGCGAGCATCGACCTGCTGGTGTTCCTGGCACGCAACCTCATGGCTCCCGGGGTGCTCGTGATCGCGACGTCGCGGGAGTCGCTGCGGGTGCCGGGTGCCGAGGTGATCAGGGTGCCGCCGCTCGGGCGCGACGACGTGGCCCGCATGCTCGGCCGCGATGCGAACGGTGAGTCGTCGGAGCTGGACATCGACCTGATCGCGGCCCGCAGCGAGGGCAACCCGCTCTTCGCCGAAGCGCTCGCCGACGCCGGCGCCGCCACGCTGCCTTCGACAGCCCCGCCGGCATCGCCGGCCATGCGCGCCTCACCAGCCACGCCCGCCTCGCTGCGGGAGCTGCTGCTGGCCGGGGCCGAGCGGCTGCCGCCGGAAGGGCTCGACGTGCTGCGGATCGCCGCCGTGGCCGGGCGCACGACACCCCACGACGTGCTGCGGGCCGTGGCGGGGCTCGACGACCTGGCACTGGACGAGGCGCTGCGGCCGGTCGTACGCGCCCGGCTGCTGCTCGTGGACGGCGACGGCTACACCTTCCGCCACGCGCTCATCCGCGACGCCGTCTACGACGACCTGCTGCCAGGGGAGCGGCGCCGCCTGCACGCCCGCTGCGCCGAGGCCCACCCCGAGCTGGCCGCCGACCACTGGTACGCGGCGGGGGAGCGGCGGCGCGCGTTCGAGGCCGCCTGGGCGGCGCGCCGCTGGGAGCGGGTGCTGGAGCTGTGGGACCAGGCGGAGGACGGCGCCGACCACGTCCACGTCCTGGAGCTGGCCGCCCGCGACGCCCTCTGCGAAGGCGACGCGGAACGCGCGGAGGACCTGGCCACCCGCGCCCTGGAGGAGGTGTCCGCCGCGCCACGCGACTCCGGCGACGTGGCCCGTGGCTCCGGCGACCTGGCCCGCGGCTCCGGCGATCTCGGGGGACCCTCGTACCGTGACCCGGTGCGGGCGGCGCGGCTGCTGGAGCTGCGGGTCGCGATCCGCGACCTGCTCGGCGAGGAGGGCCTGGACGACCTGCGCGCGGCCGTCCGGCTGGCGCCGCGCGAGTCCAGGCTGATCGGCGCCCTGGCCACCGTGCTCGCCTGGAACGGCCAGGACGCCGAGGCCCGTACCCACGCCGAGGAGGCGCTCGCCCTCGGCGACGCCAGGTCCTTGACCACCCTGGCCGCCCTCACCGCGCTGGACGGCGACCTCGAGGCCGCGTCGCGCCTGTACGCGCGGGCCAGGGCGTCGGCGCCGGACGACGACAGCCTGCTCGTGACGTACGCCAGCGAAGCCGACGTCCTGGAGGCGGCGGGAGAGCACGCCAGGGCGGAGTCCGTGGCCCGCGAGGGCATCGCCCGGGCCCGCCGCCTGGGCCTGGCCCGGTCGAGGGGCGGCCACCTGGCGGCGAACCTGGCCGAGCCGCTCGCCTCCATGGGCCGCTGGGCGGAGGCCCGCGAGGTGATGCGGGCCGCGCTCGCGCTCGACCCGCCGCCCATCCACCGGGCCTGGATCCTCATGGTGCTGGGCACGATCGCCGTCTGGGAGGGCGCGCTCGACGAGGCCGAGGAGATCGTCGGCAGGGTGCGGCCGCTCATGCGCGGGCGCTCGCGCGGCTACGACTCCTGCCTCGAACCCGACCTGCTCGAATGCCGGCTCGCCCTGGCCCGGCGCGACTCAGGGCGGGCGGGCCGCGTGGTGGACCACGTGCTGGCCGAGCACGACCTGACGCTGAGCCGCCGCTACGCCTGGCCGCTGCTGGCGCTGGCGGCGGGGCTCGGGCGGGTTCGCGAGGCGCCGGCGGGCGTCGCGACGACGGGGCGGGTGCAGCAGGCGCACCGGGCCACGTTCGAGGCGGAGTGCGGGGGTTCGTGGGCAGCGGCCGTGACGTGCTGGCGGGCGGTCGGGCAGCCGTACGCGCTGGGTCAGGCGCTGGTGCGGGCGGCCGAGCAGGACCCGGCGCACGCCCGCGAGCGGCTGCGCGAGGCGGTCGCGATCGCCGGCGACCTCGGCTCCGAGCCGCTGCGGCGCGCGGCCGAGGCGGCGGCGGCCACGCTGCGGGTGTCCCTGGGCGACGAGCTCGTCCTGTCGGCCAGGGAGCGGGAAGTGCTCGGGCTGGTCGCGGAGGGGCTGAGCAACCGGCAGATCGCCGAGCGGCTGTTCATCTCGGCCAGGACGTCCGGCGTGCACGTGTCGAACATCATGGCCAAGCTGGGCGCGGGCTCCCGGGTGGAGGCCGTCGCGGTGGCCCGGCGTACGGGCCTGATCTAATCCCGGCATGAGTTTTGTGAACGTGGCTGTGATCGGGGTCGGGAACTGCGTGTCCTCGCTGGTGCAGGGCGTCGAGCACTACCGGGACGGCGACGCCCCCGGCCTGCCGAACCCCGTCTGCGCCGGATACGCCGTCTCCCAGGTGCGTTTCACCGCCGCCTTCGACGTCGGCCGGGCCAAGCTCGGCCAGGACCTGTCGCAGGCCATCTGGACCGCCCCGAACAACGCCCGCAGGTTCGCGGACGTGCCGTACCTCGGCGTGCCCGTCACCGAGGGCATCCTGGCCGACGGCGTCGGGCCGGGCTCGTCCGAGCTGATCGACCCGAGCGGCGGAGCCACGCCCGCCGCGGTCGCCGCCCGCCTGCGGGAGACGGGCAGCCACGTCGTCCTCAACTTCCTGCCGACCGGCGCCCAGCGGGCCGCCGAGCTGTACGCGCAGGCCGCGATCGAGGCGGGGTGCGCGTTCGTGAACTGCATGCCGGCCGTGCTCGCCCGCTCGCCCGAGTGGCGCGCCCGCTTCGCCGCCGCCGGCCTGCCCCTCATCGGGGACGACCTCAAGAGCTCGTTCGGCGCCACCCTCGTGCACCGCGCGCTGGTCGACGCCCTGGCCCGCAGCGGCGTCCACCTCACCGGCGGGCACCAGCTCCTCGGCGGCGGCAACATGGACTTCGTCAACCTGGAGGACCCGGCGCGCATGCGCGGCAAGAAGGCCACGAAGGCGGCGGGCGCGGGGGCGTCCGTGCACGTCGGCGCCCAGTACGTCCCCTTCATGGACGACCGCAAGGTCGCCTACATCCGGCTGGACGGCGAGGGCTTCGGCGGGTCCCCGCTGGAGCTGGAGCTGCGCCTGGTCGTCGAGGACTCACCCAGCGCCGCCGGCAACGCCCTCGACGCCGCCCGCCACGCCAAGGCCGCGCTGGACCGGGGGGTGGGCGGGCTGCTGGAGGAGGTGTCGAACACCCTGATGAAGGCCGCCTGACCCGCGTACGGGGGGCTGAGGCAGGCCGTCTGCCCTGCGCGCCCGGCCCGCTGACGAAGGCGGCCCGGCCTGGGCAGGACCGCCATGCCCAGGTCAGGCGCGGGTTGCGCTTCTCATGGGTGCCGGGGTGGCAGGCTGGAGGGATGCGCCTGGCAACCTGGAACGTGAACTCCGTCAAGGTGCGGCTGCCCCGCCTGCTCGCATGGCTGGCCGAGACCGCGCCCGACATCGTGTGCCTACAGGAGACCAAATGCGCCGCGGAGGCGTTCCCGGTGGCGGAGGTGAGCGAGCTCGGCTACACCGCCGCCGCCCACGGGGACGGCCGCTGGAACGGCGTCGCGCTGCTGTCCAAGGTCGGCCTGGCGGACGTGACGTTGAGCTTCCCCGGCGAGCCCGGCTTCGGCGAGCTCGACGGGGTCGGCGCCGCCCGCCCCGAGGCCCGCGCCATCGGCGCCACCTGCGCCGGGATGCGGGTCTGGTCCCTGTACGCGCCCAACGGCCGCACGCTCGACTCGCCCCACTTCGTCTACAAGCTCGACTGGTTCGCCGCGCTGCGCGACGCCCTGGCCGCCGAGGTCGCCGCCGGGCTGCCCGTGGTGGCCTGCGGTGACTACAACGTGGCCCCGACGGACGCCGACGTCTGGGACGCCTCCCTGTTCGCCGGCGCCACCCACGTCACCCCCGCCGAACGCCAGGCCCTCGCCGCCCTGCGCGACCTCGGCCTGCACGACGTGGTGCCGACCCCCATGAAGGGGCCGCACCCGTTCACGTACTGGGACTACCGGGCCGGCATGTTCCACCAGAACAAGGGGATGCGCATCGACCTCGTGTACGCCAGCGGCGACGTGGCCGGGCGGGTGCGCTCCGCGTACGTGGACCGGGAGGCCCGCAAGGGGAAGGGACCCTCCGACCACGCGCCGATCGTGGTTGACCTCGACGCATAAATATGGTCACAAATCGCTGTCGCGCGAGTATTCTGTGTTCTCACAGTTTCGGGGGCGGTAAGCAACTCCAAGGACCACAGGGGGGATACCCGTGGAACCTGCAGATGGCCGCATCATCTTATTCATCCTGATCGGACTCGCCGTGTTCGCCCTGGGACGCCGGTTCCAGACCATGATCATTATGCGTCAGGTGTGGAAGCAGAGCGCCAGGCAGGTCACGGCCAGGAGGACCGTCGCCCACAACGCCGCGAAATCGATGATCGGCATCACCCTGGTCGCCATCTTCGTGATCTGGCTCGTCCTCAACCTCAACCGCGCCATGTAAGCGGGGCGCGGGGGTCGTGCGGGGTCGCGCCCGCGCTGTGCGGCGCCCGATCACGCCGCACAGCACCTCGCCACGCGGCACCGCGCGGCATTCGACCGCTGTGGGCGCGGCATCCGACCGCGCCCCACAGCGCGCCACTCCACCGCGCTCCCCAGCGCCTCGCCGCACAGCCGGCCCACCGGCGCCTCGCCCACATGCCGTAGCCCATTCTGCGCCCCGCTTCCCCGCTTCGGTACCGCACACCCCACTTACGCCGCTACGGCACAGTCGCCTCGCCTACACACGGGCGCCCCCTTGTGCCCCGCTTCCCCGCCAGCCCGCCTCCGGGCCCCGCCTCTTCGGCACCGCGCCTCACTCATCGCCCGCTTTCGCACGGGGTTGCGTCCACGGGCGCCTCGCCTGCGCACCGGCGCCCCCGCCTGTGCGCCGCGCTCCGCCTGCGCCCACTTCCACACGTACGTGTGCGTACCGCTTCGCACCGCACCGAACCCGTAGCGCGCGGGCACCCCGCCCTCGTCCGCGCGCCCCTCGTCCGCGCACCCCCTCGTCCGCGTCCCTCGTCCGTGCGCCGCCCGCTTGCGCGCCCTACCCTTCTTCCGCACCGCCCTTCGTCCGCACCGCCCTTCGTCCGCACCGCCCTTCTTCCGCACCGCCCCGCTTGCGCCTCCTGCCTTCGGGCGGCTTGGGCGGCCTTCATCACGCGCCGATGGGATGCGCCTTCGCCCTCATGGCCGGGCAGCGGCGGTGGTGCGGCTGCGGATCCAGGCCGACGCCGCCAGCCCCGTCAGCCCCGCCACACCGGCCGCCACTCGTGCCACCCCCGCCACACCGGCCGCCACTCCTGCCACCCCCACCACACTTGACGCCTTCATCCTCGCCATGCCGGCAGCCGTCACCACCGCCACTCCGGCGGCCGCCAGGCTCACGGCGCGCGTCAGCCGTACCGCGCGAGGAATGTCCTCGACCCCGGGCGGTGGCCCATCACCCATGGTCGGCCGCTCCTCGACCCGCCCCCCGTAGACGTTCTTCCCTCCGAGCGTGACCCCGAGGCCGCCCGCGAACGCCGCCTCGCACCGTCCGGCGTTCGGGCTGGGGTGGCGGTGACCGTCCCGACGCAGCATCGCCCGCGCGCCGCCAGGGTCAGGCGCGGTCAGGACGGTGAGCACGCCGGTGAGCCGCGCCGGCACGTAGTTGGCCACGTCGTCGAGCCGCGCGGCGGCCCACCCGAACCGCTCGTAGCGGGGCGAACGGTGCCCGATCATGGCGTCCAGCGTGTTGATCGCCCGGTACGCCAGCATTCCCGGCACCCCCGCCACCGCACCCCAGAACAGGGGTGCGACGACGGCGTCGGAGGTGTTCTCGGCGAGCGACTCGACGGTGGCCCGGGCCAGCTCGGGCGCCTCCAGCCGGCTGGGGTCCCGGCCGCACAGGTGGGGGAGGCGCGCGCGGGCACGTTCCAGATCATCGTGCTGCAGGGCGTCGGCCATGTAGGCGCCCTCCCTGGCCAGCGTGGTGCCGCCGAGCACGGCCCAGGTGGTCAGGGCGGTGAGGGACGTACGGAGGACTCTGCTGCGGGAGGCGGCGCGCCCGGCGAGCACGCCGAGCGTGGCCGCGCCACCGACGCACACGGCGACGTGCAGCACGCCGGGGGCTTTGCCGTCCGCGTACAGGATCTGCTCCAGCCGCGCCGCGCCCCGCCCGAACACCGCGACCGGGTGCGCGGGGCTCTGCGGGTCGGCGAGGAGCCGGTCGAGGGCCACGCCGAGGGCGAGCCCCAAAGGGTCATACCAAATGGGCATGAAGCTCATCTTCGTGCACATCCAGCCACGCGGCGGCCCGCCGGATGCGCTCACCGGCACCGCCCGCCCACATCTTGGCCCAGTTGCCGCCGGCAGTGGCGCGGGTCCGCATGACCGTGTAGGAGCGGTGGAACCGAAGCCGGGCAAGTTCGAGCAGCCGGCGTCGATCGCGCGACGGCACCCCGTACGCGTCGCAGAACACCCGCAACCGCGCCCCCACCTCCACACCGCGCAGGAGCGGAGCACGATCGACGGGATCGGAAATGGGCGCCCAGTGCCGCAGAGTGGTCACGATGTCGAAGAGCCGGGTGGTCGGCCGCGCAAGATCAAAATCAATGAACGCGTACGGCCCGGGTTCGCCGCCACCCTCCCCGCCCCGCCGAGAAATCACATTCTCCGGCGTTAAATCACAATGCCCGATCACCTCAGGGGGCCGATCATCGTTCGACCCCCCTTCCCACCCCACATCCGCCAGCGGGAACCCGGCCGTCGCATCATGAAAGCGCCGCAACAACCCGGCAAGCTCCGCCAGCGCCTCATTGGTCACGCTCTCCAGCCGGAGCCCGGTCGTACCGGGAAGATAGGTGAGAATCTCGCGCCCGAACTCATCCATCCCCACCACCCTCGGCGCCCCGTCGAACCCGGCGGCCTCAAGGTGTCTGAGCAGGGCGTGCACGGCGGGCGTGGACATACTGGCCGGTCTGCGCACGGTGTCACCGACACGCACCACCCCGTCTGTCACGTCCCCGCCCTGCAGCGGAATCTCATGCAGGAGCGTCGCGACCATGCCCAGACAGCTTAGACCCATTTGCCCCGCCCCCGCCTGGCCTTTTCCAACTCAGCACGTCCCGGCCCAGGCCCGCTAGCCTGCGGCTTCATGCCGATTTTGCTGTCGCTGGCGGCGTTCGTGATGACGCTGCTCGGCTGGCTCGTCGCCGACCGCATCGGCCGGCGCCGCCACCTCGTGCTGGGCTTCGCGGCCGGCGTCATGCTGGGCGTCGTCGCCTTCGACCTCCTCCCGGAGGCCCTGGCCCTGAGCCCGCCGTACGTGCACGGCGTCCCCCTGCCCATGCTCACGCTCGCCCTGGCCTTCCTCGCCATCCACGTCGTGGAGCGCTCGCTGGGCATGCACGACGCCCACGAGACCGACTACGCCACCCACCGACACGCCCGGGCGAACGTCGGCCTCACCGCCGCCTCGGCCCTCGTCCTCCACAGCTTCCTGGACGGCTCCGCCATCGGCGCCACCTACCAGACCAACCCCTCCCTGGCGGTGGCCGTGGCGATAGGCGTCATCGCTCACGACTTCACGGACGGCTTCAACACCTACACGCTCACCTCCCTCTACGGCAACGCCCGCCGCCGCGCCCTCACCCTCCTCACCCTCGACGCCCTCGCCCCCATAGCCGGCGCCACCCTCACCTCCCTCCTCCCCATCCCCGACACCGCCCTAGGCGCCTACCTCGGCCTTTTCGCCGGATTCCTCCTCTACCTCGCCACGTCCGATATCCTCCCTGAGGCTCACACGCCAAGACGGGCCACCGGCTGGACACTGACCGCCACCGTGCTGGGAGCACTGTTCATGTGGGTTGTGATCGGGTTGACAGACTGACACGGGGAAAACATGTGCGTGACATGTCGCCGGATCATGCACAATAAGGCGGGAGCGCCCTTAGCTCAGCTGGATAGAGCACCGGACTTCTAATCCGACGGTCGCAGGTTCGAATCCTGCAGGGCGCGCAATCGAGACCAGGCCATCCGCGGGTTGACCTGGTCTTTTGCATGATCGCCCCGGTTGCGCCGTACGCAGCGGGAGGCCGCCGAAAGCAGCCCTGTGCCACTGCTCGCGGAACATACGCGGAATGCTCGCAGCCACGTTTTCCCAGGTCGGCGCAGCAGTTCGGGCGCCCGGAACGGCGAAAGGACCCCGAGGTGTCCCGGGGTCCTGCCGTGGCTCCTGCGTCACGCCGCGAGTGCTTCCAAGATGCGCTGGTTGGCGATCTCCTGTTGGCCGTCGATGCACTTGGCGTAGACGCGGAGCATCACGTCCACGCCATGTCCGGCCCTCTCGGCCGCCTCTGGGGCGTGCACGCCCGCGTTGAGCCAGAGTGAGACGGCCGCGTGCCGGAGGTCGTAGGGCCGGCCCGCCAGGGGAGAGGCGACCTGGTCGGGAGTGAAGGCGTACGTCCGGGCTTCCTGCCAGACCTTCGCGTACGCCGAACCGGAGATCACGCCGCCCGTGCGCGTACGGAAGAGCCGGCCGTCCTCGCCGATTCCGAACGCCGCTATGTGATCCCGCAGGATGGCCACCAGCTCGGGCGGGATGGGCACGGTGCGCGTGTGCTTCACGTCCCGGTGCTTCAGCCCGCGCTCGTCGTGAGCCTGCCCCGAATCGGTGAACCGCCTGTTGCTCTGCGGTCTGGTCTTCTCCAGCGTCAGCAGCCCCCAGCCCTGCTCTGGGAGCCGGCAGTCCTTCTGCCGCAGTCCCGCCGCCTCTGCCGGGCGAAGACCGCCGAAGTACATGCAGGCGAACATGGCGGCCAACATCGGCCCTCGCGACCGCCCCACGTAGGTCACCGCGGTGAGCAGTTCACGTGCCTGGCTGGGGCTGACCACCGAGCGCCGATCGATCTCGCCGCTCACCTTGGCCTTGCGGAACTTGACCTTGTGCAGCGGATTTGCCGAAAGCTCTTCCAGCTCCACGGCGTACTCAAGCGCGTGATGGAAGACGGCCCGCTTGCGGCGGTACGTCGAGGTCGCCGCAGGCGTGCCGTCCAGGCACAGCGCCAGGGCTTCCAGCGCCGCACGGGCGTGCTTGGTCTCCTCCAGAGCGCTCAGCGGGAGCGAAGCGCCCTCCAGCCAGCGGACAGCGCGGGAGATCTCCGGGGTCGGCTCCCGCCTGCGGTCCTCGGGCAGGAAAGAGTACTCGCGCAGTGCCCGCCGGATGATCTCGTCGGACGGACGTCCGGGTACGTCGCCGACCAGGATGCGGGTGACGGTGGCGAGGGTGTCGGTCATGCCCTCACGGGACTTCGCCGCCGCGTGAGGCCACCAAGCGTGGACGTATGCGACGGCGAAGGCATACCAGGTCCGGGCATCCTTGGCCTTGACCATCGAAGCGGGAAGGCCGCTATCCATGTCGAAGGCTTCGCCCTTCTTGGCCGCCTGCCGCAGGTCGGACAGGAAGCTCTCGGCCAGCCCCTTGGTCTTGAAGGTCTGCGACTTCTCGCGGTTGCCGACCGTCCACCGCACAGTGTGGGAGACGATCCGGGGCTTCTTACCGGGCTTGTCCGCTCTGGTGTTGGTGCGGATGTCCCAGAACTTGACCTTGTAGGAGGTGGTCATGCGGCGCTCCGGAGGGATTCGAGCCATGCGTTGAGGTCGCTGCGGTAGATGCGGAGTTCGCCGTTGGGCAGGCGGATGCCCTCTGGTGCCTTGCCGATCTCGCGCCAGCGGTAGAAGGTGCGGCGGGAGACGCCGCCAAGTTCGTCGAGGACTTGTCGGACGGTCAGTAGTTCGTCGTGCTTGGTCATGCGGCCCTCCCGACGTCCTCGGTTGCCGAAAGATCTTGTCCGGTTCCTCTGGCTTCCAGTTCGCGGAGGTGGGCTCGCCAGCGTTGGCGTTCGTGGACGGACCGGAGGAGCCGGACGGCGAGGGGTGGCACGTTGGCGTCTCCGGCCGGTACGGGGCGCCAGACGTAGCGGTGTGGGTCGGTGGGCTCGTCGGCCTGGCCGAGGGCTTCCAGGACCCAGGTGCGGCGGTCCTGCTTATGCTCGGCGATGGTCTTGTTCGACCACTTCCGGGAGACCAGGATGCGGCGACCGGCGTAACCGAGGTGTTCGGGTTTGTGGGCCTTGCCACGGCACCAGCCGGGGAGCATGCCGGGCTTGGCGTCTTTGGGCTGGATGCCGTAGCGCAGCCAGTTCGGGCAGGTGGGCGAGCAGGGTTCGTAGCGGAGAACGTCCAGCATGCGCGCCGCGTGCTGTTGCTGGGCCTGTCCGCCGTCGAGGGCGTCGCCGATGGACTTGGTGAGGTATTTGGACAGGTAGCGGATGCACTGGTCGGCGTCCGGGGTACCCGCGAGCACGCCTTGCACATCGATCTGTTCGCCGAAGCGGATGACGTGGAGCGGTTCGGCGTCCTCGTCGATCGCGTCGAGGGCTTCGTCCCAGGTGGGCAGGACTTCGCCGGTGGCCGGGTTGAGGTAGCCGGTGCCGTCCTGCCAGACGGGCAGGTGGTCGCCGTCGAAGATGACTTCGTCGGCCTGTGGCCACCAGACCTGGTGGTAGGTGGCGGCGGCGATCTGCTTGATCTCGGCGCGTGGGAGCGTTCCACGGATGGCCATGTGCAGGTGCGGCGCGAGCCGCTTTTGAGGCTCCACGGCGGCGAAGTACTGCACGTCGTAGCCCGCGACTCGGCGCAGGTTCTGTACGAAGCGATCGACGAGCTTGGAGAAGTGCAGCGCGTCTCGGGCGGCGCGCCGGTAGTCGTAGGTGTCGGGGTCGATGGGTGCGCCGTCGCGAACCTTGCCGTACGAGGGCAAGGTGAGCGTGACGAACAGGGACGGCCGGTAGGTCTTGCCGTCGCTGCCTTGGAAGGTGCGTCCAAGGGTGGTCCTGGTCATCTTGCGCTTGGGCAGGTCGGGCGCGTCCTGCCGTCGCCTGGTGGAGCGGGAGCGCTTGGCGGTCGCACGGCCGAGGACGTTGCCGCGCATCCCGGCGGCGTTGATCTCCTCGTCGAGGCCAGCGATCAGCGCATCCAGTTCGGCGGTGTCCTGGCCGGCCTTGTCAGCGGCGTCTCGCTGGGCTTGGACATCGGCGCGGAGCTCCACGAGCCAGCGCTGTTCCTCGTTGGCTTCGTTGGGCCTGATGGCGGGTTCTTCGTCAAGGTGCCAGCCCTCGCGGCACTGGGCCTTGCGGAGCTGCTTATTGCGCTTGGCGCAGGGCGGGCACTTGCTGTCGAGGGTGGCCCCGCACGGTACGTCGATGATCTCCCACTTGCCGGTGTGGGTGTCGAGCCGCTTGAGCGGGATGGGCCGGATGCAGACGCCGTGGAGCTTGGCGACCTCTACGAGCACGTCGCGGGCCATGGGCATGGCCTCTCGGACGGCGCGGGGGAGGGCGCGGTCTTGCGCATGGGTCATGCGGTCCTCCCTTCGTCGGGATCGGTGATGATGAACGCGGTCTGGCTGCACTCGGAGCACTCGACCACGGCGCGGACCGGGTCGAGCCAGAGAACGTTCAGGGTGAGGCAGGTGGCGCAGCGCAGGCCGTGGAGCAGGTGAGTCATGCGGCCTGCCCGTAGTAGGCGACCATGGCGCGGATGTCGATGTCGGAGACGTAGGCGGCGCGGACCCGGATCGGTTCGGGTGAGGTCTCCAGGCGCATGTACGCAACGCCCGCGCCCAGTTCCGGGACGGGTGAGATGTGGTCGGCGAGTGCGCCCCGGTCGCGTGCGCCGTCGCCGAGGACCATGTCTACCTGCTCGGATTCGTCGAGCCGGAGGGCGATCTTGTCGGGGAACAGGTTGCGGATGTTCATGACTTCCTTGCGCGGGTCTTGGAGGGCGGCCATGACGCCGACGCCGACTGAGCGGCCTTGGGTGGCGAGTGTGGCCAGGGCGGCGGAGATGCGCTGCCGGAGTTGCCGGTCGGGCTGGTAGGCGGTCAGGAATGCCACCTCGTCGACGAGGACCAGGACGAACGGGTCCTCGATCGTTGGGACGTGGGAGCGCTGGAGGCCGGCGAAGCGGGCGGCACGCTTCTGCATGACGGAGACGGCCTCGTCGAGCAGATCGGCGCAGTCGGCTGGGTCGGCGGCGTAGCGGCCTTGGAACAGCTCGCGTCCGAAGGACAGCTCCATCAGCTTGGGATCCAGCGCCCAGACCTCGGCCAGACCCGCCCGCATGGCGGGGAGCAAGCCGCGGATGGTGTCCCACAGGAACGAACCCTTGCCCGCCCCGGTCGCGCCCGCGATCAGGACGTGCGTGCCGTGGACCTTGAGCCGGAGCGGTCGGCCGTCCTCTTGCTTGCCGATCTCGACCGGTCCGACCGATGGTTCGTCCGGGATGGGAAGGGCGGGCATGGGCGCGGCGAGTGGATCGCTGCGCGGGAAGGTCAACAGCAGTCGGCCACCCTTGACGAGCGCGACCCGGCAGGAGGTTGCGCCGAAGCCTTGGGCGAGGTTGTCGATGCGGTCGGACCAGTCTTTGACCGCCTGGCCGCCGAGCATCCGGACCGTGATGCGGTCGGCCCAGCCGTCGCAGGTGACGCGGAGCAGACGCGGCATGTAGATCCGACCGTTGACGCGCTTGGCCAGGCCGGAGACGTCCATGACGCCATGCCAGTGGCGCCGGTAGACCGACATCAGCCGCCACCAGGCCAGCAGCCGGAAGCCGACGAGACGGGCGAAGAGATCGCCGTCGGTGCAGGCCCACGCGAGCAGGGACAGGACGACGAAGCCAAGGGTGGATGCCGCAGCAGGCCAGCCGTACCAGTACCCGATGCCGCCGAGGGCGACGGGGACGGCGACGGCGACAGGATGCCGCCATGTCGTGCGGACGAGGGCGTACAGGAAGCGCCAGCCGTAGACGAGGAAGGTGATGATGGCGGGAGTCTTGAGCACGGCCGGTCGGAAGACGACGGCCGTATCCGGCGTGGTGGAGACGAGGTTGCGCGCCTCGTCGCCAGGCAGCCGCTTGAACATAAGCTGGGAACCTCTCGTGATGTGGAGTCAGGGGAGAACCGAGTGGCCGCCGGAAGTTGCCGCTTCCAGCGGCCCCGCTTCGTGTCAGGCCGCCGTGCAGGTGGCGTCCTTGGCCGACTCTTCGGCGTGCAGCAGCTCGCAGTCGGCCAGATAGCGGGCGGCGGCGTTGAAGATCTCGCGGGCGATATCCAGATCGGCGTCGGTGACCGGCCCGGCCCCAGTGGTAGAGATGTGCACGTTGGCCTCGTGGGAGACGAACTCCAGGTACGGCCGGGGGTTGCTGACCAGCAGTCCGGCGCGGACCTTCAGCCGCGACGTGTGGAAGGAGATACCGACGTGTGGTGCGGTGTCGGGCCGCATGGACAGGGTGACGTAGGTGTAGGGCCGGTGTTCGCTCACGCCGCCATCCCCTTGCCGTCGGGCAGGCCGTAGAAGCTGCGCTCCACGGATCGGGCGAAGCGGTGGGCCTCGCGGGCGAGCTGGCGTGCGAACTCCAGGTCTTCCGCCGTCACGGGACCGCTCGTGGTGACCAGGACGGAGGTGGCGCCGAAGTCGAGCGCCAAGACGGGTTCACGGCGGGCGAACGGGTGGTTCATGGTGCGGGCGGCGTGTCCGGTGGTCAGCCGGATCACGCTGTTGCGCGGGGTGCGGCGTCGGGTCATTAGGCGGCTTCCTTTCCGGCCTTGGCGGGTTGGGCGGTCTGTCGGGGAGCGTGCATGTCGTGGACCTTGATGGAGTAGGCGAGACGTCCGGCCGCGTTGACGTACGGCGTGACCGAGATGCCGTCGAACTCGACGGGCGTGAACGGTAGCCCCGGCATCGGTTGCGGCGGCACCGGCTGAACCGGGGCCAGGATCTTGACCGCCACGGTCTTCTGGGCGGGCTTGAGGGTCGGGTCACCGTCCATGACCGCGACCTGCCAGACCAGCTCAGCGGTCTGCTTGTCGCGGGCCTGCACGAACCGGCCGTTGGACGAGGCGTCGAAGTCCTTGACGGGCTCGACCTCGCCGACGATGTAGCAGCCGTGCGGGAAGACCATGGCGAAGGTGACGGGGATGGGGCCTTGCAGAGCCATAACGGGTTCCTCTCTTGGATGACAGGCACTCGACCTATCAAGTAGTTAGACCGTAACTCTGCGTAGCTTGCTAGGTCAAGTGACTAGGTGTCAGGTGACGGGCGTGTCACCTGTGCGATAGACAGTCGCCCAAGCCGATGGCCCGGCATGTGGGGAGGATCTGGTGCGAATCCTGTGGGGCTGCTTAGCCGTGGTCGTGATCGCCCCGCTGGTCGGGCTGTTCCTGCTGATCATGATGCCGGAGTGGCGTGACGATGCCCGGCTCGACGACTTCCATGAGCGAGTGCGAGCCATCCCACTGCCACCTGAGACACGCAGCACCGGCGACAGCGCAGCCGAATTCGGCAAGAACTCCGGGGGAAGTGGCGACTACTGCCACTACGAGATCCGACTGCCCCTCAGTACTGGGCTATCGGCGGGCGAGATCGGTGCCTACTATCGCAAAGCCGCAATCGCCGGAGTGGAGAACGAGGCTAACGTCCGTCTGGACTGGGGCGAGGACACCGGAGACGGTAGAGCCGTCGTTGTGGAGTTCAGTGACATCAGCTCTAGCGATTGGAACTTCCGCTGCACATAGACGGCAGCCCGATCACGTGATCGGGTAGGCGTCTTCCAGCTCGTGCCGGTCGGCAGGTAGCAGGACCTCGACGACAGCAAGGGGCCGGCCGGAGGCGTCACGGACGGCGCCGAAGACTGCTAGGAGCGGGATGTTCTTGGGCATGCCCAGTTGCTTGGCCTCGTCGGCCGAGGGCATGCGCGCGGTGATCTGCTCAACGATGTGATCGAACCGGACGTTCTTACGAGCCTGAAGATGCTCCCGGAAGCCCTGCCGCAACGGCTCACCACTGGTGAGATCCGTACCGCCGGAAAGATCCAGCGGCAGCCAGAGCGATACCAGCTCGGTCGGCTCGCCGTCACGCACGATGAGCCGTCGCCGAACGAACACCTTGCTCTTGGGCTGCACGTCGAGCAGCACACCGATGCGGTTCGGAGCGGTGACAGCGCCCACTTCAACAACTTCGCCGACGGTGTCGGCCTCCGGCTTGGTCAGGTACGCCTGTCCAGGCCGCTTCTGCTCGATGGAGGCCATGGCCGGACGACCACGTACGAAACGGCCCTTGCCCTGCTGGGACTCGATCCATCCCTGCTCGCGAAGCACGCGTAGGGCGGCGACCACGGTGGGACGGGAGACGCTGAACTCTTGGATGAGCTGGTTCTCGCTGGGGAGAAGCGTGCCCGGCGGGTAGTCTCCGGCCTCGATGCGCCTCTGAAGAGTCTGGACAAGCTGCGCATACTTAGGCGGCACGGACTCTAGCGACATCATGACCGTCCAACAGCCGACAGGTTGTTTTACCAAGTTTGAGAGTAACCGGCGAACCACAGCCTGTCCACGCGGTTGGGAGCAAGGCGGGGAGCCGTACAGAGAGAACCGGCAGGCAGCACAGCAGCCGGGCAGGGAAAGGACGCCGCGGGGGCCACCACTGCGACCGCCTGCCGGGGCGGCGCGGTGAGACGAGGCGGCGGCGTCCCTACCCCCTCCGATAGGGAACGCGCTCGTCTCGCCGCGCCGGTCATCACCTGGCGATGTACTCAGCCAGGAGCTTCGCCGCGCCCTCCGGATCGCGGGTCGGGTGCCGCTGCTCGGCGCTCTGCCAGGAGTAGTAGGCCCCGCCGAACCCGACGAACACCCACACCGGCATCCCCGGCTCCCGCTTGTGCACCATGAGCGCGGTGTTGTTGTCCCGCAGCTCGGCGTTGACACCGAGGTTCGTGAGCTGGTCGCGCAGCCGGACGAGCATGTCGCCCTCTTCCCGATTCTGTGGGAAGTTCAGCGCCGCTTGCATGATCGAGTTCATTTCCCGTTCCCTTCGGCCTGGCCGCCTCCGAGGCAGTCGAGACACTCCCGCTCCTCACTAGGGGTCTGATCTGTGTCGCTGTCGCCGATGAGGAGCGCACGGCGCGAGTCGCGCAGCTTGTTCCCGCGTCCCCGGCAGCCGGGGCACGGCGACGTCTTGCTCATCTCGTCTGGCCGGATCACCGTCGCCATCTCCTCGTTCATCCGGCGTTCCCTGTGGCGGGAGGCCGCGTGACGTACCGTGGTTGATTGATGACAAGTCCACCGGCAACTGAGTTTGAGCAGGACCCCTGAACGGCCCCCTCATTTCCCCTTTCGAGCCCCCAGCCGGGAGGAAGAACCGCAGATGCCCGACTACATCCCAAACGTTCGCCTTCGGGCTTGGCGCAACGAAAACAGGCTCACCCGCGCGGAAATGGCCGACCGCATCAACGCCACGCCGATTGGCATCGCCGAACGGCTGACATGCGATGAGGAACGGGTCCGCCGCTGGGAGGCCGGCGAGGTCCGATGGCCCCGCACGCCATACCGGCTGGCGCTGACCCAATTGACCGGCCTGGAGCCGGAAGCACTCGGGTTCTCCCAGACCAAGCAGACCGGCAGCGGTCTTATCGAGGCCCGCGTGATCCCCGCCGACGCCCTCCGAGCCGAGGCGGACCTGTACGGGACCATGGAACTTGCCCAGCAACTCCAGGCATCCGACGTCGGAACCGGGACCCTGGATGCCCTTGCTGAGGCCGTCGATCTCCTGTGCCGGGCCTATCCCGTCGTGCCCGCAGGCACGCTACGCGATCGCACGCAGAAGCGCCTGGCACAAATCACCCGCCTGCTTGCCGGACGGCTCACCCTGGACCAGCATCGCGAACTGCTCGTGATCACAGGTTGGCTCACTGCCCTGCTGGGCTGCGTCCACTATGACCTAGGGGAGAGAGAAGAGGCCGAAACGGCCCGACGCGCCGCCTTCGAGATGGGCCGCCAGGTTGGACATGGCGAACTCATGGGCTGGGCACACGAAATGTCAGCCTGGTTCGCCCTCGTCGAAGGCCGCTACGAAGACGTCGTCACCGCCGCCCGCATGGGCCAAGCCGTAGCCGGCACCAGCAGCGCCATGGTTCAACTCACCCTCCAAGAAGCCCGCGGCCTGGCCCGCATCGGCGACCGCCGCGAAGCCGACCGTGCTCTTACCCGAGGTGCAGAGGTTCTCAATGGACTTCCGTTCCCAGAAAACCCTGACCACCACTTTGTGTTCGACCATTCAAAGTGGGTCTTCTACGCTGCTACCTGCTATACCTGGCTCGCTGATGACGACAGGGCCGAGGAACATGCCCGCGAAACGATCCAGATGCACACTCGCCCGGACGGCACGTCGAACGCGCCCATGAGAATCGCAGACGCGCACATAGACCTTGGCATCGTACATGCCCGACGCGGCGACCTTGATGCAGCTGTAGATCATGGCATGGCTGCCTTCGATATCGACCGTAGATCCCTTACCGACTTGGTCCACCGCGCTGGCGATCTCGACCACGTGTTGCGGCAACGTTACCGCCGAGAAGCACTAACCGCGGAATTTCACGACCGGTTCGTGACCGTACGGCGCGCTCTCGCGGCCCGTCGCCCCGACTTGCTCGACTGACCTCAAGCGGGTGCTACCCCTGCCGCCTTCCTGTAACAACCGATATGGAAATGTCTCATCGGCGATGCCGCTAAGCGTAACTCGATTGCACCACCTAGACACACAAGTGATAAATGCCGCATATTGCGCGAAACGGATCGCGCGGTGCGAACCGAAGTGACGATATGAACCATATGTGGCATGATGTGGGGTGGTAGCAATCCGGCTCCCCTCGATGCTGTGTGGGATGATAGATGCGTCTGGACATTTCATATCTCAAGACCTTGGATCTTGAGAAGAGTGCTCAGTATGTTATGCAGACGCCGCTCGACCACTTCCCCCGCCTAGTTATGGACCGGTGTCTGGAGAATGCGACCTCAACTCTCGCCAGTCATATGTCGGCGGCTTTGAACGCAGGCATGGTAATTGAGAGTGAGGTTCTGACCATGCCTCGTGCAGGTTTCGGCCCTAGGCCCGTTGTGCTAACTGGGCCCGTAGAACGAACACTATATCGATCGCTCGCGCAGGCAATAGAAAAAGATCTTCCACCGCAATCTAGGGGTGCTGGAAAGTATGATGCGCTCAAAAGCTTCGGTCTCGATGGAAGATCTGAATATATAGTCGAGATCGACATAGCCGCATGCTATGAGTATATCGGACATGGCATATTGTGTGATGAACTCATGCTTCGTTCGATGGATTTTAATACTGCCGATGCGCTGAAGGTCTTTCTTGGCGAAGTGTCGAAACAGTCTCGCGGATTACCTCAAATGCAAGACACGAGCGATCGGCTTGCTGATGCTTATCTCAGTATCCTGGATCGCAGACTTGGTCGCCATGGTTATGACGTTCGGCGCTATGCGGACGATATCAGAGTTACGGCGAAAGATTGGCTCACGGCTAATGAAATAATAGAACGCGCCGCCGAATATGCTCGGGAACTCGGTTTGATACTGTCTGCCCACAAGACGGGAATATATCGTCGAGAAACGCTGATCGAGCAACAGCAAAGTGAGGCCAACTTCTTTAATGGGTACATCTGGCGCGCCAAAGAAACTCTAACGCGGTTCTTCTTCGCGGTTCCGCCCCCATACTCGGACCAGGCGCCGGAGGAGATCATCGTCGAGCCTGAAGAAAAGGCCACCGCTCAGCGCGCATACTGGGACCTGCTCGCAGATTGGAGTAAAGGCCGGAGAGGGCGATCTGCGGTAGAAACCGAGGGGTCCAACTGGATACCGCTCATCTTGTCCGGCCTCCAATCGTATCAACGGCGAATTTCTGATCGCCGCCTGGACCAAATTGTGTTCCGGCATCCCCGGTATCTGGAGGCTGTGTCCAACTATATCACTGCGCGCTCAAGAGTATGGCCAGAGGAAAAGCATTGGAACTCGGTAGCGCGTCTAATTGGTATGGCTCGACAAAGTCCTTGGGCAAAGCTGTGGCTCCTGGACACTATCGAGCGCGTCTCGCCGGTTGCTGGCGATGCTCCTCGCAGAGTAAGAGAATGGGTGGCTCAGCAGCTAGGTGATCGGCATGAGTCTGTGAGGGGTCAGGCAGCCTGGGTTCGAGCTATTTTGGGTGAACTGACAGCCAATGAGGTCGGGAATGTTTATCGAGCCGCGTCGCGCATGACCAAGCCTGCCATTGCTGCGGCATCAACACTTCAGCAAGGAATAGATAAGCCCATTGTTCTTGCCATCGAAGGTGACTCCCCCCTGAATCGAGAAGCGGCAAAATGGGCCAACGCATTGATCCCCAAGTCCTGACAGATCCGGCCGATCGATGTCTCCTGGCGCTCGCTCGTCTCGCGTACAGAGGCAGCTCTGATAAGCAGAGCGATCAGCACTGGTTCATCACCTCGGCTGCGACTCTAGTAGAGGGGTACGCCGATGGATTGTTGCGATCCTTAGTTGAGATGAGCGATATGGGTAAGTCGCGCTTCGGGAGTGCACTGCTTAGCGCCATTGGTGACGATCCTTACAGGGCGTGGGATTCGCGGCTGAAATGGCTTAGGGACGGCTTCTCTGTCTCAGTAAAAGGCGACAAGGCAACACAAGGTTTCCTGACCTTGGTGGACGCAAGGAACGCGATCGTCCATGGAGAAGGAAAGCTTACTCGCTTGCAGGCAGGGAAAATTGGTCAGCTGGTGAATCTGTCTCAAGATTTGAAGAGGGTTCTAGATATAGACCTCTCCTCTACGCGTTTGGTCTTTTCGCCGACGTCTTGCCCGCTCGCAGTTGCAGTATGCCGCGAGTTTGTTCGTCACTTAGACGAAAAGGCTCTTGAAGTGGAACCGCGCCTAAAGACCTATGGCGTTCACTAGAGTGATTGGTGGCAGGCCAGGCGGACTTCCTAGTCTCGACTGGTCAAGCACTGCCGAATTGTTCTCTTAGATATCAAGCGGCGGCGCGGCGCGCCGCCGTACCCCCGGCCCTCCGCCCGCCCGCCGTCCGGGCGTGCGGCCTGGGGGCCGGTCCCGGACGGCGGCGGGACACCGGGCCGGGCACCGCACGCCGGCCCGCGCCGCGCCAACCGAACGCACCGACCAGGGTTGCCACGCCGCCGCACAGATGCAGCCCTACGATCGCCACTGCATGGTTAGCCGCGGTACGTGCTTGGGGGCGATCGACGATCCGTGCTTCGTTCCTCAGCACGGCTCAGCGAATGGGAAGGTTGCGGTCTTCCAAGCTGAGCAGTTGTGGCCAGGACATGGCGTCGGCAGCTCGCGGTCCCGGGTATGGGCCCTTCCCTTAGGAGGTGTGGTCGCCCTATTTGGCAATGAGATCAATCACGGCGACCACGGCCGAGATCATGCCGCAGAAGGCAGCGGTGGTGGCCACCCGCTTCTCTGGCCCAACCCATAGTCCTCGGTTAAGTTCACGCCACTTCGGCGGCACTACGGCGAACTTCAGCTTCTGCCACTTGTGCTGCTGATACGAGCACCCCATCAGGAGGCCGTTAGCGTTTTTCCGGCAGGGTTCTCTATCGCGTGTGAGGGCGCCGCACCACACAGGCACGCGAAAGAGGAAGAACACCGTGGTCAACCCAGACAGAGCAAGCAAGCCCGCAGGGCCGACTGATTGTGTTAGCCAACCTGTGATCACGACCACAAAGAGGAGGTAACCCCAGTACTTCCCGAGGGATCCCGATTTCCTTTTAGCCACGTCCGGACACTACTCAAAGCGTCGGAGTATGAACAGAGAGCGAGTGTTCACCCCGCAGCTATGCGCATGTCACGTTGGCTGGGCTCGCATACCTCTGCCGCCCTGTGCTATAGGCGTCAGACGGTGCCATCGCGGGGCTGGTCGCGGGAATCGTTGTGTAGCCGTCGGCGAGGGTTTGGTAGCCGCGCACGCCTGGTTCGAGGGTGCCTTTATCGGTGTCTCTGCCTCGGAGGCACGACCCTCGGCGTGACCGGCATGGTTGGCCGCAAGCCTTTTTCCAGGAGCGTCAACAAGATCCGGACTATGCGCGGAACGCCTGCCATGGGCGGTCCGAGACGATACCCGAAGCACCAGGTCAGAGCGCCGTAAAGGCAACAAGAGCCGTCCACTTCTAATCCGACGGTCGCAGGTTCGAATCCTGCAGGGCGCGCTTTGATCATGGCCTGACCTGGGGTTATGCGGGATCCGATGCGTTCTAGAATTTTCGTCTAGGTGTTGCGTGCTCCGTACGTGCTCGCCCGCACCAACCCTGCACACACCATGATCCATTCACCATCCTCCCACGCAGTGCAAGAGCAGCGGCCCCGCCTCGCCGCGAGCAGGCGGCGAACGCGGGGCCGGATGCTCAAATCGACGGCCCACCCTGTTGCAAGCGTGCAAACCAAGGGCCGCATAGGGTCTTGAGCTGGGGTAACGCTCCTGTGGCGTGGATGCCGAGGGTTGGCTTCGGGGACGCCGTGCTCGGTGTGTGCTCGCGCGCACGGACTCTGCTCAAGACGCCGACGCAGCCGTTCCGGTTCACGGCGGGCCTTGCCCGAACGATGGGCACCATTGCCCTGGGTCCCGGGGGCCAGTCGTGTGATCGTCCTGGTTGAGGCTGGCGACGCGCCGCCTGATGTCTCTGGTGGCCTTCTCGGGGCATAGGGAAGACCCGCTGGAACTGGTCACCTGAACTCCTATCCAATCCCATCGAACCTCGCGCTTTGTCATTTACGTACCGGTGAGGAGGGAACCTCCACGGAGCAGGTGATCGCATGCCAGGCGGATGGGAGACATTGGGGTTGACCGGTGACCCCACGCCGGGAAACCCGGAGGAAGTCCGAACCCTGGCTGAGAAACTGCTGGGCCAGGCCAAGCTGGCCGAGGACAACACCGCTCGGCTGAACGGGGTGGCTTCCAACGGTTCCGCACTGCGGATGCGTGGCGATTACGCACCGAAGTACACCGAAGCGCTGAGCGGGTTACCCGCGGAACTGGCCAAGCTGGGCGCTGCTTACCGAGGTGCGAGCAACGCGTTGAAGACCTATGCGGACAGCCTGGGCCAGGCCAAGATGCAGGCAGGCACCGCACTGAGCCAGGGCCGATCGGCCGATATGCAGTATCAGGGCGCTCTGCGCGAGATTCGCGCTCTACTGCCCGCGGCGTCTGGGCTCACCAGCCTGGCCGAGGTCGAATCAGCGGTGAAAGCCGCTGATCCCGGCCTGCAGGCCTCGGTACGCCCGGCGGTGCAGCGAGCGCAGAACGCCGAGGCCGACCGAGGCAGGGCACGGCGGATCGCCGACGAGGCGGCCAGGCTGCGCGGCCAGGCCGCGAACAGGGCGGCCGAGGGTATCCAGCAGGCGCTGGAAGGCTCTGGCATCCAGAACAAGTCCTGGCTGGAGCAGGCCTGGGACACCGTGAGCACGCCGTTCCGCTCCTGGGATGATTTCGTCAATCTGGCCCGCAACGTGGCGATGGTGGCCGGGCTGGCGCTGCTGGTGGTCGGTACCGGTGGAATCGCCGGGGCCGTCTTGCTGGGGGCGGCGGTGGTAGCCGGGGCGGTGGTGTTCGCCGACTCCCTCAACAAGTTCCGCCAGGGCAAGGTCGGCCTGGGGCAGGTCGTCATGGACGGGATCGGCGTCTTACCGGGCGGCCGGCAGGTAGGGCTGCTGGCGCAGGGGGCCAAGGCAGTGGCCGGATTGCGCGGCATGGCCGCCGGCGTACGCGCCGGCGGTGGTCAACTGCTGGGGCTGGGAGCGCTGCGCGCCGGATTGCCGGCAGGGGCGACGGCGCTGCGCGGCGCGTTGCCGGCCGGGCTCAGGGCTGCGGGCACCTCCACCATCCGGTCGGCGATGCGGGCCGGAGCAGGGCGTGTGTCCACTGCGGCGAGCACGGCGTGGCAGAAGACCAAGCAGTTCTTCAGCAAGGATCCGGTGCACTTCCCGTCCGGCACGGTGCTGTTGCCGCAGACCGACGTGGAACTGCCCGGGGTCCTGCCGCTGCTGCTGGAGCGGACGTACCTGTCCAGCTATCGGCAGGGGCGCTGGTTCGGCCCGTCGTGGGCCTCGACGCTGGATCAGCGGCTGGAGATCGATGCGGAGGGGGTGTGCCTGGCCACCGCCTCGGGCGCGCTGCTCACCTTCTCTCATCCCGATGGGGAACGACCGGTTCTTCCCAGCAACGGCCCCCCTTGGCTGTTGTGCCGGAAGGCCGATCACTACCTGGTCACCGATCCCGCCGCCAGCCACACTCTCCACTTCGCGGTATCGCCCGACCCGCCCATCGAGGAGGCGGGGGAGCCGCACGTGCTGCCCCTGGGAGCGATCACCGACCGGAACGGCAACCGCATCGACCTGCGCTACACCAGCGAAGGCGTCCCGGTCGAGGTGGTGCACTCAGGCGGCTACCACCTCGGCCTGGAAACCCATGCCGGTCTGGTCGTCGCCATCCGGCTACGTGAGGCGGCCCAGACCCTCATCACGTACGGCTATGACGAGCACGCCAACCTCACCGAGATCACCAACTCCTCGGGCCTGCCGCTGCGCTTCTCCTACGACGCCGACGGCCGCATGACAGGCTGGCGGGACCGGATCGGCACGTGGTACGCCTACACCTACGACGGTCAGGGGCGCTGCACGGCCGGTACCGGCATCGACGGCGTCTTCGACACCGAGATCAGCTACGCCGACAGGGTCACCACCGCCCGCGACTCCCTCGGCCACGTCACCACCTACCGATACAACGACCTGCTCCAGGTCACCCAGGAGACCGATCCCCTCGGTCACACCACGACATACGAGTGGGACCGCCACGACCGCCTGCTGGCCCACACGGATCCGCTCGGCCGCACCACCACCTATCACCACGACGACCTGCACCTTCAAGCCATCACTCGCCCGGACGGCGCCCGCCGCACCTTCAACCGGGACGAGCACGGCATGCCGACCGTCGTCACCGATTTCGACGCAACCACCTGGCCGCTGACCCGCGACGAGCGCGGCAACCTGATCGCCGACTCTCTCCACCGCTACACCTACACCGAGCACGGCCACCTGGCCTCGGTCACCAACGCGCTCGGTCACACCCACACCGTTGAAACCAACGAGGCCGGCCTGCCCACCGCCGTGACCGACCCGCTCGGCGCCACCACCCGCTACGACCGCGATCCCTTCGGCCGCATCGCCTCCGTGACCGACCCGCTCGGCCAGACCACCTCCTACACCTGGACCGTCGAGGGCAGACTCGCCTCGCGAAACCTGCCCAGCGGGGCCACCGAGCAGTGGGCCTACGACGCCGAGAACAACCTGATCGAGCACCGCGACCCGCTCGGCCAGGTCACCCGTACCGACATCGACCCCTTCGACCTACCCGCGGCACAGACCACACCGGACGGCGCACGTCTCACCTTCACTCACGACACCGAGCTGCACCTCGTCCAGGTCACCAATCCCCAAGGTCTGACCTGGAGCTACACCTACGACCCCAACGGCGCCCTGATCGGCGAGACCGACTTCAACCACCGCGTCCTGACTTACATCCGTGATCCGGCCGGGAGGATCACGGAACGCGTCAACGGCGCCGGTCAGCCCACCCGCTACGCCTACGACGACCTGGACCGGCCGATCGAGCGGCAATCGGGCGACCAGGTCACGACGTTTACCTACGATCCTCTGGGCAGGCTGACCCGTGCCGCGAACGCGGACGCCGATCTGCAGCTCGTACGCGACCAGCACGGCCGCGTGATCGCCGAGACCTGCAACGGCCTCACCCTGACCAGCACGTACGACGCGATGGGCCGCCGTACTCACCATCGCACCCCATCCGGTGCGGAGAGCACCTGGGAGTACGACGCCGGCGATCGGCTCGTGGCCCTGCACACCTCAGGCCACATCATCCAATTCGGCTACGACCCGGCGGGCCGCGAAACCTCACGGCGCTTCGGCACCGGGATGTCGCTCACCCACCACTGGGATCCCGACTCCCGCGTACGTGCCCAAACCCTCGGCCCCGCGTCCGAAGGTAGCCGCGCCATTCAGCGGCGCTCCCACAGCTACCGGCCCGACGGCTATCTCGTCCAGGTGGACGACCTGCTGTCCGGCCGCCGCCGCTACGACCTGGACCCGGCCGGCCGGGTCACCGCCGTCCACGGCTCCGGCTGGAGCGAGCACTACGCCTACGACTCCACCGGTCAGATCACCGACGCCGCCTGGCCCGGGCCCAGGGACGCTCAGGGGTCGCGCGCCTATGCCGGCACCCTGCTCCAGCAGGCGGGACACCTCCATTACGAGTACGACTCCCAGGGCCGAACCGTCGCACGCCGGCGGGAACGCCCGGGAGGCCGGACGGAGACGTGGCGGTACACCTGGAGCGCCGACGACCGCCTGACCGGCGTTACCGCACCCGACGGGCAGGAATGGCGTTACCTGTACGATCCACTCGGCCGCCGCATCACCAAGGAACGCGCCGACGGGACCGGCCGTGTGCACTTCGTGTGGGACGGCCTGAACCTGGCCGAGCAGATCAGCGAGGACCGGACCACCGTATGGAACTGGGCCCCCGGTACCTTCCGCCCCCTTACCCAGACCGAACGCATCCCCGCGCAACACGCCCCGCAGGAGTGGATCGACGCCCAGTTCTCCCTCGTCATCACCGACCTGATCGGCACCCCACTCGAACTCGCCGCCCCTGAAGGCCACCTCACCTGGCGCCTGAACCAGGCCCACTGGGGTACCTCTCCAGGCGCGATCACAGCGGGCGCGGATTGCCCGCTGCGCTTCCCCGGCCAGTACGCGGACCAGGAATCCGGCCTTCACTACAACTACTTCCGCCATTACGATCCCCAGACCGCCCGCTTCCTCAGCAACGATCCCCTCGGCCTGGCGGGCGGCTGGCTTCCCCACGCCTACGTCCTCAACACCACCGGCTGGCTCGACCCCCTCGGCCTTGCCGCATACCCTCGCGACAACAACTACAGATGGCCACGGAACAACGGCTTCGACGGGCCGCCGGTAGATCTCCGGCTGAACTCAGGGGACCGATTCGACAGGTACGGCTACGACCCGGCGCTGGACGGAGGCCGATTCGTCTCTCCAGCGGGCACGGCCTTCGAGACCCGGGCCCTTGATCGGTCGGCGAGATCTCGCAGGCTGACGACCTATGAGGTGACGCGACCCATCGACGTCCAGTATGGTCTCGTCCGCCCATGGTTCGGCCAGCCGGGAGGCGGCTTCCAGATACTCCTGCCCAACGGCATCGACTCGCTGCTCAAGAACGGGGATATCAGGGTGGTCTCGTGATGAATGTTCAAGAGCTGCGGGCAGCACTCGCCGACACAGACATCGATCCCCACCTCTACTGCATCCTGGAACAACCGGATGACAGCCAGTGGTGTTTGCGTAAGCAGGGAAAAGTATGGCAGACGTTCTGGTTCGAACGCGGCGCCAAATATCACTTGCAGCGATTCAAGGACGAACATGCTGCTTGTGAGTACTTTTTCAACCAGGTCACGCAGCGAGCGTTCTGAGCTGGACCGGTGCGCGCAACTGCGTGTGGTGCTGCCAGCCGCTATGACGTCACTTCCCAGGCTGAACCTTGCCAAGCTGGGCCATGTCGAAGAATGACGATCTTGTGGGTGTGGTGGTTCCGAGGAGATCTACTTGGTGGCGTAGTCGGGTGGGATCACCCTTGATCCCTTCCGGGCAACCCGTACCAGTACCCCATGAGCTGCCGGTAAGTGTCATCGGCCGTCGCCTCGGGCTCGCCTTTGGGCAGGAGGACGATGATGGTATTGCTGTGGATTGCCCATTCCTCGCCGATGAGCAGGCGCCGCCGGGATATTTTCAGCGTTCTGATGACATACCAGTGGGGGTTCGACCAGCTTGTGACAGAACTCGAGCCCTGGCGCAGGACCGTGGCCGAGGCCGAACGCGAGAAGCGCAAGGGCAACAACGGGCGCGGATGCAACCCCGGCTTCGGATTTCTCGACCACCGGCATCGTGTCCTGGCCACTGTCCTGAGCCACCGCAACACCGTCACGCTCACCCTGGCAGCCCGGCTACTCGGCCGAGACCGCAACACCCTCAGCTGCTACGCCCACAGGACCAGGCCTCTGCTGGGCTTCGCGGACGATCACAAGATGCGGCGACATCGACTGCCGCGTCTCGGAACTGCGCGACCGCTGCGCCGCCACCATCTGGGACCCGACCACACAAGCCCACGGGAAGGAACCGCTCGGAACTCTCACCACAAACACCGCTGCTGGGACGGGAAAACCTGGATCGGCATCCGCCTGATGCCCACGACCCTCGGCGAACTGAAAGTTGGCGACGAACTCCACCCATGCCGGCCGACCAGACAAGGCTCCGGACGGCCTGTCGCAGGTTGTCATTCTCCCAGCCGATCGCGCGAGGATGGCGAACCTACTCAGCTTCAGATACAGCGCCACGAATATGCATAATCCGGATCAGTTGTGTAGGCCTGCGTTCCTGGATACCAAATCTGACATCCAATTGTGAGATCCTCGCGAGTCAGCTTCGGACCGTTCTTGGTGCACGACCATTGATAAGCAATATTTTTCCCGTACAGTTTTCTATCACTGTAGTCGGAATCGGATACCTGGCCAGGGATCCACGCATAAGCCCCTACTTCTCGACCTAATTTGCGGCACACGTCTTCCATGCCAATTACATTGGCCCATGCCGCCGCATCTGGTGGAAGGTGCGTCACCTCGGGGCGCGAGGGTTTTTGGCCAGACGAGCCATGCGACGGCTGGCGGTCCACGCGAGTACGATCAGGATTGATAGTAGCGTCAGGTGCGCCATCCCTGTGTGACGATGTTACGTCTACAGGCATGAAGCTGATGATCGGAGTGACGAAGAGGAGAACCATTGCCGTGAGAGGGGCGATCAACCACCCCAACACAGCTGTTGACTCGCGAACGTTTGTATATGCGTCTGCCTTGAGCGGCAGAACCGCAGCCGACCCTGCTGCCAGGAAACCATAACCAGCAAGCCGTCCCCAGAGGTGTAGTATCCACTCACTTTGTGCTCGCCGGATCGAGCCCAAGTCGTACAGCATTGCGGGCCACACCTGGGTAAGGCCGTACAGCGCCAGAGCGAATCCGCCTGTAACCACGGCTATTATGAGCGCTCCGATTCCGAGATACAGCAACCCCATGGCCATCGCGAATCCCAGCGAAGCGATACTTTCATATAGCCAACGCAGAAACCGAAAGGGAGCCAGCAGATAGGTGGCCGCCCCGACGTCCTCGGCGTTAAGGCGGAGTCGATGTGCAAGTGGTTGTACCGAAAGCTCTTCTTCCTGCCGGCCCACTCTCATCCCATAGATCAATATCGCTATTGCGCCGATCAGGAATCCTAGAGTGGGGAAGAGGAGGGCAGGTATGGCCAAGAACGCTGCAATCGGCACGTTAAGGCGCTTCGCGAGCCAGTCTCCCTCGCGAGAGCGACGAGGGTTGCTCATGATAACCCCTCTCCTCTCGGATGTTCATGTGACGAAAGGATCATGAAGTCGGTTTACGCCTTCAGACGTATTGTCCTCTCGCATTTCTTGATCGTCGCGTGGCGACCGGTCTGCCCGTGTCCGATGCAGGGATGCAGGGATGCAGGGATGCAGGCGCTAAAGGCGTTTCCCGTACGCTACGCGAAGTTCTCGCAGAGTCATGACCTGGGCGGATGTGATTATCGGCAGGTGCAGTGTTCGATGACGGCCAGGATGTACTGGCGCTGCCCGCTGAGAGTGATGGTCTCGATGAAGTTACAGGCCAGTAGCGCGTCGGCTTGGGAGCGCAGGAAGTCGGTCCAGGTGGTGGACGCCCGTTCGGGCGCCGGATCGAGACCCGCCCGTTTGAGGATCTCCCAGACGGTGGACGGTGCGATCTCGATGCCGAGAGTGGTGAGCTCGCCGTGGACCCGCCGGTAGCCCCAGCCGGGGTTCTCCTCAACAAGGCGCAGGATGAGGGTGCAAATGGAGCGGACCGTGGGTGGGCGTCCGGGCCGTTGAGGTCGGCTGATATGGGCGTGACGACGTCGCATCAGATAGCGGTGCCGGCGCAGGACAGTGTCCGGACGGACGAGGAGTCGCAGCCGGCGCAGGACCTCGCGCGGCAGCGAGGTGAGGAGAGCGGCGAGAAAGGCCAAGGAACTCGCCTGGTGCGGGCAGCGATCGACCGTTTTGTGCTTGGTCCGGCCGTCATCGACGTGGTGACCTTCGCCGCAGGCCGGCCGGGATCTGGCGGGCACAAGGGACGGGCACGCGGGACACTTCCGGTGGTCTGACGAGGGATCCTGTCACTTTGCCGCGGTCTCCACCGCCCAGCAGCGGCAAGTACGACAACCAGATCCTGCCTTCCGGGCATGTCGGCGGGCACGCCCCAAGGCCCAACGGCGGCCTCAGCGGCTCCGGCGGACGTAGGCCCGGATGAACATGACGAGGAATCCGGCGCAGGCCGTGGTCAAGGCCGTCATGGCCTTGAGATTTTCCAAGATCGCCGCGTAGATCGCCACCACGAGGCAGATCGCCGCGATCGTCAGGTAGGTCTTCCACCAAATGGCTGGTACGGGGGGTCGCGGGGGACGGCTGGGAGGGATCACTGACACGTTCACATCCTTGAGCACGAGCCGTCCGGCCCATGCGTTGATCGGGTGAGTCGGTTTCATGTCTCTGCATTGCGCGTGAAATCGAAGGGTTCGAGATCGCCGCAGGTCGGGAGAGCTTTGCTGCTGGACGCCGGGAAGCCGGTGCCCAGCAACCGGCGCGATCCCTACGAGCTGGTAAGCCGGGTGACCACGCGATCGCCTTCGTGGGCTCGGCCCGTCCGGTGGCCCGGATCGCCTGCCACCGGCTTGCGCGTCACTGCCCGGCCACGACCGAGACGGTGGCGTCGACGATGCGGTGATCGGAGCAGGGCTTGTCGCGGTTGCCGCCGCAGACGTGCCCGATGGGATGGGCGTCCGCTCGGTAACTGACGAGCCGGTCGGCGGGGGCGAAGATCAGATCGACCTTTCCCGACTGGCCACAGGCGCCCAGCTCGTTGCTCTCGGTGGTCTGCTCGCCCCAGCCCGGGCACACGGTTTCGCGATCGTCGAGCTCGTGGTAGCGGCCGGCGTTGCCGCGATTGGCGGCGGTGTCCACTGAGGCGTCGTACCAGGTGTCCAGCAGTGGGGAGTGCGGCTGCACGTTGAAGTCGCCCGCGACGATCGGGAGGTGCCCCTGGGAGCGGTAGGACTCCAGGACGCTGTGCACGGCGGCGAGCTGGTCGGCCCTGCTGGCGGCGACGGTCGTCAAGTGGGTGGTGCAGAACCTGGTCCAGGGGCGCGCCGCGATGGGTGCGCAGAGGAGTTTGCGCTGCTTGCCCGACCCGTCGTAGGGCAGGGTCTCGCGCAACGTGTCGCCCAGCGCGAAGCGGCTGAAGATGGCGATGCCGATGCCGTGCCCGGCGCAGTAGCCGGAATCGCCGGCCGTCGTCATCGGCTCGTAGCGGGCGAAGTTCGCGGGGCTCTGCGGCCAGCCCATCTTCTGCAGGGCATCGATCACGGCGCCGTACTGGTTGCGGCAGATCTCATTGATCGACACGAAGTCCGGCTGACGGACGCTGATCGAGCCGGCGATCGCCTGGATGATGCCGTTCGTCGTCGAGCCGAGGTGCTGATGATGCCCGGCCATGTTCCAGTGCCAGATCTTGTACGTCGTGGTCGCGGAGGACATCGCGACCGCGGGACCCGCCACCACCGTGCTCTGCCCGCCGCTCGTGGCGGCGTTCGCGGCCACCGGTACGAGCCCGAGCACCGCGAGCAGCGTGACGGCGGCCAGGACCATCCGGCTGCTGCGGCTTGAGGTTCGAATCAAGGTCATCATTCGACGCGTCCTCACAAGGATTGGTGTGCATGGGTCATCCCGGGCACGACCGAAGCGTGCCCGGAAGATTTGTCGGGCGATCGAGGAGGCGCGAAGATCGGCCAGCCATCGCCAGGGTTTGCCAGGCTTGGCAGCCTGCCGCGGCGTCAGCGCGCCGCAGGTTCGGGGAACGGCTCATCGTCTTGCTCGCAGACGGTGCCCGCCGGTGGCAGCGCGCCGGTCAGCAGGTAGCCGGTCTCGTACGTCGAGGCGCACGCGCTCGGGTTCGCGAGCGCGGTGTGTCCGTAGCCGTCGACGGTCAACAGCCGGGAGTTGGCCAGGTGGCGCGAGAGCGTGACCGAGTTCTGGTAGGGAGTGGCCGGGTCGCCGGTGATCCCGACGAGCAGGATGGGGTTGGCCGTGCGGGCGTTCCACGGCCCCTCGTAGCGGTCCTGGCTTCGCGGCCATCCGGCGCACGGCGCGGTCGGCCAGGCCCAGGTCAGGCCGATCGGCCCGGACCGGGCGCGGGCCAGTCGCGCGCCGGCCTCGTACGCGAGCGGGTCACGAGGGTTCGGGCTGTCGGAGCAGATGACGGCGAGGGCCTGCTCCTGACCCGTGTAGTAGCTGGGCCCGGCACCCGGATCCGGCTCGGCCTTCGGGACCGGTCCGGCAGTCGCGTCGCCTCCCTTGGTCGTGGCCGTCCAGAGTTGCTGCAGCTGGCTCGCTCCGGCCTGCCACTGACGCACCCGGCGAAGCGGTACGGTGGCGAGCGCGCACGCGTACCCGCAGGTGCCCGGCGGGCCGTCGACGGTCACCGGGCGTCGGCGCAGCCGTTCCAGCAGGGTGTCGAACTTCGCTCTCGTCTTGGCCGGTGTGCCCGTGGAGAACGCGCACGCGGCGGTGGATGCCTTCCCGCACAGGTCGAGGAAGGCCTTCAGGGTCGACGCGGACGCTTTGTCGCTGCCCAGCCGCAGGTAGGTCGGCAGATCGTTTTGAGCTGTCGTGTACCGTACCGGGTCGATGTTGCTGTCCAGGACCATCCGTCCGACCTTGCCGGGGAAGAGGTTCGCGTAGATCGTGCCGAGCACGGTGCCATAGGACAATCCCAAGTAGTTCAGCTGGGGATCACCGATGGCCTGCCGCAGCAGGTCCAAGTCGCGTGCCGCGTTCGCGGTGCTGTTGTGGGCGAGCAGGCCGGGGTCGGCGTGCTCGACGCACTCGCGGTCGAATCGGGCCCAGATCTCCTGCGTCGCCGCGATTTCCTTCGCACCGACCGGGAAGGGGACGGGCAGGTCGGCCAGGAACCGGTCCTCGGCGGCGGTGTCCGCAAAGCACTGCGCCGGCGTGCTGTAGCCGAAACCGCGCGGGTCGAAGGTGACAACGTCGAACCTGGCCCGCCAATCGGCGGGAAGGGTCGCGTACTGGGCGACGGTGGGGTCGATCTGCGCGGAGGGTCCGCCCCCGTTGACGAACAGGGTGCCGATCCGGTGGGCGGGATCGGTCGCCAGGTGCCGGACGACGGCGATGTCGATCTTCTTGCCGTCCGGTTGCCGGTAGTCCAGCGGCAGCTGTGCCGTCGCACACTGGAACCCCTCGTGGCACGGGCTCCAGCGCAGCTCAGGAACGGCAGGAGCGCTCGGCTCCCGGATCGCGGCGCTCACCGGCGCGGCGCAGGTGAGGGCCAGCATCCCCGCGGCCATGATCGCGGTCAACGGGCCGAAACGCCTGCTTGTACGGGGAGGGCCGGCGGTCGGCTGGTGGCCGGGCATCATCAGATGTCTTTCCTCTCACGATCACACCCATTGCACCGGGTGTCTGCACGAACTCCAAGTGATCACGCGGTGGTCGCCGCGCCTCAAGATTGCGAACCGTCACTGACGTGTACGACGTGTACGACGTGCCGGAGGGGCGGGCGGCGCCCCCAGGTAACCCAGCGCCGCAGCCACTCCAGCGGACCGAGCCGGTAGGGGCGCAGCCACGGCGTGGACAACAACCACTGCGTGGCGAGGACTCCGATCACGATGGCCAGGAGCACAGGCTGAGGCCAGTCCTCCGGGCGACCAGGCAGATGCGCCACGGCCGACAGCAGAAGCGAAGCGGTGAGATGGTTCGTCAGCGCCATCTTTTCCAGCGGCGCGAAGAGCACGTGCAGCGCCGCCCGCAGCGGCGTCCTGAGCAGGAGCAGCAGCACGCACACATACACTCCGGCCGATCAACATACCGGCGACCGCCATCACCACGCCGACGGCCCGGCCGGGCTCGTCCGCCTGGACGACTTGCAGCACGAGCGCCGGTGCCGCGGCCACCGCGAGCAGCACCCCTGTGAGGGCCGGTCCGGTCACGGACCGCTCGATCCGGTCGATCACGCCATATCTGACCAGGGGCGCACCTGCCAGCAGCAGGCCGGGGGCGATCAGACAGCCGCCGGTGACGACCAGGGACGCCATCAGGACCACAGCGGCGAGGACCGCGACCGCCCACCGCGGCAGCCAGGCCGACGGCAGAAGGAACACCAGCCGGGAGACCGCTTGGATGGCGAGCACGTCACCCGGCCAGAGCAGGGACATGTGCGCCAGGCCGACGCCGGCAGCACGAGCAGCCGCGGACTCCCTGTACGGTCCCCGGCCGACGCCAGCAGCAACCCGAACCCTACGCCGAACAGAACGGCGAAGGTGGGCAAGAACCGGTGATCTACGACGTGGCTCATCCAGTCATTCGTCCCGGGCGGCACGACCTGGCCGTTGATGTGGGGAATCGGCCCCACATCGGCCGGCAGAATCCCGCCCAGCGCGAATCCGCAGATCACATCAAGCGCGCCGATGCGCCGTCTTCTCTCTGACACGATGTCCAAGTCTGCGGGGCCATGCCCGTCGGCGACATCGGTTGAAAGCGCTGTCCCCTACAGTACTTTCAGCCGATTGCTACCCCGCATCCGCAAGATGCTCTGGGACCGCGGTGGGCCGGAGCGCCGCCACGCGCTAACCCCGGAAGAGGTTACGTCCGCGGAGTGGTGTATGGGTGGGAGCATGTGCCTGCGCACCGCGACCGTCATCTGATGATAAGGAACGGCCCCGTGCTGCCGTCTGGTCATGGCGACCACGGGGCCGGCTGCTGATGCGGCGGGTCAGCTCCGCAGCGGAATCACCTCTGCTGGCTTCTGCTGGTCCTCCTCCTCGGCGAGCAGGAGCGCTGCCGTCTTTTCCGCGGCCGCCATCGCCACCTCGGGAAAGACCGAGGTGTAGGTGTCGGCGGTGAAGGAACTGGAGGTGTGGCCCAGCGTCTCCTGCACGACCTTCATCTCTGCCACGGCCACCAGCATCAGCGAGGCCGCGCCGTGGCGGAGATCGGGCAAACGGATGGGGGGCGGGCCGGCGAGGTAGGCCAGCCACAGGAACGAGTCGGTGACGTGCTGGGGATGCAGGCGATCTCCAAAGTCTCCACCGAATCCGGGGCGAATCAACCTGGGGCTCGGCCAGAACGGTCTCAACTGCAAGACCACCTACGTCGAAGGCGGAGTCGTCAAGGACGGCACTCATGGCAGGACAACCAAGATCACCGACTGGGCCGGCGGAGGCGGCTTCGAATTCACGCTGAGCGTGCCTTGGGATGGACTCGACCACCCGGACAAAGTCGGCACTCGCGCCGTGCAGCCCTTCGTCCGCTACATCGACAACGCAGACATCACCGACCTGATGCGGTATTTCCATCCGCGCAGAACATCTATACGGCGCTGTACGACCCGCAGCACAGCAAGCCCAATCCCCCTGGATGGCCGACCAAGAAGATTCCGGGAGGTTGGAACATCAACAAATCCCGGCTGGAATTACGGAGCAGGACAGCCCGGCGGGTGTCTGCACCGGACGCGCCAGTCAACGCGATGCGCGAGAGCGACAACTGCTCATCCGGTTCCGGTTGTCGGCCTGCTACCAGAGAAACCGCATCAGAGAGCGCTCGCCCTTCTGGGTGGACGTCATCCAGCTCGGGCATTCACGCCCGGCGAGCGGAGTCCCCGGCATCGTGGCCACGGAGGCGCTTTACCCCGAAGAAATCTCCGATTTCCGAGGCTGCGGTATCGACGGAGTCGACAATCCCATCGGTCCCAACTGATCAGTTAGGTTGATCGGCGAGCGGTCTCCGGCACGGGCCTCGGCCCGTGCCGGAGACCCCGGCGAGCGGACGAGAGGCCATGAGCGACTACGCGGACATTGACGACGTCTTCCCCGACCCGGCGGGCCTCATCTGGATGAAGGGCATCGCTGCCGACCAAGCACTGCGCGACATCGGTGCCGATCCCTCCGGCGAGGTGGTGAACGCCGACTGGAGCCGGGTCCAGGCGACGCTCTGGGACTCTTATGAGGACGACGAGAACGACGAGAACGACGAGAACGAGGACCACGAAGCGTCCGGACGGACGGCGCTGCTCGCCGTGGAGGGCGATGGTGCGGTTCTGATCGAGCCGATGTCTTGCTGGGGCGCCGACACGGCGCTGCTGCGGCGGCTGACCGCCTCAGGTGGAGAGGCGCTGAGCCTGAGTTGGACCGTCAACCTCCACGTCTCCGTCACCTTTGCGGCTCGCGGAGAGATCCTGGCCACGTTCGACCCGATGGAGTTGTCCGCCGCCACCGGCGATGCCCCGGACGCCGTTGCCACCTGGCTGGACTCCCTGCCGGTCAGCGCTGCCGAATGGCACGGCAACGGCAAAGCGGCCGCCTTCGCCCTGGGCGAGCGCCTGTCCGGCATCCGCGTCGACAGTGCGTGGCTTGCGCGCCGCCACCGACTGGTGATCCCGTCCGACTCCACGTCGCCCCCCGCGCTGTTCCTCGACAAGCAGATGCGCGCCCTGGCCGCAGCCGATCCGCGGATAGGCGCCCTGGCCGCCGCTCCCGGACCGGACAAGCTGCCGGAGATCGTCCGCATGGCCGTGGACCTGGCACTGCGCACCACCGGCCTCGACGGAGATATCGTGGCGGAAGCCCTCGACCTACTGGCCACCGGCGAGCGAGGCACCCGCGCGGCAGCGGCCCGCGAGCGACTCAGGCGCCTGCACGCGACACTGCGGCAGGAGGCCCAGGCCGCGTACGAGCATTCTGGAGCGACCGGCTTCGCCGTGCCAGGCCACGACACGGAGGTCGGTCGGCTCATGCTGCGGCAGGAGGCGGTGGAGACACTACTGCACGCGCTCGACCCCGATCTGGAGAAGGCCGCTTCCAGCGCACTGAGCCGTGCGGCGGCCACCCGGCTGAGTCACGAGAACGGCGACTACCTTCGCCACCGCACGCTCACCGCGATCCAGTACTACATCGTCCGCGGTGAGAACTGGCTGTAGCCGGGCAAAACGGGCGGCTGTAGACCATTGGGGTCAGGCGCTCCGGAGCCGCAGCGGCCCTGAGACGCCTCCGGGTCCCGGTGAGACCGGAGCCGACGATGAGCGGGATGGGCGGCGGTAGCCGGACAGGCCGTGGGATAGTTGGCCGACACCTCGCTCAGAGGTGAGAGTCCATTTCGCCGGCGTGGCCCATGAAACTACGAGTGACCTGGGAAACGCTCTCAAGGCCAATAGCCTGGTGGAGATGAGTGCCCCTGCGGGATTCGAACCTGCGGCACCCGTTTTAGGAGAGCTCCAGCAACTACGAGTTTAGTTTCTCTATTGCTGTGGTGATATGTGGGTGCTGCTCGACACGTATGGAGCTCTTCGGCGTGGGCCTCCTGCGGCTGGCCGCACGACAGGCGTTCGAGCTGGTCAGGGCCTTATTTACAGCTGGCAGACCGTAAGACGCGCCCGCCCTTCAGATGCGGGTCTCTGCGGAGAGCTAGCGCCACTGCAGCGGGCTGGGCTCCGGGCGGAGTGGAACACCCGTAAGGGATCAAATTGGGTGTCGATTTAGGTTCCCGGGAGTTTGACCGCAGCCACCAAGCTCGATTCCCGCGGCGTCCAAGTCGCCCAGCCGACCGTACGTCTCGGCTATCAGCAGATGAACTTCAATGTCGGCCAGCCGGTAGCCGCCGGCGACCGCCATGACGAGCGCCTGCTTGAGCTCCTTGCATGGCGGACGGAGCCGTGGCGCCGAAACGCGGCCGCCGTCGGGCCTGTCCCGTCAATGCCCCAATGAGGACGTCGCGCCTGGTAATTCCGCGAGCAATACGCAAAGAGTGGTCATACCATTGGCGGGCGCCGTCTGGATCGTTCGCATCCAGGGCGAGATCGCCGAGTCCGGACAGGCACATGGCTTCGTCGCCACGCCGACCTGCCGCTCGGCATACCTCGAGATTGACTTGGTGGACTCGCCGCGCCTCACCGAAGCCCGCTACGACGGAACAGCCGCCCGACAGCGTCTTGACCCGGCCCAAGGTCCAGCGCCCGGGTAAGCCCGCGGCGGGCCGAGAATGCTCGAAGGTTCAGCCGCTCAGTGTCCTACCTCCAGCCCTTGCAGGAGGCGCACGCCTGTCTCGCATGCTCGCGGCTGCCTCGCTGCGGGCGAGGCCTTCGGGGGCGCTCTGCTCGAAGGCTTGGCTGAGCTCTCGGACGAACCGGGGTGACATGGCGAAGTCGTTCAGCCGTCCTTTGAGGGCCGCGGCCCGCTGTATGACGTCCATGACGACGCCGTCTCTTCCTTGGGCTCGTTCGGTTACTGGCCCACGGACATTCGATTGCTTCGGGGAGCGTGCGGGCCGAGCGTCGAGACCATCTCGATGATCACAACGAAGGTCGCAACTTCAGGTCGGCCACTAGCTCAGCGAGGACGAGCTCCTCCTCGACGCGTACGCCTCGTCGCTCCATCGCCACGGACAACTCCGGATCCCAGGGGGTCGGGCGTACCTGCCCGGACAGCGGCGCCGACGAGGGCACGGCTCGGTAGGAGGCGGCGTCGAAGCGCCACGGCAGGAATCCGACCCGTTCGTGGACCGCGGCGGCGATGGCGATCCCGCCCCAGTCGAAGTCCCCGTGGTAGGCGAACGTCGCGCCACCGGCCGCGAGCAGGCCCAGCAGCCGCCAGACGGCTGCCGACGGCCGGCCGCCGCCGCATACCAGGGGTGGGCAGGAGGCTCCGAGTTCGTCGGCCGCCGCCGCGACCACCACCGGGTTCTCGCAGATCCTGACCAGGTCCGCGCGCAGTGGTGCTTCGTGGCGGAGGAGCTGGCGCAGGGTCAGCACGCATGGCTCGCCCGCCGCGCCGGCCGCGCTGAGCATGCGTCCGGTGGGGGAGCGGTCGTCACCCGGCAGCCCCAGGCAGAGCACGAAGGAGGACAGGTCGTCGAGGTGCACGCCGACTGCGGCCCAGGCCGAACGGCGGGCGTCCGCGCCGCCTTCGCCCGCGTACGGCAGGCCGGACAGGGCACGCGCCGCGGACAGGGCCAGGGTCGCCAGCGGGCGTCCTTCGTCCAGCGCGTGGGCGTCCGCGCAGGTCTCAGCGGCGAGCCGGCCGAGGCGCGTGCCCGGTGACGGCAGCCGCTCCAGCACGGTGCTCAGCCGGTCGAGCAGGGTACGTGCTTCGCCGGCCGTGGTGGCGAGCCTTCTGACCAGGCCGGTGGACTCCAGCCACGATCGCCACCCGGACAGTTCGGGCCGCTCGGAGATGAGGGCGTCGAGCTTGGCGAAAGCCCGGTTCCAGTCCGCTGCTTGCGCGGCCTTTTCCCCCGTCAGGTCCCGGATCGGGCCACGTAGCCGGATGACGGCCTCACGCAGCCCGTCCGCGGCGATGCCGCCCACTCGCAGGATGCGATCCACCTCGTCCAAGGAGACCGACAGGGAGGACCCTGCTCCCGCGCGGCGGCCGAGCAGCACCTCGGCCGCGCGGCGCTGTGCGGGTGTCGCCGTCGTGAGCGTCACCGTTCCTGTCAGCGGTTTGCCCCGTTCCAGGCGGCGGCGTGCCCGGTCGACCAGCCAGGCGGTCTCGTCACCGCCCAGCAGCCGCCCCAGCCGCTCGCTCGCACCGCCGCCTGCCGCGGAGCCGCCTGCCGTGGGGCCGTTCGTGCTGCTGCCGCTCATCCGGCCGCGCCGCCCTCGTCCATGCCGAACAGACCGTCCTGCCGTACGGCCGGTGCGGGGGAGGGCGCGGGCACGGCGATGGTGGGACGTTCTGCCCGCCGCCGCTCGCGCCCGTCCCATCGCCAGGGCGTCACCAGCACGGCGTCGATGCCGTCCCGTCGTGAGAGCTGGCAGATCGCCAGCCCGGGCACCTGCGGGTAGCAACCCCATTCACGCTCGCTGGTCATCACCACGTCCATGTCGAACGTGGCCAGCAGGCCCAAGCACTTGGCCCGGGAGTCGTCATCCACCCCGGCGAACGCCTCGTCCAGCGCGACCAGGCGCGGCGCGTACGGATTGCCCGCGGACTTGTAGTGGGCCGAGGCGGCGGCGAACAGCGGCACCGACGCCGCCAGCACCCGTTCTCCGCCGGAGGCGGGACCAGTGGCGGGCCGCCACTGGCCGTCCTGGAGCCGCTGGATGGCGAACTCGTGCCAGGCTCGATAGTCCAGCGCTCTGGTCAGGGCCTCGGCCCAGCCCGCGGCTGGGTTGTCGGCGTGCTCGCGGGCGATCCGCTCCTGCAAGAACGCGCCGACAGCGGCCCGGTCGGCAGCGGACCAGGCGTCCACGGTCTGGCGGAGCTTGCCTCTGATCCGGTCGAGCCCGTCGGGGGCGTTCCTGGCCGTCTTCCAGATCAGGCGCAGCCGCATGCCGGTGGAGGTGGGGCGGGATTCCAGCTCCCCGTTCATCTCCCGGACCTCTGACTCCGCCGCTGCGATCAGCTCGTGGAGCGTGCCGGCGACCTCGTTGAGCAGATGGTTCTCCAGGATTTCGCGTTCCTTGGCCGAGAGGAGCTGTGCGCGTTGCCCGGTCTCCTCGGCCAGCGCCGCGGCCAGTTCGGGCATGTCCCTGGCACGCCCCTGAAAGATCACATCGACGATCATGACGCCGTCGTGCAGGGTCAGCTCGACGGAATGCCCGTGCCTGGCCATGGCGTCCGACAGCAGTTTGTGCTCCTCAGCGACCTTCTTCTGCACCCGGTCCCACGGGCCGTCGCCGTCGTCCACCGCGTCGAGCTCGGCGTTGACCGTCCTGGCCAGAAGCACGGCGGGGGTCGCCGCCCACTCTCCGCCCGGGTCGGGCACGTCCAGGTCTGCCAGCGCGACGTTCAGCAGGCCAGTGGCGGCGAACGCCTGGAACTCGCGTACGGCGGCGTCGCGTGCCGTGGCGGCCTCTCCGATCTGTTTGCGCAGGTTGTCGCGTTCGCCCTCGGCCTTGCCGCGTTCCTGCAGGGCCTGCTGCTCACGCAGGCGAGTGGCGCGTTCGGCGATGGCGCGCTCGCGTAGTTCGTGCTGCACCTGGTCGAGCCGGCGGAACAGCTCCTCCACGGCGGAGCCCGCGGTCTCGACCAGTGTGCGGTACGCCTCGGCCGCGGCGTCCGCCTCCTCATCCGCCTTCGCAGACAGTTCGGCGGCGTCGTCGAGCTGTTCCTTCGTCCTGCCGAGCTCCCCTGCGGAGTCCGCGGCGGTCTCGTGCGCGTCACGCCAGACTTGTATGGCGGGCCACAACTGGGCCAAAGCCAGCCGATAGCGGTTGAGCGCACCCTTGACCTCATCGAGCGCCACGGGATCCGCGGGCAGGCCGACGTCCGCGGCGAACTCCTCAGCCCGAATGCCCGCCTCCCGGAGCTCGTCCTGCCGATCGCGAAGCGCCATGCCCGCCGCGACGTGCGCTGCGTTGACCTCGTCACGCCGTTCGTAGGCGGTGGCGCGCTTGACGTGCGCCTCTCGCAACTCAGTGTCCGAAGGCAGGCCGCGGTGTTCCGCGGCGAGCCTGTCCCGGCGGGCGGCGAGCAATTCAAGCCGGCCGCGCAGGTCTTCGATCCGCCGATTGACCTGGTTCAACTCCCCGCGGAGGGTCGCCAGCCGAGTCCGCCGCGCCGCCTCTCTGGCGCCCTCTCCGATGTAGCGCGCCTCACTTTTGCGCCAGGAGCCGGTGAGCACGCCGTTCGCCCATCTGCCGTCGGCTGCCACCCACGCCCGGCCGTCGTGACCCGGCCCGAGCCCGATGGCGGACAACACCGCGTCCACAGCGCTGTCGGCCAGTGCCGCGGCCTGCCGATCGGCCCGGTCGACAGCCGGACGCAGGACGGCGACACAGGACGGGCCGGACAGCGGCTCACCGGCGACGATGACGGTGTCGTCCGCGGCCAGCAACGTCCCGTCCGGCGTCACCCAGGCGTCCAGGATGCCGGCGGCCTCCAAGGCGGCTTCCAGCCCGGCCCGATGGTCGCCGGGCACCGCGTCGGCGAAGTCCACCACCTTCCACAAGGGTGCGCCGGGACGGCCGAGGCGGGTGGCGGGGTCGCGCGTGTGCGACACAGGCGGCGCCTCGTGACCACCGGCCTCCAAGCGGGAGATCTCTTCGGACAGGTCCGCGGCGGCCCGCGTCGCCTCCTTGATCTCGGAGTCCAGCTCTGCTCCCAACCGGCCGAGCGCGTCGGTAGCCGTTCTGGTCGCGTCGCCCACGACGTTCGCGGCAGGGTTGGGGCCGTCGGTAGAGGCAGCCCAGGACCGCAGCGCGGCGATCACCTCATCGGGATCGTCCAGCCGCAGCTCGACGAGACCGGCCAGGTAGAGGGTGTACTTCTTGACCAGCCCGGTGACGGCCCCGCTGACCGCGTCTTCCGCGTCGGCGACGCGCTGAGCCACGGCCTGTGTCTCCGCGGTCAGCCGCTCCACCTCGGTGCGCGCGGCCCTCATCCGCTCCTGGGCCTGGCGTACGCGGTCGATGAGCCGCTCCAGCTCGCCGATCGCCTGCTCCTGACGATCCGCCAGTGCCTCGGCCTCACGCCTGATCCGCGCCAGCTCCGGCTGGCCGGCCACAAGGAGATGATCCGGCCCCGTACGGGCCGTCCCGGGCTCGCACCGCGCCTCACGGGCGGCCGACACGGTCAGATCGTGCACCCTGCCAAGGTCGCGCCCTGCCGCGTCGGCCTTGTCCCGGGCCGCATGGGCTCGCTGCTCGCGCCGTTGCGCCTCGCCTGCGAGGCGGTCGCGTTCCTGCGCACAGCGGCGAGCATGATCGGCCAGCCGCTTGGCCTCCTGTCCGTACTGCTTGAGCCGCTCCGCGTCACGCATCTCGGGGCTCTCTCGAAGCGCGTCCCGGCGTGCCTCCAGCAGAGTCCGCTGTTCCTCCAGTTCTTCCAGTACCTGCTGCGCTGCCGCCAGACTCGCCTCCGCTGCGGCGTGGCGGCCCTCGGCCTCGCCGAGGTCCCGGCCCAGATGCTCGTAACGGCTGTGTGCAAGTCGTGGCACGGCGGCCTTGCGCTTGGCAGCGATGGCGGCGTAGCGACGGTAGTGGATCAGGAAGCCGGTCGCCGCCTCGCGCGCTTCCTCCAGTCCCCGCAGGGCGTCGCGCTCCTCGTCGAGGCCGCGGAACGCCTCGGCGACCGTGGCGATCAGAGCGGGGCTGAGCGGTGGCAGCGCCTCGGTGAGGGCGCGGGACAGCAGCTTCTCGTCCGGCTTCTTCGACAACTGCGGCTGGCGCAACTGGATGAGCAGGTTCACCAGGGCCTCGTAGCGGTGCTCGCCGAGCCCGAAAAGCGCCTCGTCCACGGCCCTGCGGTAGTCGGCGGCCCGGTCGTACACCATCCCACGGCCCTCGACGGCCTCGCGTAGCTTCTCCCTGGTGAGCACCACGCCGGTGGAGGAGAGCAGATGAAGTTCCGCGCCGACGCGCTGCGGGGTGAGGAAGAACCAGTGCCGGACGATGCCGCGGTCCTTGACCGCCTTCAGCCCGCACCCGATCGTACGGAACTCCTCAGAACCGTCCGCCGTGCGCCGGCCGAACTCCATCCACGCGTAACCCAGCCGCTCGGGGTGCGGGTGCTTGCCGCCCAGCAGCAGGTTCCACTCCATGCGCTTCTGCCGGTCGCCGTCCGGTTCGACGCGATGCGGGGCCAGCTCTCCGTCAAGCAGGAACGGCAGTGTCAGGGCCAGCACCTTGGACTTGCCGGTGCCGTTGTTGCCACGCAACAGCAGACGGCCGTCGTGAAAGTGGAACTCCTCTATGTCGTAATAGAACAGGTCGACGAGCCCGGCGCGCAGCGGCTTCCAGCGTTCGGAGGTCGGGGAAGTCAGCATCACTGTCCTTTGATCGCAGGTTCGGCCAGTGCGTAGCGGGCGATGGCGGGCAGCCCCACGACCGCGCCCCCGGTGACGTGCGCGAGCCGCAGCGCCGTCAGCTTGTCCAAGGCCGTGGCGAGCAGGCCGGTCTCGGCGCCTGGCTCGGTCACGCCCTTACGCCAGAAGGAGGTGTGCTCGCGGGCCGCCTGCCGGACGAAGGCCTTCAGCTCTTCGAGCGTCAGCTCGCCGTGGACGGCCAGTTGCTCGGCCACCAGCAGCGTCACGTGGCCGTCGGTGTACTGCTCCGGCATGCGGACATCGGTCAGCTGGTCCTCGGGATCGACCATCGCGATGCCCTCGGCTCGAACTTCGGCCACCAGCCCGGTGGCCTCTTCCAGCCGACGGACGATGGCATGCCGCTGGGAGGCCAGGTACGCGCGCTCGGCTTCGTCGAGGTCGGCGAAGTAGATCACCGGGTCCTCCAGGAGCTTGCGGGTCAGCCGGCGGCGCAGCGCCTGGTTGCGCAGGTCGTCGGTGTCGGCGACCGGCTCGGCCATCAGCTCGGTGAGCCGCTCCTCGAACGAGGACGCGGAGACCGTGGACGGGCCCCGCGCGCCGGTGAGCAGCGTGGCCAGTACCGGCCTGCGTACGTCATACAGCACATCACCGGTCGCCGACAGGTAAGCCTCCTCATCGCCGGCGACCCTGCGCAGCACGCCCCAGTCCAGCAACATGCGCACGACGGCGACCAGATCGGCTCGTTCGGCCCGGGTATCGAGAGTGAAGGTGAAGTCCAGCTCCGGCTCTGCCGCGGCCGACAGCACCTCCTCCGCCAGCCGGCCGAGCGTGGTCTGCGCGTCCGCCCGTTCGAGTGTGGCCAGAGCCAGGCAGAACAGGACGTAGCGGCGCCTCCCGTACGGCTCCCCCGCCTTTCCTCGCGCCGGGTGAGTCGCGTCCCGCGCGTCCGGAGCGGTCTTGAACAGCCGCGCCGTCCCCGAGTCCACCATGAGCCGCCAGCCGGTTTCGCGGGCGAGCCAGTCGCGTAGCTCGGTCACGTGCCGGCGCACCAGTAGCAGCGCCTCTGGATCGCGCTCGGCGGTGAGCAGCGGTCTGGCCAGCAGCGCGCGCAGCGCGGCACGCCGCTGAGCCCGTTCCTCGTCCCCGATCATGGTCCGGCCGTCAGGTCAGTGATCTCGATCACGTGCTCGGGCCCGGTGAGCACGCCGTCCTCCGTATGGATCTCCACCTTGCCTCCATGCGGAACGAGCGTAAGGCGTATCTCCATCGATCCGTCCGCACTCACCGTCTTCACCTCCGTCTCGCCTGGCCGGCGGGCCGCGAGCGCGTCGCCCAGCAGCCCCAGGAACAACCGGAAGGCTCGTGGATCGAGACTGTTCAGCTCTGACAGCAGGACCGGGCCGTCGGTCCGCAGCGCGGCCCGAGCCGCGGCCGTCTCGCTCGCCTCCCGCTCGGCCTGCTCCACCAGCAGTCTGCGGGCCTGAGAACGGTCGGCTACCTTGTTCGGTCTACCGCGCCGCTCATAGGAGCCGGTACGGCGTAGTTGCGGCGAGATCCTGATCGGCGGCGCCTCCTGCCAGAGGACTCCTGCGTCGACCTCGTGCCATTCCTCCAAGGTCGCGGCCGTCACTGTGAGATGGCGGGATGGAGTCAGCCCGAACGCCGCCCGCCACAACCGATGCGCCGCGGCTTCATCGGGAGCCTCGGCGAACCAGCGCGCCAGCGCCCGGAAGTCCGCACTGCGATCGGAACGCCCGGACCGCCGCTCATTGAGCAGCCCCACCGTGTCGATGAGCTGCTTGATCGCCGTGATCGCCGCCTGGCGCAGCAGCCGCGCCTGCGACGGCCGATCGGCGCCCGTGGAGATGAACCAGTCCCGGAGGCCACGCCAGCGATTCGACCAGGAGGCGAACGCCGCTTCCTCGGCTTTGACGTACGCCTCCGCCGCCTCCTCTTCGCCGGGCACCGCGTCGGCGGCCTCGCGGCGCGCGGCCAGCCGGAGTAGCCGATCATGGTCCGATTTCTCCAGCTCACCCAGGAGCGTGGCAATCCGCGCGCCGGAGTTGGCGAGGTCGGCGATGAAACGGTTGATGTAGTCGATCAGCCGCTCCTTGTAGGCGATGAACCCCGCCACGTCACCGTCGGAGAAGTCGATCGCGCGCCGCAACGAGGCCATGAAAGCCTGCGCGTTGTCGGCCAGCGACGAGAACCGATCGGACAGGGACAGCAGCAGCAGGTGCGCGCGCGCAGGGTCGGGATCCGCATCGCGAGCGAGAACGACCAGCGACTGCAACTGCTCGGCGATGTCTCCCAATGCCACAGTCTGCAGCGCCCCGCGTTTCCCGATGGCGTCTTCGTAGAACGAGATCGCCTGCTCGGCAGCCTGCCCGGCATGCGTGAGCTGGAACAGGTACCGTTTGCGGTGGAAGTCCTCCACGCTCGTGACCCTGCCGGTGTCGGCGTCGGCCCGCAGGTTGCCCCATTCCCGCAGCTTGTCCAGCGCCTGCGCGAGCGCGTCGTCATTGTCCCGCCGCAGCTCCGCCGCCACGTCCTCGGGCCGGAGATGCACGATGAATCGTTCCTTCGCTCGCGCGAACGCTCGGAGAATCCCCCGGTAGAAGGCCGCGTTGGGCGTGCTCAGGTGAGCGAAGGGCTGATGCTCCTGAGACGGGAAAGCCATACCGACAGTTTCCCTGCCCAAAGGGAGTGCCGTGTTCGATGTCGGTGGAAGAGTTCCGGGAATGAGCAGAGTCTTTCCGCACGGCCACATCACCACGCCTCGTGGCGCGGCGTGCGCTAATCGGCTCCGTACGAAGGTGCCGCTCACCGGAGACCAGCAGACGTGACGGCAGGCACCGTTGCCGAAGAAAGTCACAGCCAGCGCGCTCGTAGCGTGGGCGCGGCCCGCGGAGGAAAGGGCGCCAGCGATGGTCGGCACGTCGCGGCGCCGGCGTCAAGCGCGCCTGTTTCAGGATCCGTCGGATCATCGCAACGCTCACCCGATCGCCCACAGGCTCTCAGCCGATCAACAGCGGACTACGTGGTCGGACAGGTAGCGGCGACCGCCGGCTCACGCCCGTCGTGAGTGGCAGGGTTGTGCTCAGCTCTGCAGTGGCATGAGGTGGCCGGCGAACTCGTCGAGCCAGCGCTCGACCGAGGGCACGGGCGTGGCGGGCCGTACGACGAATTTGGTGATCCCGGCTTCGACGAAGCGCTCGATCAGGTCGCGGGCGGCGGGCCAGCCGACCGGGACGATCTCGGCGGGGTCGGTGCTCGGGTTGCGCCGGGCGATGGCGTCGATCGCGGTGGCGGGGATCTCGGTCGCGGCCACCGCCAGGCTGGTGCCGTAGTGGTCGGCCTCGATTTCGCGGCCGGCCTCGGCCGCGTGTGCCGCGATCGCCTGACGGCCGGCGGCCGCCTGGTCGGGGGTGAGGAAGCTGGCCAGCCAACCGTCGGCGAGCCGGCCGGCGCGGCGCAGAGCGCGCTCTCCGCTGCCGCCGACCCAGATGTCGAGCGGCCGAGCCGGCAGCGGGCCGACCCCGGCGTTCTCCACCGTGAAGAACTCGCCGTGGAAGGTCACCTTCTCCTGCCGCAGGAGCAGCCTGAGCAGTTCGAGCGACTCGTCGAACACCGCGCCGCGTGGCCCGGGAACGGGGAACGCCTCCCGTTCGGCGGGCCTGGCCGGGGTCAGCCCGAAGGCGGGCAGCACGCGCTTGGGGGCGAGCGCGGCCAGCGAGGCGAGTTGCTTGGCCACCCGCACGGGATGGCGGCCCGGCAGGATCGCCACCCCCGTGCCGACCTTCAGCCGGCGGGTGGCGGCCAGCGTGTAGGCCATGCCGACGATGGGCTCGACGGACGGCCCGTGGACGATCTCCGAGAGCCACAGCGAGTCGATCCCGAGAGCCTCGGCCCGCTCCGCCAGCCCGGCGAGGCGGTCAGGGTGGTCTCCGGGTGGCGGCGCTATCCCGATCCGAACCTTCATCGGCCCATTATCGGGCCGGACCCGGGCGGGGCTGCTGATGCGGGATCTTTGAGTTGCCTCCATGGTGGGGCACGCGCCGAGCACTGTCAGCGTGATGGGCTTGTTCGGTCTGCTGACCGTGCTGATCTGCTCTGACCTGTCCAAGGGTGCTGAGCTGCTGGTGCTCCGTGAGACTTTTCCCACCTGATCGCGCTGGTCAACAGGGGCGGAGTCGGCACCGGTCGACGGAGGATCGCCGGGATCCTGGGCATGGCAATGCGCTGCAGCCAGGTGCTCAAACGGCAGGGGTCAGGCCGCCCGGCCTTAGCTCGACGGCACTACATGGGCTGGCCCATTTTCGAGCAGCTTGACACGGGTGGAGAGGTGTCGTCTCGCCGACGCCATAGAGGCGCACCGCGACCGACCGCAGGGCGTTCTCGGTCACCTCGCGAGATAGGGACATCAGGACAAGGGCCTCGAGCACGAGCGGCTTGATCTGCGGCCCGAAGGTGGGAGTCCAGGAGCCGTCTACCGCGCTCGGCCAGTGCAGTGACTGGCAGGCCTCGTCGTCGCCATCCGGCTACGTGAGGCGGCCGAGACCCTCATCACGTACGGCTACGACGAGCACGCCAACCTCACCGAGATCATCAACTCCTCGGGCCTGCCGCTGCAATTCGCCTACGACGCCGACGGCCGCATGACGGGCTGGCGGGACCGGATCGGCACGTGGTACGCCTGGACCTACGACGATCAAGGCCGCTGCACGGCTGGTACCGGCATCGACGGCATCTTCGACACCGCGGTCGGCTACGCCGACAGGGTCACCACCGCCCGCGACTATGGTCTCGTCCGCTCGTGGTTTGGCCAGCCAGGAGGCGGCTTCCAGATACTCCGGCCCGACGGCATCGACTTGCTGCTCAAGAACGGGGATATCAGGGTGGTTCTGTGATGATGTCCAAGAGTCGCGGGCGGCGCTCGCCGACACCGACACCGACACCGATCCTCATCTCTACTGCATTCTCGAGAACCGGATGACAGCCAGTGGCGCCTGCGCAAGCAGGGAAAAGTGTGGCAGATGTTCTGGTTCGAGCGGGCGCCACATATCGGATGCAGCGGTGCAGGGACGAAAATACCGCCTGTGGATACTTTTTCAACCAGTCACGCAACGGGCGTTCTGAGCCGGACGGGTACGATACCGTATTAGGCTTGAGCGCGCTGTGAAGGCGCCACTCACCAGAGATCAGCAGCCGGTCGGTGCATTCCGTGCCTGCCGTGTGGATCGCCGCTCGGCGCACGCGTTCGCGCGAGTCGCTTGCGGCGGGATCTCCAGCACCTGAATGTCGTCGCCTGCGAACACCTCATCGACGCTGCTGGTGAATGTTGTGTCCCGATCCCGCAAGACGGTCATGCTCGCGGCGGTACTGCTTCGCCGTGGCCGAGCACGCTACTCGGCGGGTGCACGTGCTGGGAATCACGGCGAACCCCACCGTCGGCTGGGGCGCCCAGCAAGCTCGCAACCTGATGCTCGGCCGAGGCGATCGGATTGATGACTTCCGATTCTTGAAGTCGGGGCAGCAGGTTCACCGCTCTGTTCGCTGCGGCGGCCTCCTTACGCTCACGCACGGGTCGCAGAAGAAGACGGGATATGCGGCACCCGCCACCCTTGATGAAGTCGGTCACCGCCATGAGGGTACCGGCAACGATGACGATGGAACGTCACCATCAGGCAGGCCGGAACGACAACTCGCAACAGTCGATAGACGTGCTCCCGAGTTGAACCCGGATACGGCCTGCCTATCGCCGGCTACTAATTGCTGATCTTGACTGGAGGTGTACTTTTCTGGCTTGATCAGGACGCTTCATCTCATTCTCATCCCATACGAGCGGAGCTTCATGTGCGCTTGTTAGCCGCGAAATCTCGTGAATCCGCCCTGTCACGACCGGGCGTGCTGTTCGGAGCCCTGGCCCTGACCGCCGGCCTGCTCATTGCCCCGGCTTCCGCAGCCTCGGCTGAGAACTCCATGACCGATCTCGGCGCCGCTTCCTCCATCACTGATCTGGTCGCCGGAGGTGACAAGGTCGCCGTTTCGATCGACGATCACATCGTCATCGCGGACAGTACTGGCCAGGTCAAGGGCACCATCACGGGCCTGTCCGGCGCGTACGGCCTGGCCATGACACCCGATGGCACCCACCTGTACGCCGCGCTGATGGGCTCGAAAGAGGTGGCCGAGATCGACACCGCCACGCTGGAGATCACCCGGCGCGTCGACCTCGCCGCCTACGGATGCCCCTCGAGCTTGGCACTCACCGGGGAGCGGCTGTGGGTGGGTTATGGCGGCTGCGGCGGTGCGACCGGCGCCCTCGGGCTCGATCTGTCGGTGACGGTGCCGGAGCCCGTGCCGTTCGAGGTTCCTCTGAAGGCAGGCCCGTACCTCGCTGCGGCGGGGAACACGCTGGTGGTCGGCGAAGGAGGCGGCAGCCCGGCGGATCTGTTCGTCTACGACGTGAGCGGTACCACTCCCGTCTTCCGCGGCGAGATCGACGGGCACACCTACTTCCACGGCGGATTGAACGATGTCGCCGTCACTCCGGACGGCTCGCACGTGATCTCGGCGTTCACGCTTCCGGACGCCTTCGAGAAGTGGGACGCCACCACATTGGCCCGGGTGCACGCGTACGAGAAGGGTCCCGAGGCCGAGGGATACCCGGCAACCGTCGCTGTCAGCCCGGACGGCGCCTACATCGCGGGCGGGCGCAACCTGTTCTCCGGCGAGATGACGTTGTACGACACAGCCTCAGGTTCGACGATCTACGCCGCACGCCCGCCGGAAGGGGAGATAGTCGGCGGAAGCGCTGCGTTCTCGGGCCACGACATCCTCAGCTTGGTGAAGACGAACGCGGACCACCTCTACCTGTGGCGGATCAACGACCCGACCGTGCGGAACTCCACGCTCACCGTGACGGCCGCGCCTGACGCGACCGCGCAACAACCGCTCACCCTGACGGGACGACTGACCTTCGACGACGGGACCGCGCCAGGCGCGCAGCCGCTGTCCGTGACCCGTACCCTGCCCGACGGAAGCAGCGCGGAACTGCCTGGCGCCACGACCGCGGCGGACGGAACCTTCACCATCACCGACACGCCACCGACCGGCGGAGAGGTTACCTATACCGTGCGCTGGAACGGTGACGAGAGCCACCGCGGAAGCGAAGCCTCCGTCACCACCGCGGTCAGATACGCGTCCATGCTGACGTTGAACGGGCCGACACGCGCGGTCGCCGGCACGAAACTCGTGTTCAGAGGATCGCTCCGGGTGGCGGGGATCACCGCGCCGCGCAATGTCCGGCTCACGGTCGAGCGTATCCGCAGCGGCGATGACGACGTCATACAGCGATCGGTAAGGACCGGCATCGGCGGGTCGTACGCGTTCACTGACATCCTGGACGCAGGCGTGTACACCTACACCGTGCGCTGGGCCGGCGATGACCGGACCGGACCGGCGCAGGCCGGCCACGTCGTCACGGTCCACGAACGGACCAAGTGACCAGCGGCGCTGCCCGGCCATGCCCGCCGGGCAGCGCCGGTCGTGGTGAGCTCTCCGCGGATCCGCCGGTAGGCCCGACGCGGGTTGTCCTGAACGGGCGCCGGTGTGATCGGCACAGGTTGCTACCCGGGTGGCTGGTACGCCCGCGTTGAGCCAGTCGAGAAGCCGCTGTGGCGCAGGTCGAGTATTCCTTCGTACCCACCGAATTCGCTGCCGCCGGCGCCGCACCGGTCGCACAAAGTCGCTCCGCCCACTGGCCTTATCTCTGCACGCCCCGCCGATGCTTTGCATGGGAGCCGGGTCGCGTTTGCTGGATGTGATGCAGCCGTGACGGTTGTGCTGGCCCTTGAAGCGTAGGATCGAAATCATGCTTCTGCCGGTACGTCCGAATGCCGCTGCCAAGGCCCGGAGTGCCGGCTTATGCAGGGCCGCGGCCATAGTGCTGATGCTGATTCCCGTCACGTTGTCCTGCACTATTCAGGAGGTCAGTACGCCTCTTCCCGGGCGTCCACAGGTGTTGCCTGAAGTGCCCGAATTCGAGTCGGCGGCGAGCATATGGCGTGATGCCATAGTCACGGTGCCGGCGAAGGTGAAGGGCAAGCTAGCCGTTGAGCCGGCTGCCATGTTGCGCGAGGACGAGGTTCTGATGGTCGCCTCGTTCGAGTGGCGGCCCACTTTTTACTCCTACGATCTTCGTACGGGCGGGTTCCGCGCTCTCGGCACTGCGCCGAAGTGGGCAGAGTGCAGTTTGTGCTTCGAGGTCATGAGCGTGGCCACCAGTGAGACGAGGATCGTGTGGACGGCAGGGGTCTATCGCTCGGAGCCGTGGAACGCGGGCAAACGGCACGTTGAACTCTGGACGATGCCTCGGTCGGGCGGCGAAATGAGGTTGGTGACCTGGCTGACCGGGCATGGCCAGGTGCCGTTCGAGGACAGGTTGTCGATCGTCGGTGATGACGCCGTTTGGCACGGAGATGGGCAGGCTTATCGTGTGCCGTTGGATGGAGGGGAGGCTCAGCGGCTCCCATCGGTGGAGCAGACGGTGCCGGCGGCTGTGCGGGAATTGGACGGAACACAGTGCGGGCGCGAGTGGTGTGTCGGCCTGCCGCCGAACCGTCGCTATGAACTGACCAAACTCGTAGTGCTGCGGAAGGACGGGACGGAACGCCGAGAAGTCGTGGCGTCGTACGGAGGGCCCCTGATGAACGATCGGTTCGGTCTTTTCGGGGGGCCGTATGTGAATGGCGACAAGGAGAGGCGCCATACGGCGAAGCATCCTGGGCCACAGCCGGTTTTATACGATCGGTGCACGGAGAAGTCAGGGAGGATCGGCGGGCTGCTGAAGGGCAGTGCCGATTACGACGTGTTCAGGGGTGGCGAGCGGGCGGCCAGTCCAGAGGAACCGCTCCTGTACTGGACCTCGTCTGACCGTAAGTCCTGGATAGTGCTTGACTTGTCGCGGATTCCCGACTCCTTGTGTGCATAAAAATGCTTTTGCGGGGCATGGCGGTCATTCCTCGCTGACGTCCCGTTCTGCTGTAGCACCGCCTGGGCCGGGTCAGCTGCAGGGCGGGTCGTAGGAGGCGTCCGCGCCCACGTACCGGCGCCAGACGTCGGGTGTCATGGCGCCGGCCGTGGCGGCGCAGATGCCGCGGATGTTGCTCTCCGCGTCCAGTTCCCACAGCTGGACGGACTGATCCTGCCCTGCGCTGGCGAGCAGGCGCCCGTCCGGGCTGAAGGTCACGGACGAGACGGTGCCCGTGTGGCCGTGCAGTGGTCTGCCGCGGAGTTCTGCGCGTCCTGGACCGAGCACCCGCCACAACCACACGGTCCCGTCATAGCCCGCGCCTGCGAGGGTATGCCCGTCGGGGCTGAACGCGACGGCCCCGAGGCCGTCGTCGGGCCCGGCCAGGGCCTGCGGCGGGCGTACAGGATCGGTGACATTCCACAGCTTGATCCATCTGTCCATCGTGCCGGCCAGCGTTCTGCCGTCGGGACTGAACGCCAGGGACGTGGCCGTGTCGGGAAGGTCCGGCAGGGTTCGCGTGCCGGATGGACGCGCGGGATCGGTCACGTCCCACAACCGGATCACTCCGTCCACGGCCAGGGCCAGGGTGCGGCCGTCAGGGGCGAACGCCGGTGAGGGGATGCCCTCGGACGGGCCGTGCAGCACCGTCGGCCCCTTGGGATGCGCGGGGTCGGCGAGATCCCACAGCAGGACCGAGCTGTCGGTGGTGACGGCGGCCATGAGCCGTCCGCCCGGGCTGAACCACACCGACTGGAAGCTGTCCCGGGGAGCGAGAGGGGGGCCGAGTCGTTCGGTGAGGTATGGCGCTCTGAGACGCCACAGGCGGAGGGAACGGTTTCCGTCCCGCTCGTCGCCGATGGTGGCCAGTGTGCGCCAGCCGGCGTCAACGGCGACGTATCCGTTGATGCCCGGGGTCCTGTCGGTCGGCCACGTGGGAAACAGGCCGAGGGGCTTCGGCCGAGTGGGCCGCGTTATGTCCCAGATGTGGGGATTCAAGTCGTCGAAGGCGGCGAGAGTTCTGCTGTCCGGGCTGAAGGCCACTTCGTTGAGGGACATCGACCGGTCGGTGAGGCGACCAGCCTGGACGTTCCACAACCGCACCGTCCCGTCATCGGACCCGCTGGCGAGCGTACGGCCGTCCGGGCTGAACCCCAGCGACTTGACCTGCCCGGTGTGGCCGGTGAGTGTCCGCCCGATCTGCCGGAGTTCGCTCTGGCCGGCGATGTTCCACAACCTGATGACTCTGCCGTCCGTGCCGGCGAAAGTGTAACCGTCGGGACTATAGGCCACGTCGGAGATGTCGTCGCTGGTTCCTCCGAGCGGCCGGCTGGCCATGGTCCCGCCGACCGGTTCCCACCGCCGGATGTCGTCGCTCGCGCTGGCCAGCTCCGTGCCGTCGGAGCTGAACGCCAGCGCGTTGACCGAGCTGAGGAAGCCGTCGTGCCTGATGGGCCGTCCCATCGGACGCGGGTGGGCCGGGTCGTCGAGGTACCAGCACCGTATCGTGCTGTCGTTGTCGCCGACGGCCAGCTTGAGCCCGTCGGGGCTGAACGCCAGCGAGTACACGTTGCCGGCGACGTGGGCGGGTACTCGCGCCAGTGGTTTCGGCCGGGCCGGATCGCGGACGTCCCACAGCCGCACCTGCGTGTCCCCGACGGCCAGGACGTGTCCGTGAGGGCTGAACGCGAGCGAGGTCAGGTACTCGTTCCGTCTGGGGAGGGGGTGCAGCGGCTGGGGCCGCACCGGGTCGCGGACGTCCCACAGCCGCACCGTGCCGTCGTTGCCCGCACCGGCGAGAGTACGGCCGTCCGGGCTGAACGCCACCTTTCTGAAGCCGTCGGCGGGCTCGGCGGGGGTGCGGCCCAGCGGCCGTGGCTTGAGGGGATCGGCGACGTCGTACAGTCGCACCTGTCCGTCGGCCCCGGCGGCGGCGAGAACTCGCCCGTTCATGCCGAACGCCACCGTGTCGATCCCGGTGTCCCGGCCGGACAGCAGGATGGACAGCGGGGTGTGCTGGAGGTTGAGCACCTGGGTGTAGGTGTCGTCTCCGGGTTTCATGCGGTGTGCGACGAGGGTGAGCTGGGCCGACAGGGAGATGTCGGTGTCGGCGAGCCGGTCCGCCTCCGCCAGGACGCGGTTGTAGGTGGCCGTGTCCCGCTGGAGCTCCGCCTCGCCCTGCGAGCGTACGGCCATCACAGCGGTGGTGGCGGCGACCACGGCCAGCACGGTCAGGGCGGCGATGACGCCGGCGCGCAGCCGCGCCGTACGGCGGTGCTGCCGGACGCCGGCCGTCAGAAACTCCCGCGCCGCCACGCTGATGTCGCCGGCCGGGGCCGAGGCCGCCCAGGTCCGGGCGACCTCCAGGCGGCTGCCCCGGTACAGCAGGGCGGGATCGCGGTCCGCCCGCTCCCACGCGGCCGCCTCCTCTTCGAGGTCCTGGTGTACGACCCGGCCCGCCCTGTCGGCGTCGATCCACCGGCGAAGCCGCGGCCAGCCACGCAACAGGGCCTCGTGCACGATCTCCACGGTGTCCGTGTGCCGGGACAGCAGCCGGGCCTCCGTGAAGACGTCCACGACGGCGGACGTGGCCGCCGGCTCTCCGAACGCCTCCGCCAACTCCGCCCACGCCACCCGTCGCCGGGTGTCGTCCGCGCCTTCGCCGATCCGTACCAGTCGCAGGAACACGGCGCGGGCCCTGGCTTGCCCGGCGGCGTCCAGGCCATCGATCGCCTGGTCGGCGGTGGTGGCCAGGGCACGCTGGATGCCGCCGGTGGCCTGGTATCCCTCGACCGTGAGCGTAGCGCCGTGGCGCTGCTGCCAGCTCATCCGCAGGGCGTGCGCGAGCAGCGGGAGCCGTCCGGCCTCGTAACCGGCCGGCTCCTCCCGGCCGCGGGCTCCGGAGCCGTCGCCTGTACCGGAGCCGTCGCCTGTACCGCCGGATGAGCCGAGGTCGCGCAGAAGCAGCTCGACCAGGCCGGGTTCGATGTCCAGCCCCACGTCCTGCGCGGGGTAGACGATCGCCTCCCGTACCTCCGCGAGCGACATCGCGCCCACCAGCAGCGGCGCGTCCTCCAGAGCCGCACGCAACCCTGGATGCCCGGCGCAGGCCGCGTAGAAATCGGCCCGCAGCCCGATGACCACGACCCCGGCCGGCCTCGCCGCCGCGGAACCGGCGATCCGGGTCAGCACGTCGATGAACTGGCGACGGCGGCGCTCGTCGTCGCACGCCGTGAACAACTCCTCGAACTGATCCACCACCACGACGACTCGCATCCCGTCGTCATCGCCGGCGTACTCGGCCAGCATCGCCGCGCCCGCGGCGGGATCGACGCCGAGTCGCTCGGCGGTCTCGGCCCGGTCCGCGCCCGTCAGAGAGCAGAGCTGGGCGGCCAAGGCGCCGATGGGGTCGTCCGTGGGCCTGAACAGCAGGACCGGCCAGCGATGGGAGCCGGGCAGAGCCGAGGCCGCCAGCCTTGGCAGCAGGCCGGCGCGCAGCAGCGAGGACTTCCCCGCCCCCGACGGCGCCACCACCGCCTGGATGCCGCCGGAGCCCAGCAGGCGCCGGTCGAGCCGGGCGAGCAGCTCGGCGATCAGCGCGTCCCGTCCGAAGAACCAGCGGGCCTGCTCCGGCCCGAACGCCGCCAGCCCAGGGTAGGGGCACTCGACGTCCACGCTGCCCGGGCGGGCCCGCCGACGCGCGTCCGGGCCGTCACCGTAGTGGAAGTGCTGGTCCCGGCCCGCCTGGTAGATGCGCGCCTGACCGGACGCGTACGCCTCCTGCCGCGGGCCTGCCCCTTCCGGAGCGCCGCGCGAAGTGTCGCTGGTGCCCGGGTCCGGGTTCGTGCGGATCACCTCCTGGCGATGTGCCGGCCCTTGCGCGGTAGACGCTGGAGCCGTACGTGCCAGGAACCCGCCGACGCCTTCCCTGCGCCGGCGTCGCCGTCACGCCGCGCCTCCAGCACCCGGGCCGTCCCCGCGCCCGGCCCGATCGGGTCCATCGCTCCCCCTCCCGGGCGTCGTGCCGCTCTGCATACGTGTCGTCTTTGATCATGAATGCATTACCGGCGCGCCGCGTGCTCAGAGGGCTGTATGGGCTGCCAACGCCCACGAAACACTTCAAGCGGTATGCGTGTACGCGTGCAGAACGTCGCCGAGCCCGTCTGGTCGGCATATGTTCAGATCGGCGATTCGCTATGGATGCGGTCAGGGATGGACGCCACGGGGCAGATGAGGGTGCCGATGGAGCGGATCGTGGATGGGCGCCCTGGCCGCTTCGCCCGGCAGAACGCGTGCCACCCTTATGCCAAATCTCCGGACCATCCTAGGGGCATCCCTAGCCTCGCTCCCGATGCGGCGCAACGCCTGTCCTGGCGATACTGCGCGAATGGTCCTCCTCCAGGAAATCAAGGCGCCCGATTTGCTCACCGACATCAACGAGAAAATGAAGGCCGGCGACGGCCATCCGGTGGAGTACAAAGATCGTGCCATCATCGGGGATCTCAAGTTGTCGAGAATGCGGCTGTCCCGGGCACTGTGCTTCGCCAACTGCACGTTCAGTGGCGCGATCGACCTCACCGCCACGCAAGCCGACGGCGACCTCATCTTCGTGGACTGCGAAATGCACGGACTCAACGCCCCGAACCTGCGTACGGAGGGTCATCTCATTCTGCAGCGGGTCCACAACGTCGGCGCGATCTCGCTCATGCGGGGGCGGCTGAACGGCAACCTGCGCTGTACAGGCAGCACGTTCGAAGCAACGGACGGCCCGGCCCTGGATGGCCGCAACCTCCAGGTCGAAGGCGGCGTGCAACTCGACGAGGGATTCGCGGCCGACGGGGAGATCACCATCGTCGCCGCCCAGATCAAAGGCACCATCAACGCCCGGGGAGCGCAGCTGCGCAACCCATCGGGGCGTACCATCGATGCCTCGCACCTGGCGCTGGACGGCGAGTTCCTGTGCGGAGCCGCATTTCGCTCCGAAGGCGAGCTGCGGTTGCGGCTGGCCAGGATAGGCGCGCTGCACGCCAGGCTGGGCCACTTCGTCAACCCCGGCAGGTACGCCCTCATGGCGGAGGGCGTCCAGGTCGCCACCGGCCTCTATCTCAGAGGCGGCTTCGAGGCCCACGGGATGGTCCTGTTGAGCGAGGCGAACGTCAGGGGAGAGATCAACTGTACGGGAGGCACGTTCGCCGACCCGCCTCCGGACCAGGCGGTGATCGAGGCGGAGCACCTGACGGCCGACGCCGTGCTGATGCAGTACCAGTTTCGCGCGAAGGGGAAGGTACGCCTGGACGGCAGCACGATCACCGACCGGCTCAGCTGCAATGGAGGCAGGTTCAGCAACAAGGGCGACATCGCCCTCAGCGCCAATGGCGTGAATTGCGGCGAGATCCGCCTGGGCGACGGCTGTGTGATCAAGGGCGGTGTCACCCTTCACGTCGCCAGGATCGCACGCGAGCTGAGCTGTTCAGGGGGCCGGATCTGCAATCCCGGCAAGATCGCCCTGACGGCTAACGGTCTGATCTGCCACGGCACGGTATACCTGAACGACGGCTTCAAGGCCGAGGGGACGGTGCAGCTCCTCAGGGCCCGCATCGCGACGGAGCTCAACTGCACCCGCGGCACCTTCAAGGGCGACAGGACACACCCCGCCCTGTCGGTCAATGGACTGATCTGTGGCGGCGCCGTCTTCCTCAACGACGGATTCAAGGCCGAGGGCATGGTGGAGCTCATCAACACCACCATTGAGAGCGAACTCAACTGCACCAATGGGCGTTTCCACAACGTGGGCGACGACGCTCTCGTCGCGGAGGGACTGGTCTGCCGCGGCAGTGTCTACCTCAACGAGAAGTTCGTCGCCAAGGGCAAGGTTCTGCTGCATCAGGCATCGGTGGCCCGCCAGCTCGACTGCACCCACGCCAAGATCGACGAGTTCTACGCCCGATGCATGAAGGTCGGCACGAACTTCATCTGGCGTCCCCAGGAAACCCCGAAGGCGGTGGACGTCTCCCATTCGCACGTCGGCAACCTCCAGGATCTGCCGGCCTCCTGGCCAGGTGAGCACGCGACGACCCTCGCTGGGTTCGCTTTCGACGAGGTCGACGACGAGGGGATCTCGCCCGACACGCGGATCACGATCAGTCAGCGTCTGGGCTGGCTCCGCTCGGCGGCCTTCGCCCCCGACGTCTACCAGCGGCTCGTCCGCATCTACCAAGGTGACGGCCACAGCGACAAGGCCAGGCGGATCGCCATCGAACTCCAGCGGCAACGGAGGCGCCAGCCGGACCTGAAACTGCGGCGGGACGGCTCGAACGGCCGCGTCTGGAACCTCGGCGGTCCGCTCCTGCGGCTGTGGAACTGGTTCCTCGACAAGTCCGTCAGCTACGGCTACGCCTTCCACCGCCTGCTACTGCTGGCGGTGCTGTGCTGGGTCGTCTCCTGGTTCCTGTTCACCCTGGCCCAAGGGCAGGGGCTCATGATCGCCGCTGCCGCCGGGCAGGGCGGCCCCCGTCCCCAGGTGTACGAGTGCACGGCGAGCTATCCGTGCTTCGTGCCGTCCATCTACTCCATGGAGTTGCTGCTGCCGGTGGTCAACCTGCGCCAGGTGACCTACTGGCTGCCGGACTTCGCGGTGTCGCCGCTGGGCAAGGTGCTTTGGTACTGGGTGTGGGCAGTGATCATCTTCGGCTGGATGATGGCGATCGCCCTCGCGGGCGGCATCGGCCACCTGTTCAGCCGCCGCGACTGACTCACGCGTGAATCGACCTCGGGCCAAGCAGGCGCCAGCGGACCCTGGCCGATGATCGTCGATCAGGGGCTGGTGACGTGGGCGCCAAGAAACTCGGTCGTCCCGTGTGACCCGCGTAGTGGTATTCGTTGACCGTTCCTGCGATGACTTCTTCAGCGTCGCGAGGCGGCCGAGGGGCACCCGCCGGTGCCGGGACCCCGGCTGGTTTGCACGCCGCTGGAAAGCGGGCGATCACCGCCGTACGACGTATTCCTGATCGCGGATCACTCCTCAGTACGAGGGGACACGTACCAGTGAAGGAGTGCGCGAGGAATGCGCAAAAACACACTGTGCACGCTCTGTCCGGGGCACTCGTCGGATGCCGGCGCCTGCCCCCCGTGCCCGCTCACCGAGCTCAGCCTCGAAGCGCCCCCTGACGATCGTCCGCCGTCTCTGGCTTCGGTCTTCCTGCGCCGCCACGCCAGGGACATCAAACGGGCGGACGACGAGGTGACCCGGCACCTGTGCTGCGCCGCACAGGCCGACTTCGTCTTCGCCCAACGGCTCTTCGACCACATCGTCCGTCAGCCGCGGCGCGGTATCGCGACGTCGCCTGGCGTGGACATCCCGGCGGTGCTGCGACACGCGTGCGCGGGCCGGCGGCGCCGGGCCCTGCGTGACTGCGGTCTGGCCGCGTTCAGCCTGTCCGGCCTGTTCACGGCGTTGGGCGCGATCGCCGTCGCGATCCACACGTTGTCGTTGGCGCCCCTCCGCCTGCTTCCGTGGGCGCTGGGCTCGATGCTGCTCGGCAACACCCTGGTGAGGTTCGTCTACGGGCTGACCTTGAACCGCGCGATCACGGTGTCCCTCAGGCCCGGCCATTTCTCGCCGGAGGGGGCGCCCAACCCGGTGAAGCCCCTGCTGCGCCGGCGGATCGCGCAGATCGAGGAGCTGACGCGGGGCAACCTGTCGATCTACCGCAAGTTCGAGCCGTTCACGGGGTACGGGCAGGTCATCGGCGGCTGGTCGTTCGCCATCGACGTCACCAAACCCCGGTACGAGGGAGCCCCCACGAAGCCCTTCGAGGTTCACGACATCCGGGAGCGCGTGGCGGCGCAGGTGCGGGCGCTCAACTGGAAAGGCCTTGAAGTCACGGACCGGATCTTCGTCAGTGGCCGCGACGTCTGGAAAGACGATGGTTATGTCGACGACACCGGCTGTCCCCTTCCGGGTGTCGGGGACACCAAGATCGACGAGCTGCTGGCGGAGCGGGACGGCCGGGCACGCCCGTACACGGTGATCCGGTTGATCGGCTGGGACGGTGAGCTGGCGCTCACCATCTTCCTGCGGTTCGCGATCGTGCAGCAGAACCTGTTCATCGAGGCGAGCCATTCCGTGCTCACACCGTTGCAGGCGCGCTTCCACAAGTACGACAAGGTTCGCCCGATCACGTCGCCGTGGAGCCTCGCCTGGCTGGCGGTACGCAGCATCGGCCTCTTCGGTGGCGTCATGGACGTGTTCGGTCACCTGTCGGAGTTCGTACGGGACCGCAGCGCCCTGGCCGAGCCGGCCGTCGCCCCGCAGGACCGCAGTTTCAACCACGGCGCCTCCTACTGCGTCCGCGAGGAGGCCAGCGACTCGCGGTACCAGCGCTATTTCCAGAAGCTCGACAGCGAGATGTACACGAAGGTCGTCGAGCAGCGCATCTTCGACGCCATGGTGGAGTTCTTGGACGAGCGCAACGTGCACACCGGGGAGCTGATCGAGCGGCAGACGACCATTCTCAACAACGGGGTCCTGGTGACCGGCGGCAGCTCCATCAGCGGAAGCAGCGTCGCGGCAGGGGACAACGCGCAGGCAACCACCCATATGCCCGCGCCGAGCGACAACAGGAGCAAAAAGGGCAAGCAGAAGGAGAAGTGAGGCATCGTGGCCGACAACTACGGCATCCAGGTGAGCGGTGGGTACGTGACCGGATCCTCCCTCGCAGCCGGGCCCGGGGCGCGGGCGACGACCTACGGCACCCCGCCGCCGGACGACGACGCGACCGAGCTCGCGCCGGTCGGTCACGCGCCCGTACCGGAGAAGGAGCGTAAGGTCTTCGTGATCCACGGGCGGGACGAGCAGGCACGGTTGCGCGTCTTCGACCTGCTGCGCCGCATGGGCCTGGAGCCGCTCGAATGGGAGACCCTCGTCCGCGAGACCGCGACCATGAGCCCGCACCTCCTGGACGTCGTCGGGCGGGCGTTCGGGACGGCGCAGGCGGTGGTCGTGGTGATGACGCCCGACGACATCGTCCGGCTGCACCCCGAGCTCGCCGGCGACCACGGCGACCACGGCGACCACGACCAGCAGTGCCAGCCGCGGCCGAACGTGCTGTTCGAGGCCGGCATGGCGTTCGGGGTCGCCCCGGCGCGCACGCTCCTGCTGCGACTGGGCCGGGTGCGGCCCTTCTCCGACATCGCCGGGCTGAACCATGTCCAGGTCGACGGCTCCGCGACGAGCGTGCTGAAGATCCGGCAGCGACTGGAGACCGCGGGCTGCCGCCTGTCCGGGACGGGCGTGGACTACGTCGAACCGAGCCTGCTCCGGGACCTGGCCGCCTACACCCGCCGGCCCCCGCGACGGGGACGATGACCGGTGGGCCTGATCCACGGCCTGCGGCAGGTCGTCCGCACGTCCCGGGGCCGGGTGTTGCTGGCGACGCAGTTCTTCATCGCCTTCGGCGTCGTCTCGGCCGGCGTCCAGTTCGTCGGCCAGGTGTTCGGCGTGCGGTTCGGCAATCCCGGCGGCGTGACGGCGATCTCGCTGGCGGCCTGCCTGGCCTGGGGCGTCCTGGCCGCCTATTCGCGCGGCCGGGTGTCGCGCGACTTCCCCCACCCCGACATGACGATCACCATCCAGGTCGGCGACCTGTTCGCCCAGGAGGCGGATCTGGTGGTCGGCTTCACCGACACCTTCGACCTGGACACCACCGACGACATCATCATCAATCGCAACAGCCTGCAAGGACAGCTGCTCAGCCGCCTGTACGAGGATGATCTCGCGCGGCTGGACGGAGAGCTGAAACGGGCCCTCGCCGCCACCGTCCCGGTCGCCACCGAGCCCGCGGAGTCCAAGCCGCGCGGCAAGCGGGATCGCTACCCTCTCGGCACCGTCGCCGTGATCGGCTCGCCGCGGCGCCGGATCTACTGCCTCGCCTACAGCAGGATGGGCAACGACCTGGTGGCGCGCTCGTCCGTCGACGACCTGTGGGCCGGCTTGGCCCGGCTGTGGGCCGCGGTCGGGGACCGCAGCCAGCTCGGTCACGTGGCGGTGCCCGTCATGGGGGCGGAGCTGGCGCGGGTGCATGCCCTCGACCGGGAGAACCTGCTCAAAGTGATCATCCTGTCCTTCGTCGCCCACTCCAGGATGCGTCCGGTCTGCCGCCGGCTCACCGTGGTCATCCGGCCCGAGGACGTGGAGAAGGTGGACCTGCTCGAAATGCGCGCTTTCCTCGCCGCCCTCTGAACGCCGTAGGATCGGCGCCGTGGCGAAGAAGCGTAAAGGGAAGGCGAGCCCCACGCGCGGGGTCAGTGGCAACCCCGCCCGGCGCGCGCAGCAACTCGCCGCCCGTCAGCCCTCGCCTGATGCTCGTTCGTCGGTGTTCGAGTCGCTGCTGGGGACCGCCGGGGATCAGTGGTGGCCGGGCTCCCATCGTGCGATCATCGAGCGCCTCGCCGGTCTGCCCGTCGGCTCGCCGCTGCGGCTGGAGAGCGCGGTCGTCGACCTGGTCGGCGAGGAGATGTGGGCGCGCACCCAGGCCGAGACCATGGGTTTCCACTGGGACCAGTACCTGGCCTCGCTGGCCGACCTCGTCCGTGACCGGATCCGGCACGCCGCACGCGCCGGCGGGCAGGTGGACGACCTGTGGCGGCTGCTGCACGGGCTCGCCGCGATGACGCCGCCGTCCGGCGGGGAGATGTTGCGCCGCGACCCCGACCTCGCCGTCCGCGAAGCCGTCGAGGACAGCACCGCAGCTCTGGCCGAGGCCGGTGCCGTTCCGGGGTGGCCGGGTGAGGTCCTGCGGGCGGCTCCGGCCGGAGAGCCGCTGCTGCTGACCGACGTGTACGGCTCGCGCCACGCGCTCGTGGCCCCCTTCGCCTGGGATGGGGAGGACCCGCACTGGTACTGCTGGGACATCGACCGCTGCACCGGCGACCGGGTCGTGCACGCCGCCGTCTTCGCCTCAGCGGAGGAGGCGTTCGCCGAATGGCGAGCCGCCGTGGGGGCGCACGCGGCACCCGACTCCACCCGCCCGGCCCCGTGTGACCAGGTCACCGTCCGTGACCTGGTGGATCCGCTGTGCCGTTCCGACCTCCTGAGTGCGCTGATGATCGGCACCGAGTCGCGACAGTTCATCGCCGAGCTTTTCCGCCAGCGTCAGCGCGCCAGAGCCCTCTGCGAGCCGTTCACCGTCGCGCCCGAGGCCGGTCCGGACCTCATCCCGATCATCGACGACTTCGCCGCCTGGCTGCGCGACCGGGACGGCCGCAGGCCCGAACGGGAAGACGTCGCCACGCTCGCCGACAACTGGTCCGACCTGTCCGGGCCCGGCTACTACGCCTGCTCTCCGCATCGGATCGAGCACACCGTGATCCTCGTCGCGGACGGGTACGCCGACGAGTACGCCGAGGCCGCCCTCGACCTCCTGCCCGAGTGGGTCGAGTGGTGCATCGAGCGCACCGGCCTGACCGGCGAGCCGGCCGAGCGGGCCCGGCAGGCAGCCGCGAACAACCGGTGGCACGGATCCGACAGCATGGACCTGCGCCGCACCGAATAGGCGAATCGCTCCGGAAAACGGCCATGTCCCGCGGGGATCGCCGGGCATGGATGCTCTTGATCATGCCCAGGACGGTCGCCGGCAGGGCTCGGCGACCTGGTCCTGAGCGAGAGGGATCTCTACGAGGCATAGCGCCCTTCACCGAGCGGCGGTCGCTCGGTGAAGGGGGCTGGTTCCGCTCTGCGCGAAGCCGGCAGAGCCCGAACGCCCTGGCTATTTATGGTGAGGTATGGCCTCATCCATCCCGTCGCGTCCAGTGTTCGATCGGACCGCCCCCAAGCCCTTCCCGGCCGGCGAGCCGCTGTGGCGGCACGTGCTCGGTGAGTGCTTGAGAGGGCTTCGCCATGAGCGGGGCGAGAAGCTGAGCGAGACGGCACGTCGTGCCGGGGTCTCGCCGCAGTATCTGTCCGAGATCGAACGGGGCGTCAAGGAGCCGTCGAGCGAGATGATCGCCGCGGTCGCCGGTGCGCTGGATGTGACGCTGGTCGATCTGACCCTTGCCGTCGCCGAGAGCCTGCGGCCCGCTCAGCACGGCGCGTCGAGGGGGGCCACCTGCTCGGCGGCGGCGACGGTGTACGCGCTGGCCGCCTAGCGCGGCCGGTCTCGGGTTACGAGCGCTCCTCGATGATCTGGTCGAGGAGCCCGTACTCCAGGGCCGCTTGGGCGGTGAACACGCGGTCGTGGTCGGTGTCGGCGCGCAGGGTCTCGACCGTCTGGCCGGTGTGCCGGGCGAGGATGCGCTCGATGTCGGCCCGGACGCGTACGACCTCGTCGGCCTGGAGGATCAGGTCGGGGATCGTGCCGCGGCCCTGGGCCGCCGGCTGGTGCAGGATGATCCGGGCGTGCGGGAGGGCGGCCCGCTTTCCTTCGGCGCCCGCGGCGAGGAGCACGGCACCCACCGCGACCGCCTGTCCCACACAGGTGGTCGAGACGCGCGGGCGGATATGGCGCATGGTGTCGTAGATCGCGAGCATCGCGCTCGGGTCTCCGCCTTCGCAGTTGATGTAGAACTGGATCTCCGCGTCGGGGTTGTCCGATTCCAGGAAGATCAGCTGCGCGATGAGGGCGTTCGCGACGCCCGCGTCGATCGCGGTGCCCAGGTAGACGATCCGCTCGGTGAGCAGGTGCGAGTAGACGTCCATGATCCGCTCGCCACGAGGGTGCTGGGCGATGACGTTCGGGATCGTGTAGCTGGTCACTGGCCGACTCCTTGGGTGACGCCGAATCCGGGCCGTGGGCGATGTTGTGGCGCGATCTCGTCGAAGTTCTGCACGATCGCGTCGATGAAGCCGTAGTCCAGGGCCTCCTGCGCCGTGTACCAGCGATCGTGCAGGGAGTCCTCGAAGATGCGCTCGACGGGCTGGCCCGTGTCCTCGGCGATCAGGCCGAGCACCGTGTCGCGGGTGTGCCGGAGGTCGCCCGCCTGCAGCTCGATGTCGACCGCGGTGCCGCCGATCCCCGCCGAGCCCTGGTGCATCAGCACGCGGGAGTGCGGCAGGGCGCGGCGCTTCCCCCGCGTTCCCGACGACAGCAGGAACTGCCCGGCGCTGTAGGCGATGCCCAGCACGAGGGTCGACACGTCACAGGGGATGATGCGCATGATGTCGCGGATCGCCAGCATCGACGGGACCGAGCCGCCGGGGGAGTGGATCCACAAGGAGATGTCGGCCGACGCGTCCTGCGTGGCGAGAGCCATCAACTGGGTGGCCAGCAGCGTCCCGTTGTCGTCGTCGAGAGGGCCGTCGAGAACGAGGACACGCTGCTCGTACAGCTCGCGCCTGACCCGCGGGTTGAACAAGGGGAGTTTCGACTCTTCGCTCATGCGTCCATCTTGTGAGGCCGCCGGGACCGGAGTCGACACGATCTGCCTGCGGCAGATCTGCTGTGAGCAGCGTGAGCTGCTGAGCCGGTGGCGCGGGCCTCCTGGTGGTCGAGGAAGGTGCGCGCGGCCGGCTCGCCGCTCTAGCGCTTGAACAGGCGCGGAGCCAGGTCGATGAGGTTGTTCTGCCACACGTCCCAGCCGTGCGGCCCGGGGGTGACCCCGTCGAACTCGTAGCGGATGCCGAGCCTGTCCAGCGTGGCCAGTGACGCCGTGAAGAACGGGTACACGAAGTCCGTGCGGTCACCGACGTACAGGCGCAGCAGCTTGGTGCCCTTGTTGATCGCCGCCGCGTCGACCCCTGTCTCGTCGCCGAACCAGCCCGAGAACACCCCGATGTAGGCGAACTGGCCCGGGTGCGCCTTGAGCACCCCGAACGTCTGGACGCCTCCCATGGACAGGCCGGCGAGGGCCTGCTGGGATGGGTCGGAGGAGACGTGGTAGTGGGAGCGGGCGGCCGGGACGATGTTCTCCAGCAGTTCCTTGCCGAAGTCGGGCACGTTGCCGTTGCCCATGACGACGACCATCGGCACCAGGTCCCCGTCGAGGAACCGGTGGTCGAGGATCTGCTTGGCGCGGCCCATCTCGACCCAGTCCGTGTAGCTCTGGCCGCTGCCGTGCTGGAGGTAGAGGACGGGGTACGGCTCGGCGCGGTCCGGGTCGTAGCCGGGCGGGGTCCACACCAGCGCGGTGCGGTCCGCGTTGGCCACGGTGCTGCGGTAGGTCATGCTCTCGACCTTGCCGCCCTGGCCTGCGGGGACGTCCGAGAGGAGGCGGGCACGCTTCCCCGGCACGAAGAAGGTGCTCCAGTTCGGCTCGGAGGTCACCTTCGTCGGGTTCGACACGTCCTTGGCCGAAACCCCGTCCACGATCAGCTGGTAGTAGTAGAACCACGGGTCGAGCGGGCCGACGGTGACGCGCCAGCGGTCGCCGGCA